>JBGSMF010000277.1:0-17941 GCA_041740315.1 Thermoflexales bacterium
GGATTGAAGTAGGTTCAGCTATTATGCAAAGTAAATCGTCTTGAAACAGCGAATTTGACTGTGTTTGGGGCCGTTACTTTGCATAATAGCTTTCTTTGCATAAGGGGGATTATGCAAAGCTTTGCATAATCCGCCTTGTGGTGTACCTGCTTCTGGAAACAGAAGTTGACCTTTGTCCATGATGCCAGCTTTGAGCCATCCTTGTATTAGTTGGGCTATGGGTTGGATGGTGTCCAGTTTATCCATTAGGGCGGTATGAGAAATCTGGTCGAAGCATTTCTCTATGTCCGCATCTAAAGCATATTTAGGTTTGCTGCGGATAGCTTTGAAGATGGCTTCTATCGCGTCATGGGTCGAGCGGCCTGGTCTGAATCCATATGAGTTGGGTTCAAACTTGGCTTCCCATTCCGGTTCAAGTGCCTGCTTGACCAAGGCTTGCATGGCTCGATCCGCCATGACCGGAATGCCTAGACCCCGCTTTTCTTTGCTACCGGGTTTGGGTATGTATGTCCGCCGTATCGGTTGGGCTGTCCAGTTCGATAGGTTTCGTAATCGCCCGGCAAGGGTTAGCCGTTGTTTGGGTGTAAGTGATGCTACTCCATCCACGCCGGCTGTGCTCTTGCCGCGATTGTCTTGTGTTACCCTTCGGACTGCCAGACTGCGTGCTGACCAAGATCGAATCAGTAGTCGTTGCAGATTGTGGACACGCTGCCAGTCGCCCCGGTGTGCGGCTCGGTAAATGCGCTGTTGGAGCCGGTAGACGTTCCGCTGGTATTTCTTCCAGGGGATCATCTGCCAATCTTCAATAGGTATCTCTACATTTGTCACAAGATTTATGCTCTGTCAGTACCTTTACTTTCCCACGTTCCGGGCTCACGTCAGCGTATCCTTGATGTTACTCAAGGCATTTGCTTCTTGAGCCATCCTACCCCCTGCTGAAAGCTTGCGGTTGGTCACCTGCTCATAGGCCTAACCCCGGATGAGAGCCGCAGGAGGTTATCCCGTTCCGAATGTCCATTTTATGTGGCTTTAGGACGGTACTATACGCCGCGTCCTGTGTATCGAGTGGGTACCATTTATCGCGAGATTAAATGGCCGAATAAGGACGAGTTCCCTTTTGGGCCTGCCTTTGTCTGCTTATGGCAGACTTCAGCCGTTTTGGCAGGTTCATCGTTACGACGCTTACATACCTTTGTTTCCCTGTCCATGACCACCTGCTTGGGGTCGTCACCACTTTTGGCTGGCAGTTTAGCCCCTTTTCACCCTTGCACTCCGGCGTTTGATTACCAGTCTCTCGCCGTAGGGTGATGCTGTCACTCCACCCCCTGGAGGTCAGGAGTAGATTTGCGTTCTATCTATCGCACCTGAATGGACATTCAGTTGTAAAAGTTCAGGCTTGTGTAGCCTTTTCTTTTCCGCTCTTCCCCAATGCCAGCGACATTGTTTGGAGCGAACGGTTCGCACCTCGCGGGCGATGGCAAGGGCTTGCTCATAAAACTCTATGGCCTTGTGGACATTGTCCACATCGCCTCTACCTTCGGCGGAGTGGCGCAATGCTGTGCCCAGGTTGTTGAGGGCATTGCCTTCCCCAGCACGGTCACTGGTTTCGCGAGCGATAGCAAGAGCTTGTTCAAAGAATTCGATGGCTTTTTGGGTGTGGCCCAACCTAGCGTAGGCCGCGCCCAGATTTTGGAAGGCATGACCTTCATCGCCACGGTCGCCTGTTTTGCAGGCGATAGCAAGGGCTTGTTCAAAGAACTCGATGGCTTTTTGAACATCGCCAAGGTAGAAGTAGGCGTTGCCTAGACTGCTGAGGAAGGCGCTCTCATTGTAGCGGTCGCCAGCAGCAATGGCGGCCTGGAGCCCCATCTGGAAGGTGGCTATCTGCTCGGCTGCATGGCCTTGCAGGTTGAGGTAGCTTTTGATGGCCCAGGCAAGATCTTGTACGGCATCCCAATGCTCGGCGGCGAGGCAGGCGGATTGGATGGCGAGGATGTGCGTGTGTTCAAGGTCGAGGGTGACAAAACCAGGCGGGCCCAACGTGCTTTGTTCTTCGGCTAAGGCGATATAGTGGGCAACGAGGCGATCCAGTGCATCGGAGGGGACAGGTATGCTGCGGGCGTAAGTATGCGCCAGCGCATGGCTGATCTGATAACGATCATTGGCTCGAAGCAAGAGCCCATAATCTATCAACTCACCCAAGCAATGGTTAACCTCGGTCACCTCAGAATCCAGGGCTATTATAATCACTTGCCGGTCAAAAGGCGATTGGCCAAGCCGCCCTACCACTGCCAATGTGCAACTGGCTATCTCGCTTAGATGGGCCAGACTGCGCTCAAGCAGGAGGGGGATACTTTCACGCTGGCGCTGGCCGAAGTCGAGCGCGGCGAGAGGCGTTTGTTCGAGCCAGGCGAGATAGTCCACGGCCTCTTGCTGACGTTGGGCAAGATAGCGCCCAACCAGGTAGATGGCCAAAGGCAACCCGCCCAACAATTCGCAGATGCGGCGGACGACATTTTCATCTGAGGCGCGGTCGCCCCCCCAAGCTTGCAGGAGTTGGATGGATTGGCCGGCAGGCAAAGGCTTGATGTCTTGCCATGCTTCGGGTGCGTCGCTGTGGCGGCGAGTGGTGATGAGGACGCCACAATCGCCAGTGATGTCTAGGATGGGTTGAAGATTGTTGGCGGCTTCGGCTCCATCCAAGACAATGAGGGCGCGGCGATTGGCCAGAGCACGCTGGGCGGCGGCAGCAGGCGATGGTCGCGGATCCTCGCCGTAAGCGCGGGCGATAGCTTCAAGGGCTAGGTCGGCCTGGGGTTGGTGGTAGAAGGTGTGGAAGATGATGCCTCCTGGGAAGCGGTTGGGCGGTGTATCGCCTGGGGCAAGCCTCCAGGTGACTTCTGCGATGAGTGTAGTCTTGCCGACGCCCCCAGGGCCGCAGAGGGTAACGACGCATCCGGGTTGAAGGTCGGCCATGAGTCGGGCAAGTTCAGTTTCACGGCCAGTAAAGTGCGTGGTGCGGCGGGGGCGTTGCAAGGGAATAAGCGGCGCTTGGTCTTTGTGAGTTGTACTTGAATAGAGAATGCTTTGCTTGTCTTTTTCAAGGGCTTGGCGTTCTGAGGCTTTTGCTGGGTGAACACTCTCGTTGCGGCGAATGAAAACGGTGCAGGTTCCAACAGCTTTATCATCCTTAAAGTTTCTAAGCCGCCCTGTATTGTCAAATGCCGGTTCTTTAACGGGGCGTAGCACGCGGGTCGTCTCGTGCACATGGGGGCTAGGAGGTATTGTTATGATATGGAGGATTTTGCCTTCCAGCTCAATGCGCTCACAATGGATGTCTGGAATGGGTGGGTCACAAGCGCTATTCACTTTTTCTAGAATTTGCTTTTCGGTCAGGCCCAAATAGCTTGTGTCATAAGTCTGGCGTGGGCCATCTGGAGGCAGGTCATTATCGGCTCCTACGACCAAAATGCCAGCCTGGGTAGCTGTGCCAACGTTCCCATTTGCCAACGCCAGGATGTCTTTTATGAACTCATCCCACTGGCCAGCTAAGAATCTTGTCCAAAGTTGTTCTTCTGTGCCGGCGGGAGGGGGGATATCAAGCTTGTACTCGCGCTTGAACTCAAGTTTCAAGCCTTCTTTTTTTCTTAGAATGATTTCTAGTTCTTCTGGGATCATAACTTTTGGCGCAAGTGCCGAGGGCATTTTTTAGGCTAATTTGATTATAGCATTCCTTGTCAACTCTGCGCCGTGCGCCTGAGCCAATCGCTGTAGACAGTACGACAGCCTAAATATCCAAATTCCGTACCTCTTTTGCATTGCTCATGATGAACCTGCGCCTGGGCAGCACGGCGCTGCCCATCAGCGTCTCAAAGGTCCGGTCGGCGACTGTGGCATCTTCGATCGTCACTTGCAGCAGGGTGCGTTTTTCTGGGTCCATGGTGGTCTCCCACAATTGCTGCGCCGTCATCTCGCCCAGGCCCTTGTAGCGTTGGAGGGTGACACTGGCCCCTTTTAACTTTTCCAGAGCCTTGTCTTTCTCGGCGTCTGTGTAGACATATTGCACGTTGTTCTTGGTCTCGATGCGATACAGCGGAGGTTGGGCAATGTAGAGGTGGCCGTCCTCGATGAGGGGTGACATGAACCTAAAGAAAAAGGTCAGCAGCAGGGTGCGAATGTGCGCGCCATCAACGTCGGCATCGCACATAATTATTATCCGCCCATAGCGCAGGACCGATACGTCAAACTGGTCGCCAATGCCGCAGCCCAGCGCGGAAATGAGCGCCCTGACTTCATTGTTTTGCAAGATTTTATCCAGCCGGGCGCGCTCGGTATTGAGGATCTTGCCGCGCAGGGGCAAGATGGCCTGAAAGTGCCGGTCTCGGCCTTGCTTGGCCGAACCGCCGGCGCTGTCGCCCTCGACGATGAACAGCTCGGCCTTGTTGGGTTCGCGCTCGGAGCAATCGGCCAACTTGCCGGGCAGGGTGAGCGATTCGAGCGCGCTCTTGCGGATGACCAGGTCGCGGGCCTGGCGGGCGGCTTCGCGGGCGCGGCTGCTGGTGAGGCACTTTTGGATGATGGACTTGGCCTCGCGGGTGTTTTCATCCAAGAATTGCTGCATGGCCTCGGTGACCACCGATTCTACCTGCCCCTTAACTTCGGCATTGCCCAACTTGCCTTTGGTCTGGCTTTCGAACTGGGGGTCTTGCAGCTTGATGCTGATGATGCCCGTCAGGCCTTCGCGCACGTCTTCGCCGCTAAAGTTGGCTTCGTTTTCTTTCAGCAGGCCGCTCTTGCGGGCGTAATCGTTGAGGGTGCGGGTGATGGCGCTGCGAAAGCCGGTGAGGTGGGTGCCGCCGTCTACTGTGTTGATGTTGTTGGCAAAGGCGTAGACCGATTCGGCATAGCCATCGGTGTACTGGATGGCCGCCTCGATCATTGTGCCGTTGACCTGTTTTTCCACATAGATGGGCGGATGGAGCACTTCGCGGCGCTTGTTCAAGTAGCGCACGAACGAGCGAATGCCGCCCTCAAAGTAAAAGCTGGCGTGGTGGTCTGATCGCTCGTCGTGAAAGCTGAGGGTTAGTCCTCGGGTGAGAAAAGCCATTTCACGAAAGCGCTGCGCCAGGGCTTCGAATTTATAGTCTATGCTGCCTTTGAAAATTTCCGGGTCAGGTATAAAGTGCTGTTTGGTGCCGTGCTGCCAGGGATCGTCTTTGAGCACGCGCCGCGCGTCTTGAACTTTGCCGGTGGGCTTGCCGCGCTCGTAACGCTGGCAGTATTCTCGGCCATCGCGCCGGACGGTGGTTTCCATCCATTCGCTCAGCGCGTTGACGGCGCTGACGCCCACGCCGTGCAAGCCAGAGGCTACTTTGTAGCCAGCGCCGCCAAACTTGCCACCGGCGTGCAAAATGGTCATCACCACTTGCAGCGCGTCCATGGGTTTGCCCTTGGCATCTTTTTGGGTGGGATGCGGTCCAATGGGGATGCCGCGCCCGTCGTCAATCACCGTGACGCTGTTGTCACTGTGGATGGTGACTTGGATGAGGGTGCCTACCCCGGCCAGGGCTTCATCTATCGAGTTGTCTACAACTTCAAACACCAGGTGATGCAGGCCGCGAGTGTCGGTGGAACCGACGTACATGCCGGGCCGGCGGCGCACCGCTTCCAAACCCTCTAGCACCTGGATCTGACTGGCGTCGTATTCTTGTTTTGTTTCTTCTGCCATAGTATTCACCTTTTAAGTTCCGTTTTGGTAACTGCTGTTCAGTCCTGGTTCATCTTTTACCACCGAGGCACAAAGACACCAAGAAAATTCTATTTTTTACTTTGTGCCTTGGTGTCCTGGTGGTTAGAAAATGCCCTCACTTGAGCAGTTACCCATTTTGTGCTTTTAACTTGCTGTCTTCCGTTTGCTCTGGCACTCGGCCAGCATAGAACATCATGGTGGCGCACAGCACACCGGTGGCGATAAAGGCATTGCCCAAAAGCGCGCCCGCCCTCAGCCAAGAATCGCCTTCGGGCAGGTTCCACACTATGCCCAGGCCGATGTAAATCAAAAGGCTGATCATCAGCAGCCCGGCGGCAGAAAAGAACTGGGTGCGCATCAGGATCAGGCTGACCTTGACCGCCTGGAAAAAGCTTGCCTGGCGCAGCGCAATGCCGTGCAGGGCAAACACCATATAAGAGGCGGCCCACATAAAGGTTGCCAGCCCCAACATGATAATGAGTTGGCCCAGGAACAGGTTGATCAGGCCGGCGATAGTAGCGACGATTAGGGCCGGAAAGCCAATGACCAGTCCCAGAGTGATGAGCACCATCGTCAGCTTGACCAGCCCGCCCCAGATGTGCAAGGTGTGAGCGGCCCAGCCGCGATCACCAGGATAGTGTTTCAACACCGCCCGCGCCACCTGGCTCCAATAAAGCGCCGTCAACCCCAGACCAATCAGGCTAAACAACCCAAACATGCCTAGGTAGACCAAGACATTGTTCACTTCCCAGATTGAGCCGGGTTGCGCCCACGGCTGCGCGTTGCCGAGAATATTGGACATCAAGCTGGGCACCCCCAGCACCATTGGGCTGAGCCATGTGAACAGGTTGAATTGCTGCCCTATCTGGTCTAACAGGGTTTGCATCTGCGCCATCTGAGTTTGGGCGGTCTGGTCTGGCATGGCGGGCAAGCTGAGCATAAAAGCCAGGATCCCCTTGACCAGCGGGTAAGCCGATAGGCGCGGCCCCAGCCACAGGAACAGATCGAACAAAAAGGGCACTAGAATGATCTGCGGCGCGCGGGTCACGGCATCGAACCCAGATGCAAGAGATTCTACAATAGTTAAAGGTTTGTTTTCGGATAACGTGCTCACAGAAAAAGATTCTACCACAATTGGCGTGTTTCGTCATTCTCATGTATACTTTGGCGGCAGGTGCAATAGACCTTATCGGAAATAGCAGGATGGGCATCCCCATGCCCATCCGCCAACGTATGGGGATACGTTGGCTGCGTTATTTCCGATAGACTCTAATATTTGAGCATAGACGGAGGGGGAAAATGATTAATCAACAAGAACAGCAAATGGCCGGCATTCCGCAAGGGCCAACCCCTGGCTGGCTGCAAAAGTGGTGGGTGGCCGCGCGCACGTTTGCGCTGCCGGCCTCGACGATGCCGGTGATTTTTGGCACGGTGCTGGCCGTGACCATTGGCAAGGCGCAGCTTGACCTGGCGCTGTTTCTGGCGGCCTTTTTGGGCATGGCCATTCTTCACACGGGCGCAAACTTGATGAACGATGTCTACGACTATAAAAAGGGCCTTGATCGGCAAGTCAACCCGGTCAGCGGGTCTGTGGTGCGAGGCTGGATCACGCCCAACGAGGCTCTGCGGGCGGCCTGGTTGTTGCTGGCGGTGGGATCGCTTATTGGCTTGTTTATCGTCTGGCAGGTTGGAACGGCTATTCTGTGGATTGGGTTGGTGGGTGTAATCATCGGTGTCTTGTATACCTGGGGGCCGCTGCCGCTCAAGTTTAATGCCCTGGGTGATCTGGCGGTATTTTTAGATTTTGGCATTTTGGGCGCGCTGGGCGCGTGGACGGTGCAGACCGGCACGCCTTCGTGGGTGCCGGCGGTGTGGGCAGTGCCAATGTCTTTGCTGGTGATTGGTATTTTACATTCGAACAACTGGCGCGATATCCAGCCCGACTCTGGCGGGCAAATCCGCACGGTGGCCAGCCTGTTGGGCGACCGTGGCTCGGAAGGCTATTATGCCTTTTTGCTGTTTGGCCCGTTTGCATTTATATTAGGTATGCTGGCGCTGTCGTGGTTGGGCGGCATCAACCCCAAGATGCCCCTCACTTTTTTGGTTACCTTGCTGGCAGCGCCCCAGGCTTACCAACTGTTGCAAAAGGGTCTGCGGCGGCGCAACCCGGCTCATCCCCTCGATTTTGTGGCGCTCGATGGCGCGACCGCTCAGTATAACTTGACGTTTGGCCTTTTGTGCGTGGCGGCGCTGGTACTGGATGCGCTGGTGGGCTACCTGGCAGCATAGCGCGCACCCATGAGGTTGACGTGGATCATGGCGGCCCTGGCCGCGGCGATGTTTGTGCCATTGTTCATCACGCGCGGTGTGGGAGGGTTTGACTTTTGGTGGTGGATGTCGGCCAATGTCGCGGCGCTGGTGGGGTTGGCGGCTGCCCAAGACAAAGAATGGCGCTCGCGCGTTTTAGATGACCTGAAAAGCCGGCGGCTGTTCAAAATCGCTGGAGGGCTGGCTTCAGCGCTGGCGCTGTATGGCGTGTTTTATGCTGGCAATCTTGTTTCGCGCTGGCTGTTTTCGTTTGCCGGCGGCGGCATTACCGATGTTTACGCCTTCAAGGGGGCGGCCTCTCCGCTTCGCATTACGCTGTTGATGCTGGCGCTCATTGGGCCTGGCGAGGAATTGTTTTGGCGCGGTTTTTTGCAGCGCCGGCTAGAGTTGGAAAATGGCCCCTGGCGCGGTTTTGTGCTCGCAGCGGCAGTCTATACGCTGGTGCATGTCGGCAGCGGCAACCTGATGCTGGTGCTGGCGGCGGGAGTGTGCAGCCTGTTTTGGGGGTTGTTGTACCTTCGCACTCGTTCTTTGTTGCTGAACATGGTCAGCCATACCGCGTGGGATTTGCTCATCTTTGTGCTTTTTCCAGTAGGATGATCATTACACTTACAACTGATTTTGGCCTGGCCGATGCCTATGTGGGCATACTGAAAGGTGTGATTTTGTCCATCGCGCCCACGGCGCAAGTGGTAGACATCTCGCACGATATTGCCCCGGGCAACGTTCGCCAGGCCGCTTTTGTGTTGAGCGCGGCAGCGCCATTTTTCCCCGCTGGAACAATTCACATGGTGGTGGTGGATCCGGGCGTGGGCAGCGCCCGCCGGGCCATTGCCGCGCGCGCGCCTGGGGCTATCTTTTTAGGGCCAGACAATGGCGTGCTAAGCCTGTGCTTGGGCGAGCAAGCCGCCGAAATCCGCCAGTTGTCTAATGCGCGCTATCATTTGCCCCAAGTAAGCGCTACATTTCACGGGCGCGATGTGTTTGCGCCGGTGGCAGCTCACCTGGCGGGGGGAGCCAATTTTGATGATTTGGGGCCGCTGGTTGCCGACCCAGTTGTGCTTGCCCCGCCTGCAATTGCTCGCACTGCCGATGGCGCGTGGCGTGGAGAGATTATGCACATTGACCGCTTTGGCAATTTGATAACAAATTTCAAATTGCAAATTTCAAATTCAGAATCCAGTCAGTTTGAAGTGAAAATAGGGGGGCGGCAGATTGAGGGGTTGGCGCGCACCTTTGCCGATCGAGCGCCGGGAGAGTTGCTGGCGTTGGTGGGCAGCGCGGGTTACCTGGAAATTGCCGCGCGCGATGGCAGCGCTGCGCAGTTGCTAAACGCCTGCGTTGGCGATGCGGTTTGGCTGAGTGGGCAATGAGTCTTCCACTGGGCGAAAAAGTGCTGGCGTTGTTGGCGGCGTTCAGTGACCGCTGGTTGGGGACACGCCTGGCCCCCCGCCTGCTGGCGCGCTATGATGCGCGGATTGACGAACTGAAGCAAGAACTGACCGCCATCGAGTCGGCGCGCGCCAAGCTCGGCCTCAATACCCAGGCGCTGGTTGTTTCTACATGCGCCGCGTTGCTGACGACATTTGAACGATCACCCGACGGTGGCCTCATGTTCGAGCCTGGCTCGGAACATCAAGACCTGCTGCAAACGTCTATTAATGTACTGGTCAAACACGATCTGGCTTCTATCCGAGAGCACGCGCGGCCAGAGAACACTTTTGCCTACGAGTTGTTCCCGCGCTGGAGCCAGATTTGCGACCATCTGGCGCATCTGAGCGATGAAATTGACTCGGCAGATATTGCCGCGCACGTGCGCCATAACATTGAACAGATTCGAGCTGCAACTTGGGTTGATGATTTGCCACAGGGCGAGTGAACTGGGCTGTTTTCGCTCTGGTGGCTGGAAAGGAAATGTTCATGGAGCAATTTGTGATTGAAGGTGGAGAAACCCTTTCGGGTACGGTCATTCCCAGCGGCAACAAGAACGCTGCCTTGCCGATGCTGGCGGCTTCGCTGCTGACAGATCAGCCGCTTATTTTGCACAACGTGCCCAACATCCGCGATGTGCAGACGATGTGCAAGCTGCTGAGCGACCTGGGAGTTGATATAAGCGAGAGCGGTGAGCATAGCTTGCGGCTGCAAGCGGCGAATGTGCGCAAAGCCGATTTGGACGCCGAGCTGTGCCGCGATATTCGCGCCTCGATTTTGTTGGCCGGGCCCATGCTGGCTCGCTTGCGCCAGGTAGAATTGCCTCCCCCCGGCGGCGATGTGATTGGCCGGCGGCGGGTGGATACGCACTTTTTGGCTTTTCGGCAGTTGGGGGCAGAGGTGCAGGCTAATGATCGCTTTTGCCTGTCTGCGCAACACCTGACCGGCGCAGACATTTTGCTGGATGAGACGTCTGTCACCGCCACCGAAAATGCCATGATGGCTGCTGCGCTGGCGCACGGCAGCACCGTTTTGCGCAATGCCGCCTCTGAGCCGCACGTGCAGCAATTGTGCCAACTGATCAACGCTATGGGCGGGCACGTAGAGGGGATTGGCTCTAACACGCTGACCATCCACGGCCAGTGCAACTTGCATGGGGCCGAGTTTAGCATTGGCCCAGACTATTTGGAAGTGGGCAGTTTTATCACCCTGGCAGCGGTGACCGGCGGCGAGGTGTTTGTGCGCAATGCCGCGCCAGAGCACCTACGCATGATCTCGCTGGTGTTCGATCGGCTGGGCGTGCGATGGGAAACGCGCGGGCCAGATATTTTTGTGCCGCGGGGGCAATCGTTGACGGTGGTGCCAGATATGGGCGATGCCATCCCCAAGATTGAAGACGCGCCCTGGCCCGGCTTTCCGGCAGATTTGCTGAGTGTGGCGCTGGTGCTGGCTACCCAGGCGGCCGGCACGGTCTTGATGCACGAAAAGATGTTTGAAAGCCGCCTGTACTTTACCGACAAGCTCATTGGCATGGGCGCGCGCATTGTCTTGTGCGACCCGCATCGCTGTATTGTGCAAGGCCCCAACTGGCTGCACAGCGAACGGCTGGAAAGCCCCGATATTCGCGCCGGCATGGCGCTGCTCATCGCGGCGCTTTGCGCGCGCGGGCAGAGCATCATCCGCAACATCGGCCAGATCGAGCGCGGCTACGAGGGCATTGAAACCAAACTGCAGGCCTTGGGCGCCAAGATAGAACGGGTCACGATCTGAGCCTCACCGGACTAAACTCCAGGCGCCCGGCATGAGAAATGCTGGGCGTTTTGTGCCCGCATTTTGCGCCCGCATTTTGTGCACGCATTTTGTGCACTTGGCAGGAATATCAAAGCTGTGCTATCATTGAGCCGAGGAGGCCCCATGAAAAAGCAAATCTGGTTAAATGCGCTCAATGATAATCCTCTACCCTGGCTGCTAGAAGACGAAACTCCCGCCGTCAAACATCTGGCTTTGCGTTGGTTGCTCGACAAGCCCGAAAGCGACCGCGAAGTAAAGCGCACCCGCGCCGCTGCTATGCAGACCGATCCCATTGCCGCAAGCCTCGAGGCGCAATATCCGCAAGGCTATTGGGTCAAGCCCGGCCCCGGTTACAGCCCCAAGTATCGCGGCACGGTGTGGCAGGTGATATTTCTTAATCAGCTTGGCGCCGATGGCAGCGACAAGCGCGTGCGCGCGGCGTGCGAATATGTGTTGGCGCACACGCAAGCCGAAACGGGTGGCTTGGGCTGTTCCGGAGTAAGCAGGGAAACGCCGCCCCCGCCGTCCTCGGTGTTGCATTGCCTGAACGGCAATTTGCTGCGCGCGTTGATTGGCCTGGGCTGGCTAGAAGATGGGCGCGTGCAGCGAGCCATCGAGTGGCAGGCGCGCTCGATTACGGGCGAGGGCTTTGATGGCTATTACCGATCTGGCACCAGCGGGCCGGGGTTTTGCTGCGCTGCCAATGACCAATTGCCATGCGCCTGGGGAGCCATCAAGGCTCTGCTGGCGCTGGCGTGCATTCCGCCTGAAAAGCGCGCTCCACTGGTGCAACGCGCCATCAAGCAGAGCGCCGAGTTTTTGCAGAGCCGCGACGTGGCCGTGGCAGATTACCCCATGCCCAAGCGAGATGCCCACCCCAACGGCTCGTGGTTCAGGCTAGGTTTTCCATTGGGTTATGTGGCCGATGTGTTGCAAAACCTGGAGGCGTTGTGTGAGGCCGGCTATGCCAAAAGCCGAAAACTGGAGCACGCGCTAGAGTGGGTGCTTTCGAAACAAGACAAGCAAGGCCGCTGGAAGAACCAATATGCCTACAATGGCAAAACCTGGACAGATTTTGAATTGCAAGGCGAGCCGAGCAAGTGGGTTACACTGCGCGCGTGCCGTGTGCTGCGCTTGATGTCTGGTGAGGCTTGAGGGTGGCTAGCGCGCGAAAAAGCTAAACATGGCGTCTCTGGCTTCGTCAATGCTCCTCAGCCGAGGCGACAACTTGAGCGGCACCCCCACCTGTTCCAAGAGCGGCTGCAGCAAATCTAAAAGCGCCTGAGACCGCACTCTGATTTCTCTGGGAAGTTGCCGGGCCTGGGCCAGCAGCTTGATGACAGCCATTGGCGTTCGCCCCCACATTGCTTCGTAGGATGGATCGGCCACAAGCATCTCGTTGCCAAAGATAAAGCCTGAATGTTTGTCTGCCATCAGCAGCAAATATGGCAGGATGGGCCGAAGCTCTTTTTTCTCCTGTATAGGCGTCGGCGTCAAGAAAAGATCAACTTCAAAAACCAGGCTGCCTTTGGGCAGGCGCTTGACTGCTTCAATTGCCTGATTATCTATCTTGACCGGGATGGGGGGCGGCTTGGGTGGCAGCACTTCCATGATGTGATCTTCCCAGACCAGCCCACCTTCTTGTTGCTGAGGCACACGCGCGAACCAGCTCCGGCCAACCGATGGCCTGAGCAGCGAGGGTTTTTGTTTGAACCTGGGCGCTACCTCTATCGTCTGCTCCAGCGCAACCAGCAGGAAGCGGGCTTCAGCGCTCTCTATAAACCACGGATAGTAACCTGGGCGGTAGCTGCGAAACAAGGGCCATGCATTCTTGCCGCGAAATTTCAGCCCCAATTGCTTGAGGACAGCCCGGTCTTGGTCTCGCAATAACTGGCGATCTTCAAACGAGAGCTGGAGTTGGGGAACCTCCAATACCTGCTCGGCCGGACCCTCGCCGGCAGTTCGGAGCATGTCCAAAAAGCCATACAGCCCCCTGTCCCCCTGGTAAACTGCAATGGAAAAGTGCTGGCCCAGCGCGCCCATCACGCTGATAAAGCCTGATTCGCCCGTTTCTGGGCTTTGGACGCCAAAGAGATCATCTTCGGCCATCCATTCCCACGGAGCCAGTTCTTTGATGCAAATTGCTGCTTCGTAGAGCTGTCGCCATTCTTCAAGGGTGGGCAAATTTTCGGCCATGTCATTCTCCTCTAAGAGTTTGCAAAATAATGATATCCGTTACGGTCATTGCGAGCGAAGCGAAGCAATCTCGCCGCCGCTGGACCGCGAGGGTTATGGCTCTGCAATGCTTGCTTCTTTTGTTGTTTTCCTATTTTACCTTACAAGCTGCTGTTTGCAAGCGTTGCTTACCGGGTGCGGCTGTTGCAGCTCATCTCTCTGCCCAGGCTGCTTTGACCCAAGCGATTGTTGCCTTTAATGGCTGAACAAAGCCCTCCGCGTCATAGTGGGAAACATCGTCAAGCAACACAAATTCAATCGCTGCGCCTTTGGATTCTAGTTGTCTGACAACTTGTTCGGTTTGCTCAAAGCCAAAGTGCTCATCTGCGCGGCTGTGAATGACATAGAGGGGAATGGTCCAATCTACGCTGGCTGAATCGGGCTGCGGGGGGGCGGCCATAGGGATGGCCGCAGCAAACTTGGTTTGATGGCGCGCCGCCAGATACCATGTGCCGATGCCGCCTTTGCTATAGCCGGTGAGCAATATTTTGCGGTCATCAACGTTATAGTTGTCTTGCAGGTGGTCAAGCAGCGCCGTGATTTCTTTTTCGCTGGCCGGGTTGCCCCAATCCTCATGCTGGCAATCTGGCGCAACAATGATTGCCCCCAATTCGCGCAGCGCCGGCTCGACCAGGCCCATCAAGATGGATTTGCCGTAAAATGGCGTCACGATGCCGCCCCAATGCAATGCCAGGATCAGGGGAGAGGGGCTGGCGTCGGTATAGCTGGCAGGGATGGCAATGGTATAGCGCTGGTCGCGGCGCGCAAATATTTGTTCATAGATGCCGGTGGTCTTGGCAAAAGACATTTTGTTTTACCTCGCAACTTTCTCAGGCAGCCGGCAGCGTCACCACAAAACGCGTGCCCAGTCCCACTACGCTTTCGGCCCGCACAGTGCCGCCGTGCGCCTCTACAATCTGCTTGACAATGAACAGACCCAGCCCCAGGCTGTCTTGGCGCTGGCGCGATTTATCTACCTGGTAAAAGCGTTCGAACACGCGCGGCAGGTCTTCGGGCGGGATGCCGCTGCCGTTGTCGGTGAAACTTGTTTCCACGCCAGCCGGCCACGTTTTGCCCCGGCGCACAATAGATGACCCGTTCATGTTGCGCGCGGCAATGCTCACCTTGCCGCCGGGCGGCGAGTGGCGCAAGGCGTTATCGAGCAGGTTGGTAAAAACCTGCGCCAGCCGGTCGCCATCGCCAGTGGTGGGCGGCAGGTCGGCGGGCACTTGGACATCTAGCGTGATCTTGGCTTCTTGGGCGCGCAGGGCTTGCCGCTCGATGCACTCTAGGATGATTTGTCCCACGTTGACCGGCTCACGCCGCATCACAATCTGGCCCGATTCAATGCGGGCAATATCCAGCAGCTCGGTGACCATGCGCGTCATGCGGTCGGCCTCTTCGCGGATGATGGTGGCCGAATGGCTCACCGCGGCCGGGTCGGTGGCTGCGCCATCTACGATGGCTTGGGCAAAGCCCTGGATGGAAGTGAGGGGCGTTTTCAGGTCGTGCGACACATTGGCAACAAAGTCACGCTGAGATTGTTGGACATTTTGCACCTGCCAAGCCATGTCGTTAAAGCTGGCGGCCAGCTCACGCACCTCAGAGGGGCCGCCCACCGGCACCTTGACGGTATAGTCGCCATCGGCAATCTGCCCAGCGGCCTTGGCCACGCGCTGCACCGGCCGAGCGATAGAGCGCGCCACCAGCCATGCCAGCAACAGCGACAGCACCAATCCTACTGCGCCAGCCACAATCATCATGGTGACAAAGCCGTTCATCACCCCAGTCCGCAGGGGGTTTTGCAAAAGCGGCGAAGCCAGGGCAATGGTCAAGCCGCGTTGATTGGAACCGAATGGGCGCATCACATAGAGCCACGTTTCGCCTTCCAGGCGAGAAATTTCGCCGCGCTGTACCTGATTTGTGGCAGCGGGATTGAGGACCCGCCCCAGGTTGCGCAAGCTGCGCCCCACCAGCGTTTTGCCGCTGTCGGCCACAATGCGGTTATCGGCATCTATTAAAAGAACTCGGGTGGTCTGAGTAAATTCTAGCCGGCTGGTCAAATCGTCCATAACCTGGTCGGGGGTGCGGTCGGGCTGTGTATCTAGCTTGGCCAGCCGTGTGGCTATCCCCAATTCTATCGTCAATCGTTCAAAGACCAGCGTGCGTTCCAGTGGATTGGCGCGCACCATGACGATGAAAAGAATGACGGCAATGACGCCCAGGCAAAAGCCGATTACGAGCAAATAAGATCCAAGCAACCAGGAGCGAATAGAGTTCATTGTCAGTATCCCAACTTGGCATCTACCCTATTGAGCAGGGGCTTGCTATCCAGGTAGCGATGCAGGTTTTCAATAAAGATGGTCATGGCGCGTTCTGCATAACTGGGGCTAAAGCCGGAAATGTGCGGCGTGAGAATGACGTTATCCATTTTCCACAGCGGGCTATCAGATGGGAGCGGCTCTTGCTCAAATACATCTAACCCCGCCCCGGCGATCCAGCCCTCTTGCAAGGCGCGAATCAGCGCCGGCTCGTCTACCACCGCTCCCCGGGCGATGTTTACGAGGTAGGCGGTGGGTTTCATGGCGCGCAGTTCACGCTGGCCGATCATGTGGCGCGTTTCGGCATTGAGCGGCACAGCCAGCACGACATAGTCGCACAGCGGCAACATTTCCAGCAATTGGTCCGGGCCGTAAAAGGCTGTCGGCAGACAGCCCTGCGGGTCGCCCACAAAGCTAAACCCAGGGTCATCCCGGCGCTGAGGATGCCGCTTGAGAGCCAGCACCGGCATGCCCAGGGTGCATGCCAGGCGGCCTACTTCGCGGCCGATGCTGCCATAGCCCACCACGCCCAGCGTAGCGCCGCGTAATTCGCTTGGCAAAAGGTGCGGCCAGTGATCGTCTTTGCCCCATTCGGCGCGGCGTTGGTAACTGAAAAATATTTGCAAGTGTCGCGACCACGCCAGGATGGAAGCCAAGACATATTCGGCAATGTTGGTGGCGTGCAAGCCGCTGGCGGTGGTAAAAATCACACCTGCTTTGAACAGAGGATGATCTAGAATATGATCAGCGCCAGCGCTGTTCAGTTGCACCCATTTCAGGCGTGGCGCTTGATGGGGCATCGGCAGGGTGCCATAGGTGTACATGATTTCTGCGCGGGCCAATTCGCTGGCTGGAAGCTGGGTGGGGTCGTGTGTTGTGTATTGCGTCAACACAATGCGATTTGACACGGCCTGCGCGCGTTCCAGCAATTCATTGTTAAAGGCCGCCGTTGAAAGGATATGGATCGTGTCGTCAGTTTGGTTCATACCTTACAGCCCTAATCGCCCTCGGTCAACTGCCGTTTTTTCCGCCTGCGCCACACTGCCGCTCAGGCCGGGCGTGTGTATGACAAAGTGCAAATAATCTGGCGAGCTGGATAAAAAGGTATGCGCTTCGCCGGGTTCTATGGCAACCATATCGCCTGCGGTCAGGGTTATAGTGTCTTGCTCTACGCGCAAGCTGGCTGTGCCGCGCGCCACCAAATAGATTTCGGTGATTTGCGAATGAACGTGCGGCTCATCAATGCCGGTGTTGGCATACCCTACAGAAATGGTCAAGTCCGAATTCCACGGGCCGGCATACCAACCCTTGGCCGCCTGGCCTGCTTTTTCGATGCGCATGGTCTAGCTCTCCAGGTGCCGCAGGGCCAGAACCACCACGGCCGCCCAAGGTAGCAGCTTGAATTGGCCATCTGCCAACGCTGCTTCCAGTTCCGCCCGGCTGAGCAAAAGCAATTCTTGCTCTTCCAGATCGTCTGCGTTCACCAGAGCCACACGGCGAGCATTGAGGGCCAGGAACAAGTGCGCCGTGCCTGCTCCACGGTTGCCGTCTACACCATAATGGCCCAGGCAGATCCAGTCAGGCGACTGGTAGCCAGTCTCTTCGAGCAGCTCACGCTTGGCCGAAACCAGCGGGTCTTCGCCTGGCTCTAGGTAACCGCCCACGGGCGCCAGCGATGTGCCTTGGATGGCGTACTTGGTCTGGCGAAAGCAGATGAATTTGCCTTCTTCGGTGACGGCCAGTGTATTGGTATAGTCGGGCGTGATAACCCAGGGCCAATCTGAAATGACGCGGCCATTGGGCAATAGCACTGTATGGTTTTCGACGGTGAGGAATTGACCGTAATTCAGGACAGTGCGCCGCGCAAGGGTTTTCCAGCTTTGCATGCTGTCGCTCTTTTTCTCTAGCTGCGCGGGCGGCGGGCCGCCAAGGCAATGCCTAGTAGAATGGCAATGGCTTGCAAGACGAGCAAGACGGGAACCAGGCCGGCAGGCGGCGAGCCGCTGTTCAGGCTGGTCAGGTGGGTCGTGGGTGAAGCGACCAGGCGCGGGCTGGGCCGTGGGCGCGGCGTGCGTGTGGGTGGCTG
>JBGSMF010000278.1:0-8372 GCA_041740315.1 Thermoflexales bacterium
AACTTCTCAAAAAATAGGGGTAAAACATTTGTGCACAGCGACCTAGCCCCCGCCTGTGCAGATTACGCAATGAATAAACCGTACCTGTGGGGGGTGGATGGCATTGAAACAAGCGTTCACCCCGAATTATTGAGAAGATACGAAAAGCGTGTCTATGAATTTACTTGCACAACTCGATCGAATCTTGCCGCGGGTAGAAAAGCCCGGCCGCTATGTGGGCGGCGAATGGGGCAGCCTGGTCAAAGACTGGCCGGCGGCCGCTTTGCGCGTGGCGTTGTGCTTTCCAGACGTGTACGAAATGGGCATGTCGAACCTGGGGCTGGCCGTGCTGTACGATATCCTCAACCGCCAGCCCGATGTGCTGGCCGAGCGAGTTTACGCGCCCTGGCCCGATATGCAGGCGGCGTTGCGCCAGGCCGGCCTGCCGCTTTACTCGCTGGAAAACAAGCGCCCGCTATCAGAATTTGACCTGGTGGGGTTCAGCCTGCCCTACGAGCAATTGTGCACCAACGTGCTGACCATGCTTGACCTGGGTGGAATCCCGCTGCTGGCTGCCGAACGCACCGACGCGCACCCCATCATCATTGCCGGCGGGCACGCGGCCTATAACCCTGAACCGATGAGCGATTTCATTGATGCCTTTGTCATTGGCGAGGGGGAAGAGGTTATTTTAGAGATTGCGCATTGCGTATTGCATAGCCGACGACCGACGACCGACGACCGACCTCCGAGATCCGAAATTCTGCGCTCTCTCGCCTCCATTCCTGGCGTATACGTGCCGCGCTTTTATGATGCGCATTATAACCAAGATGGCACGCTAGCCGGGGTCAGGCCCAATGCGCCCGATATCCCCAGCCGCATCACCAAGCGCATTGTGCCCGTCTTGCCGCCGCCGCCCACACGCTTTATTGTGCCATTCATAGACACCACCCACAATCGAGCGATGGTGGAAATTATGCGCGGCTGCACGCGCGGCTGCCGCTATTGCCACGCCGGTTTTGTCACCCGCCCGGTGCGCGAACGGCCCGTGGAGCAAATTGTGGCGGCCATAGACGAAACCCTGGCAACCACCGGCTATGAAGAAGTGGGTTTGCTTTCGCTGTCTTCCAGCGATTACTCGCGCGTGGGCGAGCTGGTAGAACAGCTTGGGCGCAAGTACGCCGGGCAGAATGTGGCGCTTTCATTGCCCAGCTTGCGGATTGATTCGTTCTCAGTAGATTTGGCCGACGCGCTCAAAGACGGGCGGCGTACCGGCTTTACCTTTGCGCCAGAGGCCGCCACCGAGGCGCAGCGCCGCCGCATCAACAAATTCATCCCCGATCAACAGGTGCTAGATACAGCCCGCCAGGTTTTTGAACGCGGCTGGCGCACCATCAAGCTGTATTTTATGATCGGCCACCCCGACGAGACCCTGGAAGATGTGCAAGCCATTGTCGAGCTCAGCAAGGCAGTGCTGGCCCAGGGGCGCAAGGCGCACGGCAAAGCGGCGCAGGTCAACCTGGGTTGCGCCACTTTTATCCCCAAGCCGCACACGCCGTTTCAATGGACGGTCCTAGATAGCCCGGCGGCCGTTCAGCAAAAGCTGGATTTGCTCAAGAGCCAGTTGCGCAAGCCCGGCCTCAAGTTGAATTGGGTGGAACCCCAAGAGACATTTTTAGAAGCTCTGCTTTCGCGCGGCGACCGCCGCCTGGGCCATGTCATTCACCGCGCCTGGCAACTGGGCGCGCAGTTTGACGCCTGGAGCGAGCATTTCCGCTTTGATGCCTGGCAGCAGGCCCTGGCCGAAGCGGAACTCGACCCCGCTTTCTACACCTATCGCCAGCGCGGGCTGGACGAGGTGTTTCCGTGGGATCATATTGACACGGGCGTGCGCAAGAATTATTTGCTGCAAGATTACCAAATGAGCCAGCGCGGCGAGACCCGCCCTGATTGCCGCGACAAATGTTTTAGCTGTGGCATCTTGCCCACCTTTAACGAGATGCGCGCCGATTTGCCGCTGGAAGCGTGGCACTGCCCGCCCATAAATTTGAAATCTGGAATCTAAAATTTGGAATTTGGAATTTGGAATATTAAATCTTGTCCACTCGACTGCGACTCAAATTTTCCAAAGAAGGCGCGTTGCGTTACATCGGCCACCTTGACATGGCCAGAGTATGGGAGCGCATCTTGCGGCGGGCGCGGCTGCCGGTGGCTTTTTCACAGGGCTTTCACCCGCAGCCCAAGCTCCAGTTTGCGGCGGCCCTGCCGGTGGGCTGCGCCAGCACTGCCGAGCTAATGGATGTGGTGCTGGCCCAAGACCTCACGCCAGAACAAGCGCGGCAGGCCATCGAGCCTCAATTGCCCGCTGGGCTGGGTGTGCTCGCCATCGAAGCAGTCCCGCTCAATGCGCCGGCTCTGCAGGCCACGCTGCAATCGGCCGATTATGTGCTGACCATCGAAACAAGCGAATCGCTTGACGAAATCAGCCGGCGAGCGCAGGCGCTGCTGGCAGCCCCTACCCTGCCACGCGAACGACGCGGCAAGGCGTATGATCTGCGCCCGTTGATCCTTGACTTGCGCGTGGAAGCAGTGGATAGAATTGTTACCCTATGGGCGCGACTGCGCGCCAGCCAAACTGCCGGCACCGGCCGCCCCGATGAACTGCTGGACGCGCTGAGCTTGGGCGATACCCCGGCCCAAATTTGCCGCACGGGGTTGGAATTTGGGGACCAAAGATTGCAGACAACGGCATTGGCCTCTGCGCACTAGACGCAGGTCCCTCGACCAAGGACAAAAGCCTATGAAAACTACTCTTACCAAAATCGCCGCCATCCTCGCTTTCATCATTGGAGCTATGGCGGTCTTCGCCGGCGGGCAAGCCTTGCTGGGGAAAGATCCGGGGTATTATGTCATTAACTGGCTTTTGCTCTATAACTACACAGCCGGCATTTTGACCGTCTTCATCACCGCGTTCCTCATCTGGACCCATAGCAGGTTTGCCATGCCGGCTGCCATCGGAACCTTTTGCCTTCACGCTTTGGTCATGCTCATCTTACAAACAGCCTATCGTAGCGTTGTCGCGCCAGACAGCATCCGAGCGATGACCATTCGACTAATTGTTTGGGGCATCATCCTGGCGTTGATGTTTGCCCAATCGCGTAAGAACAAGATCGCATCTGTATCGAACCCTACGATCCCTCTCGCTAACTCATGAGATGGTAAAGTCGTTCACAAAAATATGGCAAAACTGTACACTGAAATAGACTGCGAGAGATTCGTCGAGGAACGATGACACGACAAGCAATTCTTCAAAAGATAGGAGAATCCACATGACAAAATTTTTGAGCAAGTGGCTGCGAAAATTCCACCGCTGGATCGCTGTGCCGACTGCATTGATCATCCCGGTGGCAGTGATCATCAAGCTGGTTGGCAGCCCTCAAATCGTGGCAGCCTGGGAAAAACTGGACAAGATACCGTCCGTTTTGATGTTGATTATGGCGTTGAGTGGGGCATATTTATTCCTGCTGCCATATATCGTCAAATGGCAGCGGATGAGAAAAACAACAACCAAGCAAGAGTGATTGTAACTGCTCAGCCTTACCCTTGCGAAGGTTGCAAACACACTTGTGTTAGCCGCCTGCCTAGCTTGCAGCGCCAATTTCGCGGCAAAGCGAGCGTTCGCAGAACGCGATGACACTATGACACACCCGCTTCTTGCAAAGCGCGTTCCAGCAAATCGGCCACATTCAATTGAGCCGCCCACCGGCGCAAATAGGCCAGGTCCAGGCGGCCCGCCTGCACCTTGAGCACACCTTGCACATCGCGCCATTGCCGCTCCGAAACCTGCCCGCCCAAGCGATACCATTCCAATTTCGCCAGGATGGTATCTTCGGCGCTGGCAACATAGGCCGTGCGTTCCGGCTCGGTAGATAGCACGTGGAGGGCGCGCCGCTCAAATTGAATCTGGTCAAAGGGCCGCTTTTTGCCGCCGCGCACAAATACGTCTATCTTGAACATTGTTTCCAGGTGAATGGCATTGAAACTGCTTTGCCGCTCAATCGCGTTGCGGATGGCTTTTACGTCAGCATAAAACGCGCTGCCCAATGCGCGCGCCAATAGCTCGGCATCCTCCAGGCGCAGATCGGCTACAATGTCAGTGTCCATCGTGGTTCGCAGCACGCCATGCACCGCGCTCGCCAGCGAGCCGCCAATCAGGTAAGGCACACCCAAAGATTCCAGCGCATCCACCACCAGCAAGGTCACGACAATCGGTTCGTCAGGCATTGGCGCTCTCCTTTCCAATCGGGCGCACGTCGTCGTAAGGCGGCGGGCCATAGACGCGCGCGGCCAGTTCCGGCCCCAGCCACAAGTCGGCCAGGCGGCGGCGCAATTCTTCTGGCATGGCCTGCGGGTAACGCTCGCGCAGGCCGCTGAGGGCCAGCGTGCGCAGCGCGCTGTTCATTTGCGCCAGCAGGTGCAGCTTGCGCCAGGTGGGCGCGCGGCGCAAAAGCTCAACCTGCACGCGCTCGGCTTCGGGACTGGTGTCGGGTGATAGAGTCGTCATATCTATTCTCTTTGGACGCAGATTCCGCAGATGGCGCAGATAAGAACTTGAAATCGGCGTTCATCAGCGTCCCATTAACAATCCGCCGCACGCGCCAGCAATTCTGCCAGGTCATAATTCACGCTTACCACGCCAAAATCCGGTTCGCGTTGGAAGGGCTTGCAGATATAGCGCGGCTCGCGCGCCGTGTCGCCCTCCACCTCGACAATCGCCAGAATAAACTCGTCGGGCTTGTTGAACGCGGTCAGGATTTGGGTCTTGGATACCGTCACCGTGGTTGCGCCGCGTGCCAGTTCTTCGAGTCGCGCCACAAGCTTGCTCGGTCCTCCCACCAGTATTTTACCCTTTCAAGCGGTAAATCACAAACGGGGGTTCGAGCAAACCGGCATCTTGCAATCGCCAGTTACCCGTAGGGACCCGGGCTGGCCTTGCGGTGGGCCTCGACGCAATCCGTGCCGGCAATGCGGGCATAGCGTTTGGTCATCATCCTTTAACCTGTTGCGCGCCGATCAACTCGTCGGTATATTCAAACACGCAGCAATACTCCCCGCCGATGTCAAGCATTGGGCACTGGTGTTCACCGCAATTGCCTCTTGACTCTCCCCCCACAGGAGGGTGTATACTATAGCCGAAGCTTCAAAAGGACCTTGCGCGCGGAGAGAAACAATGTTTAAAATCGGCGACTTTACAAAACTTTGCCAGGTATCTGTCAAGACCCTAAGATACTATGACGAGCTGGGCCTGCTCAAACCCGCCCATGTAGATCGCTTTACGGACTATCGCTACTATTCGGCGGCCCAACTGCCCCGGCTCAATCGCATTCTGGCGCTCAAAGACCTGGGGCTTTCGCTAGAGCAGATTGGACAATTGCTCAACGACGGGGTATCGCCTGGCCAACTGACAGGCATGCTCAAGCTAAAACAGGCCGAGCTACAAGAGCGAGTGTCAGAAGAGCAAGCGCGGCTGGCGCGGGTGGCAGCCTGGCTGAGACAAATCGAACAGGAGGACAAAATGTCTGCTTATGACGTGGTTATCAAAAAGATCGAGCCCCAACTGGTGGCTACAGTGCGCGATGTCGTTCCCACCCCACCTGAGCAGGGTGGCCTGTGGAACGAGCTGGGAACTCACATGAACCAACACAAAGCCAAACCCACCGGCGCGTGCTTTACCATTTATCACGACCCGGAATATAAAGAGCGCGATCTAGACCTGGAGGTGTGCGAGCCGCTGGCGGCCCCCATCGCCGGCGCCCGGCGGGTGCGGGTGTGCGAGTTGCCCGGCGTAGAGGCCATGGCCTGCTCGGTGCACCACGGCCCATTCACCACGCTCCCCCAGGCGTACCAGCAAATTATGAAATGGATTGAAAGCAACGGCTACCGCATCACCGGCCCATGCCGCGAGGTGTACCTGCACCCTTCCCAAAACGGCAGCCAGACCGACCCCAACACCGTGACCGAGATCCAGTTCCCGGTAGAGAAAGCCTGAGCAGCAAGGGGCAAGCTTGACACATTATCGCTCGTCTGTTATCATGCGCGCCACCATGAACCAATACTGGCTCAACTTGTCTGACGATTGCCTAGATTCCCCACCTACGCCGCGTTTGCGTAAGAGGGTTGTTTAGGCTTGACACAAGCCAGAACATACCAAAACTCTACCCAGGCGCGGCTTTCAGCCGCGCCTATTTTATTTTCTGGAGGCAGCGATGCAGCACAGCGGTAGACACCCAAATCTATTTTGCAATTGCACCGGCGCACCCCCCTGGCCTGGAATGATGCGGCTGGACGTGGACGGGGACAAGCGCTATGACGTGTGCCGCGAGTGCGGCGTGATTTGCGAACAGGCCCACCAGCCAGACGGCGCTTTAGCCAAAGCTTGCTGGTACGCACTAGACCAACGAGCTGCCCTGCCGGCGGCAGTGATTGAACAGGCGCAGCGCGCCCTGGCCCAGGTTGCGCCAGAGATGATGTTTGTCTCGGCCGGCGAGTTTTTGATGGGAAGCAGCGCTGCAGATATTGACGCCATGCTGTCAGACTCCCACGACAGCCTGCAAAAATGGTATGCCGGCGAGCAGCCCCAGCACACCGTTTACCTGGCAGATTATTACATCGCCAAGACGCCGGTGACCAATGCTCAATACCGAGCGTTCATCAAAGCCACCGACCACCAGCCTCCCTGGCATTGGGAAGACGGCCTGCCACCCTTTGCCAGAGACGAACACCCCGCGGCAAGAGTTTCTTGGTATGATGCGCTGGCCTATTGCCAATGGCTCACCCGACTCACCGGCCAGGCGCACTGCCTGCCCAGCGAGGCGCAATGGGAAAAAGCCGCCCGCGGCGCAAATGGCAGCCTCTATCCCTGGGGCAATGAATTTGATGCTGCCAAGTGCAATTGCGTCGAGGCGGGCGAGTGCGCCACAACACCCGTAGAAGCTTACGCTCAAGGCGCAAGCCCTTACGGTGTATTGGACATGGCGGGCAATGTGTGGGAATGGGTGCGCCGCGTAACGGCGTTATGTAATCGGTCCTACAAGGACCTGCGGGGTAACGAGCGAGATACCCGCAAGCCCATCTGGTTTAGCAGGAGGGGAAACCCGACTGTAAACATAGCATACCAGAGAAGCGGGGTGAGGCGAAGCTGACTAACCAAGGAGCTACCGCAAGGGCTGGCCGATATGGTGAAAGCTAAAATGGCCTGAATCCGAGTGACCACTGGTGAAACACACCGCCCACAGGAAAGTCAGATGAAACCTGTGTGTTGTGGGTAATTAGGAATAGTCCATTCGACCTAGACAAAAGCTCGTCCACAACAAGACAGTATAACGATACTGGTAAGGTTGCGAAAAGGAAACCTAAGTCGGCCTATAACGTTACAAACGCACCGGAACGCGGGATGGTCTAAACGCCGAGAGGCGCAAGGTTACGGAATCCTCATAGTAGTCGTGGGAGTAAAAACGGCGTAATGGAAAAAGCCGCGCCATCGTCCCACCAGGGAGGTCGGGAAAGCCGGCCACAGGGCGAAGAAGGATAGGTAACGATTCAACCGAGACAGAAGGGTAATAAGCGAAATGCTGGAAGCCCGCAAGTACCTTAGTCTAGTTCACGATAGGGGGTGTAGAGGACTAAAGCTCAAACGTGTCTATCGAGGTTTGAGACGACCAGACTTGTTCATACTGGCATATATGAACCTATACGCCAACGAAGGGGCCATGACACCCGGAACAGACGGAGAGACCGCTGATGGTATGTCGCAAAGAAAGATTGACAAGATCATCAAACAGCTTGGGAATGGTACATTTGAATGGAAACCTTCCAGAAGGGTGTACATTCCCAAAGCTAACGGAAAACTCCGACCAATCGGGATGCCAAACTGGCAAGACAAACTAATCCAGGAAGCCATGCGGCTGATACTCGATGCGTACTACGAGCCACAATTTTCAGAGCTATCCCACGGTTTCAGAACGAACCGGGGTTGTCATACCGCATTGGCTGAAGTCCTTGGCACATGGAAAGGGACAAAATGGTTCATTGAGGTAGATTACAGGGGATGTTTCGACAATATCAACCATGCCATACTAATGGACATTATTGCCAGAGACATTCAAGATAGGCGATTCCTCAAACTGCTAAAGGGAATGCTCAAAGCAGGCTATCTCGAAGACTGGAAATATCACCAGACCCATTCAGGCACTCCACAAGGCGGATTATGCAAAGCTTTGCATAATCCCCCTTATGCAAAGAAAGCTATTATGCAAAGTAACGGCCCCAAACACAGTCAAATTCGCTGTTTCAAGACGATTTACTTTGCATAATAGCTGAACCTACTTCAATCC
>JBGSMF010000279.1:0-1654 GCA_041740315.1 Thermoflexales bacterium
GCGCTAGAGCCAATCTTGCGAGAAACCTATGGGGTGATTTTGTACCAGGAACAAGTCTTGCGCATCGCGCACGAGGTGGCCGGGTTCACCTTGGGCGAGGCGGATACCTTGCGACGCGCCATGTCCAAACACCACCTATCGCACGAGATGGGACGCTTGCGCGAACAATTCATCGCCGGCGCGCAGGCAACCAGCGGGCTGGATGAAACCATCGCCGGGCAGGTCTGGGACTTGATGGCGGCCTTTGCCGGCTATGGCTTTCCCAAAGCGCACGCGGCAGGTTATGCGGCGCTGGCCTACCGGATGGCATTTCTCAAGACGCACTATCCGGCCGAGTTTATGGCGGCGCGGCTGGCGGTGTGGGGCGGCTATTATTCACCGCGCGTGTATATGAGCGAGGCGCGGCGCTTGGGGTTGATCATCCACCCGCCGCACATCAATCACAGCAATGAGGCATTCACGCTTGAACAACCCAACTCGCTGTGGATAGGTCTGGGGCAGGTGCGCGATTTGACGCACACAACCATCAAGGCCATCATTGCTCACCGCCCATTTACCTCGCTGCAAGATTTCCTGGCGCGGGCGCAGCCGCAGTATGTGGAAGCGGTGAACCTGGTCAAGGCAGGCGCGTTGGGTGGCCTGGGTAATCCGAAGGCAATGCTCGACTGGCTTGAGCAGAGCCAATGGCATGGCCGGCACTCTGGGCAAATGGGCCTGGCCTTGGGCGTTACCAGTGTTTGGCCCGAGCCAGGCGTTCACGAGCGCGCCGCGTGGGAGCGCGAGGTCTTGGGACTGCTCGTGAGCATGCACCCATTGCAATTGGTCGCTGATGAACTGGCCCGGCACAACATCACACGCAGCGACCAGTTACCTCAATGCAGTGGGCAACAAGTGACGCTGGCTGGCGTGCGGCTGTCGGCGCACCGTTTCAGCACAAAAGAGCAAGGGTCAATGCTGCTGGCTGATATGGAAGACGAGGCTGGTGTGTACCAGGTCTTGTGGAGCGGCGCGGCGTTAAAGCGCTACAAAGAGCTATTGTCTCAGCGCGAGCCGGTGCTGGTGCGCGGGCGGGTGCGGGCAGACCGGCAAGGACAAATAGTGGTCGCGGGATACGAAATAGCACCCATTCAAGTTCCTGGCCAACTGTTGGAGGCGCATCCAAGGTGGAGAGCATAAGCGCAAGGAGAAAAGCGTGATTATCAGAGAGCTTGAACGAGCCGAAATTGAGCGGATTTGGAAGATTGACCGCAGCAAAGTCATAGACAATGTCTATTATTGGCAAGGCGGGAAACTGGTTTTAAAGCCGGAGCACTATGATATGGCGGGCTGGCCGCCCGGCGAGGCGGACAAGTATACGCCCATCTTGTACGATTGTTTTGATCGCGGCGGGACATTCTATGGTGCTTTTGAGGGTTCGCTTCTTGTAGGGGCAGCGGTGCTGGAAAACAGATTCATTGGGAAAAATAGGGATCAGTTACAGCTCAAGTTTCTGCATGTCAGCCGGGCCTATCGGAAAAAAGGTCTGGGCAAAAGCCTATTTGAAAGGGCTGCCGATAAAGCGCGGGAGATGGGGGCCAGGTGGTTGTATATCTCTGCTACTCCATCCGAGAATACGGTGGATTTTTATCTGCGCCTGGGCTGCCGCATCGCGCAA
>JBGSMF010000280.1:0-2098 GCA_041740315.1 Thermoflexales bacterium
GCGGCTTCCGCATCGGTGCCCAGTTTGCCTGTAGGAGATTAATCTACACTATAGGAATCGGGAACGGTCTCTGGCTTGTGGATGCTAATGGGCAAGCACAACTTTTGGCCGAGCAACACTACCCCGTTCTTTCCCCTGACCAAAAGCAAGTTCTGTATGCCATCGGCTATGAAGGAGATATTTGGCTAGCAGCTTGTCGGAGAGAGTCCATTCCAGCCAATTCAGACACGTGGTAAACTGTGTGTCAGACTGAAGCACTCCAAACTCTGACAAGGATCAGGACCCATGGCACGGAAATTCAGGACGGTTGACTACCAAGCGGCTCTCGAACAAACGGTGACGGTGGGAGATTGTCTCTCTCCCAATCACTTGGCGCGCTTCATCGTCGCCATCCTCGCTCAACTGAACTTGAGCAGAATCTATGCGCGCTATGCTCCGGTGGGAGGAGAGCCGATCGATCCCAAAGTTCTGTTGGGCTTGCTCTTCTATGGCTACGCCACGGGCGTGTTCAGTTCGCGCAAGATTGAAAAAGCGACCTATGAGTCTATCCCGTTTCGCTTCATTGCAGGTGGTTTGCATCCTGACCACGACACCATCGCCTCCTTTCGGAAGGCGTTTCTGACCGAGATTAAGGCTCTGTTTGTCCAGGTTCTGCTGGTGGCTCAAAAAGCGGGGGCCTTGAACTTGGGCAACATCAGCTTGGATGGGAGCAAGCTGCATGCGGATGCCTCCAAGAGCCATGCGGTCAGTTACAAACGTCTGCTTGAACTCGAAAGCGAGTTGCGTCAGGAAGTTGACGAACTGTTCGCGTTGGGCGAACAACTGGAGCAGAGCGATCTGCCTGATGGGCTGGACCTTGCAGACGAAATTGCCTTTCGGGAAGGCCGGCTGGTCAACTTGGCCCAGGCCAAGCGCGTGTTGGAAGCGCGCGCCCAGGAACGCTACGAGGCAGAACAAGCCGAGTACGCCGCCCAGTTGCGGGAGCGGGAAGAAAAAGCTCGACGCACGGGGCGCAAGCCCGGTGGACGGCCGCCCACACCGCCGACGCCAGGGCCGCGCGACCAGGATCAATACAACTTCACGGATCCCGACTCGCGCATCATGAAGAACAGTACGAACAAAGGCGTAGATCAACATTACAATACCCAGGTCGCCGTGGATCAGGACAGTTTCTTGATTGTGGCCAACACCCTTTCGAACCATCCGAATGACAAAGGCGAAGCCATTCCCACTCTGGACGCGATCCCGACTGAAGTGGGCCAGCCCACAGCCGGGGCATTGGACAACGGGTACTTCAGCGCCGCCAATATCGCGCAGATGGAGGCGCGCGGCATTGAGCCGTACATTGCCACCGGACGTGAAACCCATCACCACAGTTGGCGAGCCTATTTTGCTGAACAGCCAACTCCCCCGCCCGCTGATGCCAGCCCCATCGAGAAGATGGCCTACAAACTTCAGACCGACATTGGCCAAGCCATCTACCGTCTGCGCAAGGCTACGGTCGAGCCGGTAATCGGCATTATCAAGGAGGTGCTGGGCTTCCGTCAGTTCTCGCTGCGCGGCTTGGCCGCCGCCGCCGGCGAATGGTGTCTGGTGTGTTTGGCGTTTAACCTGAAACGGTTGCATGTGTTGTTGACCGACTAACTCTGCCTATCCGCACGCCTGGTGCCTGAAATGAAGGCGGCACGGAGCGGATGAACAGGCAGGCGGGATGGGACAAAGCATGTTTTTGCACCGTTTACAACGTCTTGGCCCGCTTTGGCACCGGCCGATCAGCAAAGACACGCCTGGTTTCGTTGGCGGAGGGACCATTATCGATTCCTCTCCGACAAGCTGCTAGTGCTTGCAGCAGGCGGTAGCGAGTTTGGGGCAAGCCCCCGACCCACCCCCAATCTCGACGCGTAAAACGTTGAAACGTCACCGGTGTGCCGGGCAGAATCAAATCGGCAGCATCACGCAACGCAGGCAGCGCCACTTGTGCCGCTTGCAAAACGCGCTCGGCATAGTCGGCCTTGCGCGCCTCATACATGGGCCAGTCGCGCTCATACAATGCCCACCAAGCGGCCAAGTCGGTGTGTGTGCTGATCGTGAGCGCCCG
>JBGSMF010000281.1:0-5185 GCA_041740315.1 Thermoflexales bacterium
TTGCGCGCCGCCTGAGGCGCTGCCGCTGACGGGCGCGCGCCCAGCCTGTTCGGCTTGCTTCAGGCCAAAGTGATTGAGCAGGTACGAGCGCGCCCGCTGGAACTGGGGCCAGCTAGCTTCTGGCTGCTGCACCCGGTATTCTTCATAGGCGGCTTGCATCAGGGCCTTGATCTCGTCGGCTGTTTCACCGGGCAGGCGCACCGCTGCGCCGGAAAACTTGATGTCATTGCATATGGTCACCAGGTGCGCCAAAAGCGCCTCGCCGATGTTGCCCTCGCGAGCGCCCGGTTCGCTGCTGACAATGGATGCGCTGTCATCCAGGATATCCTTGAGGTGCAGCTTGTCTCCTTCAATGGCAGTGACGAGGTAGGCGCTGGCCGGTCCGGCAGTTTGCCAGCTGGCTAAAATTTTTCGTTCGTGCTCGTCACGTTTTTCGCCTTTCTCAGCGGCATAGATCTCTAGCAGGCGTGGCCGGCCAGGTGGAATGTAATCAAAGGTGAACCAATCAAAAAAACGAATGGCTTCATCTTGGTTCATCTGGTCGGCCGTCTCGATGGCATAATGGCCGTTCCAAAAAAGCTGGATGCCTTGCGCGAAGGATTCGGCAAAGCGCTTTTCGCGCGCAAAGGCGATCACATCGCGGCTGAGGGTCTGGCGGGCGCTATCCCACCGGCGCGCTTCAGTGATCTTGGCCTTGTCTTCGGCCTCGTGGCAGTGTTTGTATTTTTTGCCGCTACCGCAGTAGCATGGGTCGTTCCGTCCAATTGCTGGCATGGTTGTGTATTGCTCCCTGTTAGATTTCAACCGAATTATAAGCCAAATCCGACAAAGCACAATTCAGGTTGACCTGGCCCAACCGGGGGAGTATAATGAAAACAGAGGTGAAGCATGATTCCGATTCGCGATCTCAACCCAACCCGGCGCTTTCCGCTTGTGACAGTGGCAATTATTGCCATTTGTGGATTTTCGGCAACAATATCAAAGATACCCTGGGGCATTTTTGTTTTGCCGTGTTTTATTTTGCGTGCGGCATTGCGGCTGCCCTGGCCGAGACCTTGGCTGCCCCTTCAAGCCGGGTTCCTATGATTGGCGCGAGCGGCGCGATTGCCGGGGTGCTGGGAGCTTATCTGTTCTTGTACCCCAAGGCCCGCGTGCAAACGCTGCTGTTTCTGGGATATTTTATCCGCTCTGGCGCTGATCAAGCTATTCACGCTGGGGCAGCAGCGACCCTCGTATGACTCGCCTGGTCTTTGATTGCGGATTTTACAGTCAAGTGTGGTATACTATTAATGTTGTAGGGCTAAAGGAACACTCTAGCTCAGAGTCATATACTAAAATTTCCCCACACGTTCCTTGACATGCCCGAAAGGCAGCAGGATGGTAAATTTGGCCGCGCGTGTCCGGAGGATGGATGAGCGAACAGAAAAAGATTCTCTACATTGAAGACAACCCCGACAACCGTCACCTGGTGAGCCGCATCTTGATGGCCTATGATTACGAGGTGATACTGGCCGAAGATGGCATTCTGGGCATTCAGATAGCCAAAGATGAAAAGCCAGACCTGATCTTGATGGACATCAATATGCCTGGCTTGGATGGTTATGCCACAGCCACCAAGATCAAAAGCATGCCAGGGTTGGCCAATACACCCATTGTGGCTGTCACGGCCAATGTTATGAAGGGCGACCGAGAGCGCGCCTTGACTGCCGGCTGTGATGGCTACCTGTCCAAACCGATTGACGTAGACGCCTTGCCTGAGCAGATTGCCGAATTTATCAAGGGGCGGCGTGACCATGTAGATGAGGCCACCGAGCGCAGCTTTTTGCGAGAACATACCGAGCGTTTGGTAGAGAGCCTGGAAGAAAAGATCGCTGCTCTGACCATCGCTAATGAGCAGCTCAAACGCTCTGACGTGATGAAGTCGCGTTTCATTGCCATTGCCGCCCACGAACTGCGCACGCCCATTACCGTCATTCGCGGCTATGCCGATTTGTTGCTCAACCCCACCATCTTGCCAAAGGCGGACGAAAATATCAAGACAATGCTCCAAGGAATTGCCAGCGGTATAAGCCGGTTGTATGAGATTGTCCAAGACATGCTCGACATCACCCAAATCGAGGCTGGCACGCTCAAGTTGCACATTGCGCCGGTGCGGATAGAGTTAGTTGTTGACCAGGTAGTGGCAATCTATTCCGCAGACGCTCAACGGCGCAATTTGACGATGGTGGTAGAGCCTTTATCTTCATTGCCGGGACTGTGGGCCGATAGTGGCCGCATTCAAAAGATGTTGTCTAACCTGGTTGGTAACGCTATCAAATACACCCCCGATGGCGGCGCCATTACCTTGAGCGGGCGCGAAGTGGGCGTAGAAGCGCGCGCTGTCTCGCCTACTCGTTTGCAAGCCGAACGATACCTGCGGCTGACCATTGCAGATACGGGTGTGGGCATAGACCAAGACGACCACGGGCATATTTTTGAGCGCTTTTACGAAGTGCTTGACCCACGTTTTCACAGCACCAGCAAGACCGAGTTCATGGGCGGCGGCATGGGACTGGGCCTGTCTATTGCGCGCGGCCTGGCCGAAGCTCACGGCGGATGGATCTGGGTTGAAAGCGAACGGCACGACCCCGAGCGCTGCCCCGGCAGCCGCTTTCACGTCTTGCTGCCTATCACAGCGCCGCCTGAACGTTAGACGCAAACGAGGGAACCAGATGAGCCGAGAAGTCAAAATTGTGTTGGGTCTTGGTGTAGCGGTGGTGCTCTTGTGTGGCATCGCCTGTGTGTCAATGTACCTCATTGGCATGTATACCCTGCCCAAGGTGATTACTTCGGATCAAGAGCAAGCTGCCAAGATAGGCCACGAGATTGCTGATTACACGCTGCCGCCCGGCTACTATGAGCTGGTAGCCATGAATGTGCTGGGGGCCAAGTGGGTTGTCATTGGGCAAGACAATTCTGATGCGTTGGTCATTATGCTGATGCAGTTTCCGGCCGGTTCCAACATGAGCCAGGAAGAGATGGAGCAACAAATGACTCGCTCGCTGGCGCAGCAGAACCAGGGTACGGCGGCCGATTTTGAAATCGTTGGGACCGAAAAGGTGACCATCCGCGGCCAGCAGGTCACCCTGACCACCCGCGAAGGTCAGAGCAGTAGCGACCCAGACATCAATCTGAGGCAGGTAGTGGGTGTGTTGCCTGGCCCAGACAACATTGTGATGTTGATGGCAATGGGCATGGTAAAAGAGTGGGATGAAACGGCCTTTGATAGTTTCTTGGCGTCAATCCGTTAGCCGGCTTGGCTTTTTTATCCATCTAGTTAAAGACAAAAGTGGTCATAATTGACCACTTTTTTTGGTGCCCGCCCTGGGACTTGAACCCAGACGCCCGAAGGCATAGGCCCTCAACCTACTGCGTATGCCAATTCCGCCAGGCGGGCAAGATGCTGGTATTATAATCTAATCAACTGGCTTGTCAAATGTGGCTTTTCCCTGGAAACTAGAGTGGTCTTTGTGGCGTGATGTGGTGTCCTGTGGTAAAATTCTTACGATTGAATTATGAATTTTGAACCTGGAATTTTTCAGAGGCCACATGAAAATCGTTTTGGATGCAATGGGAGGCGACCACGCTCCCGGCGTGGTGATTGATGGCGCGGTGCTAGCCGCGCGCGAGCTTGGCTCTGGCGGAGTAGAAATTGTGCTGGTGGGGCCGGAAGAAACCATCAAGCAAGAATTGACCCGCTACAACACACAAGGCTTGCCACTCTCTATCGTCCACGCCGGCGAGGTGATCGGCATGGAAGAGCACACCATGGCTGTCAAAGAGAAAAAAGACTCTTCGATGGTGGTGGGCGTCCGGCTGGTCAAAGAGGGCAAGGCCGACGCTTTTGTGACGGCGGGCAATTCTGGCGCGGCGATGGCGGCGGCGCTGTTGGGGCTGGGGCGGATCCGGGGCATTGACCGCCCGGCCTTGTGTTCGGTCTACCCGGCGGCAGCTAGCCCCTGCGTGCTGATTGACCTAGGTGCCAATACCGACCCCAAGCTGGAAAACCTGGTGCAAAATGCGCTGATGGGCGCTGTGTATGCCGAGCGAGTGCTGGGCATTCAGCGCCCACGTGTGGGACTGGTCTCGAATGGCGAAGAAGCCGACAAGGGCAACGCGCTCGTGCGCGATGCCTACAAGGTGCTCTCTGCCAGCAGGTTGAACTTTGTGGGCAATGTTGAGGGCAAAGACATCGGCAAGGGAATGGCCGACGTTGTCGTGACGGATGGCTTTGTGGGCAATGTGATCCTCAAACTGACCGAGGGCCTGGTGTCTTTTTTGGCGCGCTACTTTAAGCGCGAGTTTGGTGGTGGGTTACTGAACAAGCTGGCGCTGGTTTTAATGTTGCCAGGATTGATCTTGATGCTGCCCGGCTTGCTGCTGCTTATCCCCACGGCAAGGCGCATTGTCCGCCGGATGGACTATGCCGAGCTGGGCGGAGCGTTGCTGTTGGGCGTGAATGGTGTTGCTCTTATCGGGCACGGGCGCAGCAATGCCAAGGCAATCAAAAATGCCGTGCGGCTGGCTGCCAAATCTGTCGAGGGCCGAGTGCTAGAGTCAATCAAGCAAGGCCTGGCCGAAATGCAAAAAGGGGAGGATTTGTAAATGGTTTCTCTACGTTCGGATGATCGCCGGGTGGTCATTACCGGCATGGGGGCAATTACCCCCTTGGGGCATACTGTGCGCGAATTTTGGGATGGGTTGATTGCCGGCAGGTCGGGTATTGCCAAGATTGCGGCCTTTGACGCCAGCGCCTACTCCTCTCGCATTGCTGGCGAGGTCAAGAACTTTGACCCCGGCAAATATATCAACCCCAAAGAGGCTCGCCGCATGGCGCGTTGTTCACAATTGGCTATGGCTACCTTGCAAGAAACCCTGGCCGATGCCGGCTTGCCGCCGGTTTTGCAAGACGGCGAGCGCACTGGCGTGTTTCTTGGCATAGCCCTGGGTGGTTTTGAAAAGGGTGTGGCTGAGGCCAACACGATGCATGCCAAAGGCTGGGAAAAGATTAACCCCTTCTTGACCATGGCGACGCTCTGCAACATGCCGGCCTTTCACCTCAGCCTGGCGGCCCAGGCCAAAGGCCCCCTGGCTACCATCGTCACGGCGTGCGCCAGCGGCACGCAGGCCATTGGCGAGGCCGCCG
>JBGSMF010000282.1:0-5129 GCA_041740315.1 Thermoflexales bacterium
CCTTAATGCAAGGCCTGCCCAAATGAACAAAAAAGCCCTGGCCCAGGCCAGGGCTTTTTTGTTAACAGATGAAAGTGTAACTCCCTGTCGCATTTGACTAGTCACGCCCCATTGTCTTTATTGGACAAAAAAGTGCAAGGCGCATCGCCTTGCACTTTTCCGCGTTCGCTATTCCGTGATTTTCAAGTATGGAACGGAATCTCAAAGCGTCACAGATAGGACAGAAGCATGTACATCAAGACATACCGGCCCATGCTGGCTTTGCAAAACGGGCGGTGGCCGCATACCGCGCCCCGGTGAGATCAGCCTGGCTCACCGGCGTGCTGCCTGCGCCAGCCGTTCGAAGACCATCTCATCACCATTAGCCGCGCCTGTCCGCGCACACTGGGCAAATCGGTCGTTGCCAGTTGAGTGTGGGCAAGTTGACGCGCTATGTGATGGAGCGCGTGCGCGAGTAAAAGCCCCCCAAACCACATTTTCGCGTTTAGCTGATTGAAAAAATGTAGCAGTATAGGACTAGAGCCTCAGTTGCAGAGGCCGGAGGTTCCCCCTGGACTGTCCGTCCAGCCTGCTGCCGCGTGCCGCGTCAGCGGCCGCAGGCAGGACAGGCTGGCCCGCTGGCGCACTCCCTTCGGTCGCAGGACGGGCAAGTCCTCCGGTTCTGCCGCCCTATGGGTCGCCCCGACAAAATGACACTTTTCCCTTCGCAAGAGAAAAGTGCCATTTATGTTTATTGCGCCAGCTTTTCCACCGCCGCCCTACGGTCTGCCTCAGTGGATCGTGTGTACCGCGCCGTCGTGTTGATATTCTCGTGGCCCAGCAAGTCGGCCACTGTCACCAGGTCAGTGTCCCCTTCGCGCAAAAGCAACGTGGCAAACGTGTGCCTCAAAGTGTGCGGCGAGATAGTGCCAAGCTCGGCCTGCTTGGCGTACTTGTTCAGGATACGCCACACGCCTGACGCTGTGATTGCCTCGCCGCGCTGGCTGATAAAGAAATGCTCGTCGCCGGCAATCGCGGGGTTGGGACGCACTTTGATGTACTCGTCCAGATAACGCCGCGCCTCCGCGTTCAACGGAATTTCTCTGAATTTTTCACCCTTGCCTGAACGCACCACCAGTTTGCCAGAGCGAGGCTTGATGTCCACGTCATCCTGCATCAAAGCGCACAACTCTCCTACCCTGATGCCCGTGTTGGCCAATAGCGTCACAATCGCCGCATGCAGTGGCCGGCCGGAATGTTGCGCCTTGCGCAGCAGCCGGTTGAGGTCAGCACGGTCCAAAGCTTTGGGCGGTGTCTTGGCCTGCTTGATGCCCTTGATGCCGGCAGTCGGGTCGGCCTTGAGGATGCCGGCAACTACCGCCCATCTGCAAAACGCCGAGAGCGCAGCCAGCTTGCGGTTGGTCGTAGCGGGCTTGGCCTTGCGCACCTTGGATAGGTGTTTGAGATAGGCTTGCGCATCATCGCGTGCAATCTTGGCGGGGTTGAACGCCTCACCATAGGTCTCCTGCATCCAAGAAGCATAGTCTTTGAGATCGGCCAGGTAGCCGTGGCGGGTGAGCTCGCTCTTGCCCTGGCGTTTGAGATCGGCGTCAAATTCCTTGAGAAAATCACGCTTTGACATAGTTTTCCTCCCAAACTTTGCTTTGCTTATTTCGTTATCGTGCGAGTTTTTAGGCCGTTATTTGACCTGGTTTATACTTGAGAGGATACCCCAAAAAGCCGAAATTGTCAAAACAATGTATCTTGTTGTGATATGTTATCGTGCGTACACGAAAACACAAAACGCGGCGTGCATGACCTCACGCCGCGTTTGTTCTTGTAGAAAATTTGGGATCTATTGTGTTTTCATAACTGCCGGCAAATATATCCGCGCATACCACCTGACCTCGAACGGATTGCCCACAGCTTGCAAGCCCTCTGTTTGCAGGGTGGCGGTGATAACGTCATTGGCAATGGGTTGTCCGAAAACAAGTGATAATGTTCCAACACCGTTGGCCAGGCTCACAACTGTTGGGCTGACCAGGCCGGCGGTATCGGTCAAGATTGCTGTGCCGTTATAGCCGCCGGCAGCCAGCGTTTCAGCCAGGGCAGGGTCGGCGTATAGACCTGTCAGGTTTTGGAAACCTGACAGGTCTTGAGCAAGCGGAAAGCTCAACGCATCCCGCGCAGTGAGTGTGATAGGGAACGAGCGGTTAACGTACTGCGGGCTGTCAATGGGGTCAATCGTCAGGTGATCCAACGCGCTGCCGCGAAAAACGCCGTTGTTGGAGGTGCCGGCGTACACTATGTCGGGAACATTAGGATGCGCCAGTACGGCATACACATTGCCCAAATAGCCCAAACCTTCCCACGAGTCGCCCAAGTCGGCGCTGCGGTAAACTTGGCCATTCCACGCCCCGGCATAAGCTACACCCGGAGCAATAGACAGCGAAGTGACCCACACGCTGGAAGGCAAGCCATTCTCTAGCTGGGTCCAGGTCTGGCCGCCATCTGTGCTGCGATACAACCCATTGCTGCGCGTCCCGGCGAAAAGCAGCGTGGGCGTGAATGGATGCGCGGCCACGGCTTGCACGGTGGATGAAAAAGTATGCGCCAGTGTCCAACTTGCGCCATGAGTGGTGCTGGTGAACACATAAGTGTACGCCCCGGCGTAAAGCCGCTTGCCGCCGGCTGCCAGCGCATTGACGCGCGTATCGCCCAGGCCGGCATTGGCCGGGTTCCACGTATCGCCGCTGTTTAGACTGCGATAAATGCCATTTTCCCGGTCGCCCACGTAAACGATGGTCGGTGTGATGGGGTCAACGGCAATAGCCCGCGTGCCGGCGCCCGGCAAAACGAGCGACCAGCTTTGCCCGCCATCCTGGCTGCGGTACACGCCGCGCGACGGCAAGCCGCCGTAGTAATCCCCGGCATAGACTGTGATTTGGTCCAACCCCACCGTGCCGCTGGCGACCGGGCTGACCGCCAGCGCCAACGCGCCGTTGACGTAAAACGGCAGCGTGAGGCCATGCGTGGCTGTGATCCACGTTGCGCCGTTGTCAGTGCTGCGAAAGACGCCATCGCCCCATGTGCCGGCGTACAACACGGTAGGCGAAATGGGCGCGACGGCTAGAGCCTCGATGTCATTGGTGGCCAGGCCGTTATTGGCCGGATGCCAGTAGACGGCAGGGCCGGCCGCCGAGACGAAAAAAGCACTTGCGAACACAAGAATAGTTGCGCCCAAGATAACAAAGACTGGCAGCATTCGATTTTTCATTGATTTTCGTTTCCTGTATGGTTTCCCTCATAGACCCGAAAGGTTTTGCCCCTTCGCTTTGCTCCGGGGTGCTCTGCAAAAACCCTTCGGGCTTTTACTGAGATAGAATGATTAACCCCAAATAGACTTCCAGAACTTTGTAAACATATCCATCAGATTCTGGAATAGACCAGGGGTATTTTGATTGTTGGTATTAGTAGGTGTCGGTTGGTTTTGGGATTGAGTTGGCGTCGGCTGTGCAGGTTTTGGACTATTGTACCGAAACTCAACAGGAGTGCCATTTGGAGCATTTCGGAACAAATATGCAATATCTTTGTTCAAAAACCGTATGCATCCATGAGAGAGGTTTCTCTCAGCAGGTGTAGAACCTCCGAGATTCTTCACACCACCATCCATGGGACCAACCGTGCCGTGAAGATTCATATCGCCAGGATTTTCCTCATCATACGCACCTTTCCATGGATAATGTTTGCCTATAGTTGCATGATAGGGACCAAATGGATTCCAATTATTAGGCTTCGTGCTCCAAGGTTCTCTCGTGCTGTCAAATCTATTGGATGTGAAATCTTTATCCCACCATGCAATATACATAGTTCCACTTTTATATGAATCATCCCCATAGGCGATGGGCACAGTTACAATCTTCCCATTCTCAAGGTAAACATCTGCTTCAGCCCGGCCTACGTCAACAACTATCTTTGTTACTTTTACGTTCCCCTGAGCTTCATCCTCAATGGTATACCCTAGCAAATCAATCAAGCTTACCGGGTTATTTTCCACATACCCATACCGATGCAATGACATCGGGCTAAACAGCATTCCTCGATACGGATCCTGCTGCAGCCACACACCCGTTTCCGGCTCGTACTCGCGGGCGTAAAAGTGGAACAGCTCAATGTGCTCGTCCCATTCCTGGCCGGTGTAGGTATAGTGATTATGCGGGTCGGTGAAATTGCTGGCGTCGGCGGCTTGGCCGTTAATGTCCAAAATAGTGCCGTAATCGTGATTGCGGTAGTTGTGAACGCTCTGGCCAATGTGCTTGGTGATGGAACTCACGCTGCCCAGGCCGTCGGGGTGGAAATAGTACACCTCGCCCATCCCCACGCCGCCGCCGGCGTTTTGGCGCATTTCCAAAATGCGCCCCAGTCCGCGATAGTAGTTGACGTACTGCGGGTCGGGATTGTCGTATTCCGCAATCGGGTCGAGGCCGTCGTAGACGTAATCCACCCATTCCTGGTCGCCGCCCCCACCGATGTGCTGGTCGTGCTGGCGGCGGAACACGCGCCCATAGCCGTCAAAGGTCACAAAAGTTTCGTCGAGGGGCAGCCAATGGTTGCCGTCGGGGCTGCCGGGCGTGTGGTAATCTTGGACGTGCGTCAGCAGGTTTTCAAAGGTGTAGGTGTAGGTCGTCATCAGCCAATCTTTTTTGCTGGCCGTGTCAACATTGGGCTGAGTGCGGCGGATGCGGTTGCCGTTCAGGTCGTAATCGTACAGCGTGGCTTGCAGGTCGCCGCCGCGTTGCCGGTTGGCCTCGCCGGCCTGGCGCAGCTTGGCCAGCAAGCTGTTGACAATGCGCACATCGGCCATGTCAACACTCAAATCATGGATGCCTGAAGCTTTGAGACCTTGCAGCGCCAGCATTTGCGCCTCGAGGTCTGCCTCTGGCCCGGCATGGCCGTAAATTTCAGCACCAAATTGCAGAGGCTCTCGGGTGGCATGCGGACGGTCTGCCCGGGTGTGCAGCACCGGGCCGCAGTAGCAGAGGCGGGCAACACCTCTGCGGTTGAGCAAATGCGCGTCAATGCGGGCGACTTGGGGCGTGGTGTCAGCCCGCAAGCCCAGGGTACGGCCAGACAGCTGGTCTACCAGTTTG
>JBGSMF010000283.1:0-11621 GCA_041740315.1 Thermoflexales bacterium
TGCTCGCGGATGTTGGCCATATCCAGCAGATAAGAGTTTAGGCCGGCCGCTTCCAGGCACGCGCGAAAGGTCGGCTCGTGCAGGCGCGGCGAGCAGGCCGCCACCACCACCCGGTTCAAGTTATGCTCGGCAATGGCCTGCTTGATCTGCTGCTGGCCCGGGTCGCTGCACGTGTAACGGTTGCGCTGCGCAATGACCACATGGGGCAATGTAGCGGCCTGCGCGCGCACCGCCTCGCAATCTACCGTCCCGGCAATGTTGCGCCCACATTCGCACACAAAAACGCCAATCCTCAAATCATCAGCCATCCATTACTCCCTTCAATGGGTTATCAGCTATTAGCTTTCAGCGATCAGCCTTCAGCTTTTGAATAAATGATGTGAGCATACGTTTAACTTCGGTTACATTATTTTCAAGTTGTTCATAGTCTCCAGCCTTTAAGAAATCCAAATCGCGCGCGAGCAAAAGGTGATACTCTAGCTCGCTGGCCGATCCCATCGCAATTTGAAAAAAGCGAGCCAACTCTGCATCACTCCCCCTGCCACAACCCTCTGCGATATTGGCAGGGATAGATACGCTGGCGCGCCGAATCTGGCTGGTCAATCCATACAATTCCTCTTTTGGGAATGTCGCCGTAGTCTTGTAAACTGCCAGGGTAAGCTGATGCGCTTTTCCCCATACATCCAATTTTCTGAAATCCTTCATCACATCCTCCACATCACCTTTTTGCCAATTGCCGATAGCTGATTGCTGACTGCTGATAGCTGACTGCTGATAGCTGACTGCTAAATGCTGACCGCTGACAGCTACTCATAAACCTTTTCACCCTCCACCTCCGCATCAGGCGCGTCGGCCTCTATATCTCGCCCGCTAGGTTGCGCGCCCAGCAACTCTTTGTAATACTCGTGCTGAATGACGACATCCATCACCTCGTTTGTGCCGGTCCAGATGGTGATGAGCCGCACGTCGCGCAGCAAGCGCTCGATGGGATACACACTGGTATAACCGATGCCGCCCATAATCTGCATGGCGTGGTTGACAATCTGCCAGGCGGCGTCGGTGGCAAACTTTTTAGATTCAGACACCATCCGCCGGATGCGCGCCGCTTCAAGCGGGCTTTGAGTCGAAACCGGCCCGGCAGCGTCAATGGCGCGGGCGGTGGCATACACCAGCGCGCTGGCAGCATCGAGCAGCGTGATGCTATCGGCCACCTTGAAGCTGACGCCCTCAAACGCGCGGATCTTTTGCCCAAACGCCTTGCGCCGGTTGCTGTAGCGGGCGGCCACTTCTAGCGCGGCCCGCGCCATGCCTAGCGCGCCGGCGGCGCTCGTCATTCGCTCTGGAATCATCATCTGGTAAAAAATATCGCCGCCGCCATTTTCGCGCCCGATGAGATTGGCCGCCGGCACGCGCACGTCACGGAAATACACCCGGCCCGTGCCGCCGCCGCGCGTGCCCATCAGGCCATACACGTGCTGTACCTCCACACCTGGTCCGCGTTCGACCACAAACGTGCTGATGGATTCGTGTGATTTCGCGACTGGGTTTGTGCGCGCGTAAACAAGAAAATAATCGGCCCCCTCTGCGCCGACGATAAAACGCTTTTGTCCGCTCAGCACATACTCGTCGCCTTCGCGTCGCGCTGTTGTGGTCGCGCCAAAAAAGTCTGACCCGCCGCGCGGTTCAGTCAACGCCTCGGCCACCGTCAGCTTACCCTCGATGACGGGGCGCAGCCAGCGCTCTTTTTGCTGGGGCGCGCCAAACACGTTAATCGCCTCGCCTACAATGCTGACCAGGCTGTACAGACAGCCCAGCGAGGTGCCCAGCACACCCACTTCTTCGAGCGCAACAATTTCATCCACCCAGCCCAGGCCGCGCCCACCGTACTCGAGCGGGAAGCGCAGGCCAAGCAAATTTCTGGCAGCGGCGCGCTCCAAATATTCGCGCGGATAGCGCACCTTGTCGGCATCCATATCCAAAACCAACTGGCGCGGCACATCTTGGCGCACAAACTCACGCGCCTCATCGCGCAGCGCGCGTTGCCGCTCGCTAAGCAACGCTTCAATCATTATTCCCCCTATTCGTTCAACCGCGCCAGCGGCTCTTTGCTGTTCTTGCCAATGTCATACATTATAGCGTATAATAAGATTGCTTTCCTATGAACATCCAAGACATTATTTGGCTCGAAGAAGTTGAAGATAAAATCATTCACAAGCACCAAGTTTGGCCGGACGAGGCAGAACAGATATTGGGCAATCGCCCCCACGTCCGCTTTATGGAACGCGGACATCGGCCGGGCGAAGACCTGTATGCCGCTTTTGGACAAACGAATGATGGCCGTTACCTGGTTGTATATTTCATCTCGAAATCGCCTCACGTGGCGCTGATTGTCACCGCGCGAGAGATGACCGAAAAAGAAAGAAAAGCTTATGGAAAAAGACGATAGCGTTAGCAGCATTTCCAAATCACGCTCTATCAAAGAAATGGCTGAATTTTGGGACACTCACGATGCCACCGACTTTGAAGCTCAAACCTACCAAGTTGAGTTTGAGTTTGACCCTCGCTCACGCCATCATTACATTGCGATTGATCCCGATTTACTAGCCCGCTTGCGGGGAGAAGCAGCAGCGCGCGGGTTGAGCATCGAGAGCCTGGCAAACCTTTGGTTGCAAGAACGTGTCCTAAAACAAGAAACATAAAAACGCACTGGTCTACTCATTCAGCCGAGCCAGCGGCTCTTTGCCGGTGAAAAAACCTACCAGCGCATCGGTGGCGGCATAAAGTGCCAGGCAACATACCCACGCAACCAAGCCTGGCGCAACAATGCCGTTTTGGTTTCTAAGAAGCAAGAAGCTCAAATCTTCAAATGTGCCCCCCAGCGAGGGAGTAGGAGGCGCTATGCCCAAGCCCAGAAAACTAGCTGTAGTGACCAGCCCAAACCCCAGAAGCAGACCGCCCAACAACACAATGCCAGGGCCAGTCACCCCCAAAGCTATGCCCTTGCGCTTGGCAGGGGAAACCAGCCACAGCGATTGATACACTCGCACAAGACGCGGCAACAGCACAACAAAGGTGATGACTATCAGAACCCAATCTTGGCGTCTTTGCAATCCTACCCCCACCGCCACCAAAAGCACCGCCGGGATAAATAACAACACATCGGCAGGCAACAATACTAAATCGGCCAACAATTCCGACCACCACACGCGCCGCGAGGCCAACCAGCCGCTCAGCAGGCCGCCCAGCAAGGCCGGGATAAAGGCCGCCAGCGCCGCCAGCGCGGCGATGCCCAGCGTGATGGATGTGCCGCGCAGCACACGCGCTTGAATATCGCGCCCAAGCCGATCAGTTCCCCACGGATGCTCCGCCGAAGGAGGCGCATTGCGACTCTTGGCATCTGTCTTTGTGAATGTGTCCGAGTCTACGGTCAGCCCCACAGCGCCCAGCGCCAGTGGCGCCAACAGCAGCACCAGCGCCAGCGAAACCCACAGGACGCGCGCCAATTTACGCCAGCGAGTCGGTTCAATCTGCATCAGCGAGATTGGCATCAGCGCCAGCCGTTCTAGCCAGTGGAAAAGCTCGGCCAGCAGCCGCCCAACCAAGACGAGCATGGCAAAGCTGCCGAGAACACCCACCAGCAAAGGGTAATCTCGCTGCATGGCCGAATTTATGACCATCAGACCAAGGCCGGGCCATGCAAAAACCACCTCCACTACAATCAACGCGCTGAGCAGCCCGCCAACTTGCCCCAGCAGCATCCCCCACAGCTTGAGCAGTCCCCCCAGCCAAAGCCGAAAGCCGCCGCGCTCGCGGGGCAGCGTCAATTCGCGCGCCGTCGCCTGGGCAGCCAGCATGGCTGGCAAGAGCGCCAATGACAGAGCCGGCAAGAGGATATGCCGGGCGGCATCAAGGGGATCGCCCTGCTTGTTTGGCGCATACATTCCCCCTAATGGCAAGAGTTTGGCCTGCGCTGCCAGCACAACGATAAAAATCATTGCCGCCAGAAACACTGGCGCTGCTGCCTGGCTGAATAGCCACAATCGCCCCAGCCCTTTGAGGATTGAACCCAGCGGGCCAGTCTTTTGTTCCAGCATGTGCACCAGCACCGCTGCCAGCACAGCTAACGATGCCAACACAAACGCAAACAGCAGCGCCACCCCCAGCAAAAGCAAGGTGTTGGGAAGCCGTTGGCTAATCACTTGGGCCACCGGGCGTTGAAATATCAAAGAGGTACCCCAATTGTTGCTTGCGCTCTGGGATGCCGACAAGAACCTCCGCAAAGAAGCAATGAGCGCCGAGGCCAGTCCATACGCAATCAGCAGAAATATCACCCGGCGCGGGAATTGCAACCAGGCCGCCAGCCGCTCTTGCTTGTCAATCGCGGCTATGCTGTCTTGCAATCCTTCTTGTGCTGGCAAATTGGACATGGGATACCTCCTTGATTACGCCTGCGGCTTTGCCGCAGGCTGGGTGTACACCCGGCAGATTGCTGAAGAAAGGGTCCAAGGCTTGCCTTGGGGTTTACAAACGCTTGGTTTTAAATGCGGAATTACCGCGCTGCTTTTATTCATTCAATCGAACCAAGGCTTCCTTACTATTGAAAAAGCCCACCAGCGCATCGGCAGCAGTGTAAAAAGCAAAGGCGGCTACCCAGATAGCAACACCTGACACAGTCACCATCTCTGGTCTCACACGCAGCGCTGTTTGCGCCTCGAGAAGCATGGAGCCGAGTGCCACAGGGTCGCTAGGAGCAACAGCAGGAGGCACATCAAATCCCAAATAGCCCAACATGATAAGCGCACCATACCCGGCAAACATGATAGCAGCGAACAAAGCACTCACGCCGGCAATCCCTCGCACCAACCACTTGCGCCGCTCCGGTGCGGCCATCCAAAGGGTTTGATACACCCGCGTCATACGGGGCAACAGTACAATTGCAATGGTTAATGCTACCATTACCCAGCTTACCTTCCCAGACAACAACATCACCATCCTGATTGTAATTGCGCCCACCACAAGAGGGACAAACAACAACACATCAGCCGGCAATAACAATAGATCAGCAAGCGATTCTGTTAATAGTGTCCGGCGAGAAGCCAAAAAGCCAGTCAATGCACCGCCCAGCAAGCTGGGGAGCAAGACAATAACTGCTATCAAGGCGGTTATTTCAAGTGTGCCTAATGCGCCACGCAATACACGTGCCTGAACATCTCGCCCAATCGTATCGGTGCCCCATGGATGTTCAGGCGAGGGTGGCTTGTAACTTTGCCCATCATTGATCCGCAGCGCCAGACTGGGATCCGTCGCCACGCCGGCAACTGCATACGCCAGCGGGGCCAGGAGCAATAGCAATGCTAGCACGATCCAAATGATGCGGGCAGCCCTGCGCCACGGGCGCGGTTCAAGTTGAATGGGAGGTGATGCCAAGAGCATCAACCGTTCCAACCAGCGAAAGAACTCGCTCAGCAACCGCCCTATCAAAACTAGGCCGGCAAAAGCAGCCAGTATGCCAAACAACACCGGATAGTCACGCCCCGAAAGCGCGGTGACCAGTAATCTTCCCACCCCAGGCCAAGCAAACATGGATTCCACTATCAGCAGACCACTGAGCAAAGCTCCCACTTGGCTGAACAGCATTCCCAACGTTTTGAGTAATCCCGCCATTACAAGTCGCCAACCACCTTGTTTGCGAGGCAGCGTCACTTCTCGCGCCACCGCTTGGGCAGTCAATAAAGCAGGCAAAAGTGCCAGCGCTAGTGTAGGTAAACTAAGATGACTCAGGCGGTCGGCCAGACCGCTGCCTGGCCTGAGTATCGTTTCGATGGAAACTAATCTGAGCTGGGCTACAAAGACGATAACCAAGAACATTGCCAACACGGCAACAGGTGTTGTTGCTTGACCGAATATCCATAACCGGCCCAACCCTTTAAGAATTGAGCCTAACGGTCCAGCCCATTCCTCCAGTTTGTGTACCAGCGCCGCAATTAAAATAGCAATCAGCGCCAGCAGAAACGCCAAGAGCAAAGCAGTCCCCAGCAAGAGCAGCGTATTGGGCAAATAGTCGTTAATCATATCAGCCACCGGTTTGTGTGTCCTCCAAGACATTGACCAGTCCGAGCTGACTTTTTGTGAGGGCGCTACCGCGGCACTAATGGGCGCTCGTATTGCAGCGATGCTCGCCAGCACCAGCCCGTATGCAATCAGTAAGAGCACAACTCTACGCGGGAATTGCAGCCAGGCTGCCAATCGCTCCTGGCGATTCACCAATGGTAGAGCCTGCGCCTCAGGCGGTTCTGCAATTGCCAAAATGTCTTTTTGCTCGTTCAAGGTCTTTTCTCCTCTAGTCGCTCTGGCATAGGGATGCCAGGGCTACGGTTATTCCACCGTAGCGACGGCATCCCCATGCCGTCGCGCATCCCCATGCCGTCGCGTCCCAGTCGCCGCGCATCACCGCACTGCCACCGCCTCAAATTTGCACATGCTCATACAAATGCCGCAGCGCGTGCAGATGGCCGCATCAATGACATGCGGCTCTTTCTTCTTGCCAGTAATTGCCCCACCGGGACAGTTGCGCAAGCAGACCATACAGCCAGTGCATTTTTCGGGAATGACGAAATATGTAATCAGCCCCTTGCACACCTTGGCCGGGCAAGTTTTATCAAAAATGTGCGCCTCGTATTCATCGCGGAAATAGCGCAGCGTAGAAAGCACCGGGTTGGGCGCGGTTTGCCCCAGGCCGCACAGCGAGGTCCGCTTGACCTCTTGCCCCATCCGCTCCAGGTATTCCATATCGCCGGGCTGGCCAGAGCCTGCGCAAATGCGCTCCAACACCGTCAGCATTGATTTTGTCCCCACCCGGCACGGGATGCACTTGCCGCACGATTCTTCTTGCGTAAAGGTCATAAAGTAACGCGCAAAATCCACCATGCAGGTGTCCTCGTCGGCCACCACCAGCCCGCCCGAACCAACGATAGCCCCCAGCGCCGTGAGCGATTCGTAATCAATCGGCACATCCAGGTGCTCGGCGGGAACGCACCCGCCCGAAGGCCCGCCGATTTGCGCGGCCTTAAAGGCCTTGCCGTTCGGGATGCCCCCGCCAATATCAAAAATGAGCTTGCGCAGCGAGATGCCCATGGGCACCTCAACCAGGCCGGTGTTGTTGATCTTGCCCACGACGGAAAAGATCATGGTGCCCTTGCTCTTTTCGGTGCCGATGCCGGCATACCAATCTGCGCCCTTTTCGATGATGATGGGCACCGAGGCCCAGCTTTTGACGTTGTTGATGTTGGTGGGCTTGCCCCACAGCCCCGCTTCGGCCGGGTAAGGCGGGCGCGGGCGCGGCTCGCCAATGCGCCCTTCAATAGAAGCCATCAGCGCCGTCTCTTCGCCGCACACAAACGCGCCGCTGCCCAGCTTGACTTTGATATCAAAGTCAAAACCTGAACCCAGAATATTCTTGCCCAGCAGGCCGTTCTCTTTAGCCTGGGCAATGGCCTGCCGCAAATGCCTCACCGCCAGCGGGTACTCGTTGCGAATGTACACATAACCCTGGCGCGCGCCGATGGCATACGCGCCGATGAGCATGCCTTCTAGCACGCGGTGGGGATTGCCCTCCATAATCGAGCGATCCATATACGCGCCGGGGTCGCCTTCGTCGGCATTGCAGATCACATATTTGATATCGCCGGGCTGGCTGCGGCACAGTTCCCACTTGACGCCGGTGGAAAAGCCCGCGCCGCCTCGCCCGCGCAAGCCGGCCGCCTTGACCTGGGCAACGACCTGTTCGGGCGTCATTTGGCCCAACACCCTGGCCAGCGAGGCATAACCGCCGCGCGCAATGTACTCTTCGATGCGATAGGGGTCGAGATCGCCATTCATGTCCAAGACAAGCCGGCGCTGGTGGCTGTAAAAAGGCACGTCGTGCTCGCGCTCGACTTGCTGGCCGGATTGTGGGTCAGTGTAGAGCAAACGCTCCACCACCCCGCCGCCGATGATGGTCTGCGCAACTATTTCGGGCACATCCTCCACTTTAACCCGCGTGTAGAGAATGCCTTGCGGGCGGATGACGACCAGCGGACCTTTTTCACAAAAACCATGACAGCCCGTTACTTTTATCTCAAAATCCAGCTTGGCGTCTGCGCCCTGGCGGGCCAGCTCATCTTGAAAGGCAATCCACACCTTTTCACTGCCATAGACGCGGCAGCCAGTCCCTCCGCAGACGGTGATGCAGGGGCGGTTGGGATCGGTGGCAGCTACCAGTTCGGTGCGCCAGCTATCCAATTCGGCGGCAGAGTTGATTCTAGCCATGTGACATACCTTCTACTTGGCGATTTCTTCCTTCATCACTTCTTCCTTCATCATTTCTTTCTTCATCATTTCTTCCTTCATCATTCGCTTCAAGAGCGCATCGGCTTTTTGCGGCGTCACTTGCCCGGCATATTCGCCATCGGCCACAACAATTGGCCCCAGCGCGCACGCCCCCAGGCAATTGACTGTCTCTAGAGTAAACTTGCGGTCGCGCGTGGTGCCGCCCGGCTTGATGCCCAGGCGGGTTTGCAACCGGTCAAGCACCTGCGGACTGCCGCGCACGTGGCAGGCCGTGCCCATGCACACGTGCAAGCAATGCTTGCCCTTGGGTTTCAGGCTAAAGGCGTGATAAAAGGTGGCCACACTATACGCCTGCGAAAGCGGCAAGCCTAAACGCTCACAAGCCAGAATCAGCGCTTCGGGCGGCAAATAACGGTAGCGCGCCTGGATAGCTTCCAACACCGCAATCAGCGAGCCATCCTCTTGACCTTGTTGATTGATAATGTCGTTAATTTCGCCAATAGAAATCTGCATAGTCTATTTCCTCAGCCTATAACTGCGCGGCTACCAGCGTTGCCAGATCCACCATCTCGATATCAATCGCGTCTCGCAGCCGCTCATCCATCAGCGCGCATTTAAAGTGAATCTGGCATTTGAGGCAGGCCGTCACCATCGCCTGAGCGCCGGTGGACTGAGCCTCGCGCAGTCGCTGCACCTGGATGGCCTTGTTGGCCGCGCCGCAGTGTGTCCAGCCGTTGGTGCCACAGCAAGTAGCGTTGCGGCGCGAATGGGGCATTTCTACAACTTGATAGCCTAATTGCTTCAGCACTTGGCGCGGCGCGTCGTAAATTCCCAAATGCCGCCCCAAGCGACAAGGGTCGTGAAAAGTTACCATTTTGAATTTTGAATTTTGAATTTTGAATTTAAAATCCGTCAGCAATTCTGAAATGTGCAGCACCTCTGCGCCCAGGTTGACGCCATGCGCCGGATAATCTATCTTGAGGGCGCGGACACATTCGGGGCAAGCAGAGACAATCCGCTTGACGCCGGCGGCGCGAATCATTTCTGCGTTCAAACGCGCCAGTTGCATAAAGCCCTCAAGGTCACCCTCCCACAGCAAATCGTGGCCGCAACAGCGCTCATCGGCCAAAATCTGCGGCTCGATGCCCAGCGCATTGAGAATACGCACGCTGGCCTGGGCCACCGGGGTGCCCTGCACTCCCAGCGGGGCGAACAAGGCATCATAATGCGGCGCGCAGCCGGTGAAATATAGGGTCGGAATTTCAGATTTCACATCCAAGATTCCAGATTTTGAATTTGCAATCTTGAATTTTAAATCTGAAATTGGCTTTAGCCATTCGAGCCGGTTTTGCTTCAGGCTGGGGCGGGTCATCAGGCGCATCCAGACGTGAATAGCCTCGCCATGGGTGCACAAAGCCGCCTGGCCCAGCCGGCGCGCTTCTACGCGCACCGCCGTAGTCAGCGTAGAATAGTCCACTGCCGCCGGGCAGGTCTGGCTGCACTGCAAGCAATTGATGCACGTCCACAGCCGATCATCACGCAACAAAGCTTCGTCGTGGCGCATCAAAGCGCGCCCCACCGTCACGCGCGGCGAAAAGCCGCCGTCAAAGCGCGCTATGGGGCAAATGGCCGTGCACTTGCCACATTCCAAGCAGCGCAGCACGCCGCTCTCGTGAATCGCTTGTTCCAGTGTCATCTTGTTATCCCATTACCCGTCCTATGAAATCGTCAACAACCTGCACGAACCTCGCGCCATCATCGGGCGGGACCCATTCCAGTTTCAGCTTGTGATCAAGCCCCACCAGGCGCGCCAGAGCATTAGCCTGCTCAAACATGGCCGCGCAGCGCTCGTTGCCCTGTTCGTAATGGCACACGCCTGGCGCGCAGCCCAAAATCAACACGCCCGCTGCTCCCTCTTCCAGCGCCTTGAGGACCAGCCCCGGCTGCAAGCGCCCGGTGCAGTTTAGCCGGATGATGCGCGTAGAGGCCGGGTAGGCCAGGCCGCTTGCGCCGGCAATCTCTGCCGCCGAGTAACCACTCCACTCACAGGCAAAGACAAGGTAAGGAACTGGATCTCCTTGCCTCTTCAATCCCATCGCCGCGCGAACCTGCGCTTCGATTTGTTCATCGTAACTGGTCGCCACCTGCGCTGCTTTGACCGGGCACACCGAAACACAGTTGCCGCAGCCCGTGCAGATCAATTCATCTATCACCGCCAGGGGGGGCATCTCCCTGCTTCCGCGCCTCCCTGTCGCCGCATCTCCCTGCCGCTCCACAAGTGTGACAGCCATAAACGGGCAGACCTTGACACAGTCGCCGCAGCCGTTGCAACGCGCGGCGTCTACCACCGCCGGAGAGGCCCAACTGACGGCTTGCTTGCGCCGGATATGTTGAGCGGCGCGCGCAGCGGCGCTGTATGCCTCGAATGTGGCGCGCTGGGCGTCACACGGATAATGCGCCGCGCCGCACACATAAATGCCGCGCTCGATGCGGTCAGATGGGCGCAGGCGCACACGGGCATCGGCCAGAAAACCATTGGCATCTATGGGCAAGCGCAGCAACGCAGCCAACTGGGCCGCGTCGTCGTGCGGTCTAATCGCCTCGGCTGTGATGAGCTGATCGCAAGGCACGCGCACCTCGCGCCCGGTCAATTCGTCCAAAGCCACAATTTCGCCCTCTACAAGCTGCGGGCTATGCCCAGATGGATAACGCACAAAATTCACCCCCTGCCGCTGCGCCTCCCACACCAACTCGTTGTACGCGCCGCCGGCGGTATACAGCTCGCGGAAAAAGACCGTCACCTGCGAATCGGCATTGCGCCGCTTGAGCTCGGCGGCCTGACGACAAGTTGTCAGACAACACGAATGTAAGCAAGCGGCTCGCTTTTCGGGCGTCATATCGCACAGCACAAAAGCAATGTTTTTAAATCTGGAATCTGGAATCTGGAATCTGGAATTTATTTGCCCGCCTGTGGCAACGATGATGACCCCCGCCTCAACAATCAGGCCATTGCTCAACGCAACCTGGTACCCACCCACTGGCCCGCTGACATTGGTCACCTGAACATTCGTCAGCGTCTGGATATTCGGACGCCCGCCAACGGAGGCGATGCGCTGCTCAACCACAGCCGCGGTTTCGCCATCAATCGGGTGCATCCCTGCCAATCCACCCAGCTTGGAGCTGCGTTCGACCAGCGTCACAGAGACGCCAGCCTCGCTCAGCCCAAGCGCGGCCGTCATCCCGGCAATGCCCCCGCCAATGACAAGCGCGTGCGGCGTAATGTGCGCCAGGCG
>JBGSMF010000284.1:0-12760 GCA_041740315.1 Thermoflexales bacterium
GGCTGGCGCTGGCGCTCAAGCGGGCCGGCGCAGAGGGCGTAAAGGTGTTTGCGTTTGAAGGCGAGGGGGGCTTGACCCCTGGCGTAAACCATGAAACGTTCAACTCGGCCTGGGGGCTGGCGCTGGATAACCTGTATTACGTCGTAGATTGGAATGACTATGGCATTGATGACCACCCCATTAGCAGTGCCGTCTATGGCTCGCCCACCGACTGGTTTGCCTCACACGGCTGGCGCGTCTTTAGCGCCGAGTTTGGCAGCGATTGGGGGCCTGTGACACAGGCGATTACGGCGATGGTGCTGGGTGAGAACCCGAACCGCGTGCCAAGCGTGGCCTGGCTCAAGACGCGCAAAGGGCGCGGCTATCTAAAGTACGATAACCCCGTACACGGCGTGCCGCACAAGCTCAACTGCGAGCTGTTTTGGGAGACCAAGCGCCCATTTGCCGAAAAATATGGCGTTCAGTTTGTCAACTTTGGCGGCGGCGCGCCAGAAGATGCGGCAGAATTGCGCGCCGAATTTGAGGCCAATCTACGAGCTGTGATTGATGTGCTACACCGCGATCAGGCTCTGGTTGACTATTTGGCCGATACCCTGGTGGCGCTGGGCGACAGTGTGCCCGAAGAAATCCCCACACTCAAGATCGGCCACAAGGGCAATCCATTCAAAGATGAGCGGCTGTACGACTATCGCAATTACCCGGCCGATGTGTATGTCAAACCGGGCACATCTATCCCCAATCGCGGCGCGCTGGCCAAGTGGGGCGCGTGGGTGAATGCGTTTGGCGGGCGGGAATACGGCCGGCCGCTCTTTGTAGTTTGCTCGGCCGATTTGGCCGGCTCGACCAACATTATCGGCTTTGCCCAAAAATATGGCGATTTCCCCGGCTATGGCTGGTACGAGCGTTTTGGCACGGCCGATGGCGTGCTACTGCCGCAGGAAATCACCGAGTTTGCCAATTCGGGTATTTTGGTAGGCATGGCCACGGTCAATTTTGCCAAGGACCCCGAACAAGAATTTGATGGTTTCTGGGGCGCGTGCTCGACCTATGGCTCGTTCTCGTATCTCAAATATGGCATGTTCCGCCTGTTCAGCCAGTTGGCGCAAGATTGTCAATTGAAGGTGGGCAAGGTTATCTGGATTGCCGGACACTCTGGCCCAGAAACGGCCGAAGACAGTCGAACGCACTTTGGCATTTTTGCGCCAGGCGCGACGCAGCTTTTCCCCGATGGAGACATTATCAACCTGCATCCTTGGGAATACAACGAAGTGCCGGTGCTGCTGGGCGCGGCGCTAAAGCTAGATGTGCCCATCATCGGCCTGCACCTTACTCGCCCGCCCGTCACCGTGCCCGACCGTGAAAAGCTGGGCATCCCCTCACACTTTGAGGCGGCGCGCGGCGCGTATGTGATGCGCGATTACACACTGGGCCAGCCCAAGGCGGGCGCGATTATTGTGCAGGGCACGAGCGCGGTGGCTAACATTATCAAGATTTTGCCAGAACTGGACAAGCGCAATCTCAACGTCAAGTTGGTGTGCGCCACCAGCCCGCAATTGTTTGCGCTGCAGCCAGAGACGTATCGCAACCAGACGCTTTCGCAGGGCGACCGGGCCAATTCGACCGTCATCACCACCCAGGCGCGCTGGCTGATGCACGACTGGCTGTTCAACAAGATTGCGGAAGAATACGCGCTTTCGGCTGATTGGGACAATCGCTGGCGCACGGGCGGCGCGCTGGCCGAAGTGTTGGAAGAAGCGCACCTATCGCCCGAGTGGATTTTGAAAGGCATCGAGCGCTTTGCGGCTGACCGCGACAAGCGCCTGGCACGGTTGCAAGCCGAATTAGATGCGGCCAAGTGAGTTTGAATTACAAATTACAAATTTAAAATTGCAAATTCAAGATTGGCGCAGCGAACGCCGGCCCAAAATGAGGCCCCAAATTTGCAATCTTGAATCTTTAATCTGAAATTTCGAATCAAGGAGTAAAAGATGAAACCATTTGCAGATCGTTTAAAGCGGTTGGGCACCGAGACAGCCTTTGAGGTGCTGGCCCGCGCCAAGGCATTGGAAGCGCAGGGCAAAGAAGTGATTCACCTGGAAATCGGCGAGCCAGATTTTGATACCCCCAGCTATATCAAGCAGGCGGCCAAGGATGCGCTAGATAAAGGTTTTACGCACTATACGCCTTCGGCGGGCATTACGGAAGTGCGTCAGACTATTGCCGATTACATCGCCGAAACGCGCCACATCCCGGTCAAAGCCGAAAACGTGGTGGTGGTACCGGGCGGCAAGCCCATCATGTTCTATGCCATCATGGCGCTGGTCAACGAGGACGAAGAGGTCATTTACCCCAATCCCGGCTTTCCCATTTACGAGAGCATGATTCAATTCATGGGGGCCAAGGCGGTGCCGCTGCCGCTGCGCGAAGAAAAGGATTTTAGCTTTGACGTTGCCGAATTCAAGAGCCTGGTCACGCCCAAGACCAAGCTCATCATCATCAATTCGCCGGGCAATCCCTGCGGCGGCATTATGACCAAGGCCGATATCGAGGCGGTGGCCGAGATGGCGTTGAAATACGATTGCTACGTGCTATCCGACGAAATCTATTCGCGCATGATTTACGAGGGCGAGCATTTCAGCATTACCCAAATCCCCGGCATGCAGGAACGCACGATTATCCTCGATGGGTTTTCCAAGACTTATGCCATGACCGGCTGGCGGCTGGGCTATGGTGTGGCGAACCCCGACCTGGCCGGTTGGATGACCAAGCTGATGACAAACAGCAATTCCTGCACGGCAGCCTTTACGCAGATGGCGGGCAAGGCTGCGTTGACGGGTGACCAGAGCGAAGCGGCGCAGATGGTTGAGACTTTCCGCAAGCGCCGCGATGTGATTGTGGAAGGGCTGGACAAGATTCCGGGCGTCAGTTGCCGCAAGCCCAAGGGGGCGTTTTATGTTTTTCCCAATGTCAAGTCGTTTGGCAAGCCCGCCAAAGAAATAGCTGATTACCTTTTGTACGAGGCCAATGTGGCGGCGCTGGCCGGCACGGCCTTTGGCGCGTATGGCGAAGGCTACCTGCGCCTGTCGTATGCCAATTCGCTGGAAAATATCAACAAGGCGCTGGCCTGGATGAAGGAATCGCTGGCCAAGCTCTAGCGAACGGCATAGGGATGCCGTTCTACAAGTAAAGAACGCCGGTTCAATTACAATCGGCGTTTTGCTTTATTTTGGTCAAACTGATGCAACATCGCTAGATTGTTGTCAATAAGGAATTTTGCCTCATTAGAGATTTTGCGTTTGCAGCGCGGCCAATGCGGTGCTAAAATATAAATCTCGGCACAGCTTGGAGCATTCTATGCCAACACCCTTTGACACATATCTCACCCAACTCGCCGCCGACTGCAAAGGTGGCCAAGCGACCGAGCACACCTCCTGTTCAACCTTGGAAACCCTGCTCGAACCGCTCGCGCCTGGCGTTGAGGCTTTCAGCGATCTCAATCACATTGCCTGTGACGCGCCCGATCTCAGTGTGGAACAGCGCAATGTTCCTTTGGACTGCGTGAAAAAGGATATTGTGCAAGCGCCAACAACGGTCGGCACGGCCCAGGAGCTTGCCCGGCGCATGGCGGCCCTCACGCGCATCATCCGCGATATGATCGTTGGCTCTCTGCGTGGCGTGGAGCGAGAGGAGGGGGATGTTTTTCATAAACAGTTGGAGGCTTTTCGCCATTACTTGATGCCAACCCTCACTGCGGAGGAATTTGCCGACATTTACGCCCAAACGATGGCCTACGGTCTGTTTGCGGCGCGGGTCAACGCCCAAGGCCGGCCCTTTAACATGAAGCGGGCATACATTTACTTTCCTTCGGCCAACCCCTTCCTGCGCAAACTGTTCCGCGACATAGGCGAGGAACAGGGCGGCACGCCGATTGCGCCTTTTTTGGATGACCTGGCCGCGTTGCTGGCTCACGCCGATATGGGCAAAATCTTGCGCGACTTTGGCAAGCGTACCCGCACAGAGGACCCTGTAGCTCACTTTTACGAAACCTTTTTGGCCGCCTATGATCCCAAAATGCGCAAAAGCCGGGGAGTTTATTACACGCCCGAGCCAGTCGTGCAGTTCATTGTCCGCTCGGTTGATCATTTGCTCAAGACCTGCTTCAACAAGCCGATGGGATTGGCTGACCCTCAAGTGCTTTTGCTTGACCCATCCACCGGCACGGCCACTTTTCTGTACTTTGTTATCCAACTCATCTACGACACGCTGCAAGCGCATGGACAGGGCGGCGCCTGGCAAGAGTACGCGCGCAAAAAGTTACTGCCGCGCATTTTGGGCTTTGAGCTGTTGATGGCTCCTTTTGCGGTGGCCCACCTCAAGCTGTGGCTGTTGTTGACCAATTTGGGTTATACCTTTGGCAAACACGAGCGGCTGGGCATTTACCTGACCAACACACTCGAGCCAGGCGTCACTCACGACGAAACGTTGGGCTTGGCGGGCTATCTTGCTGAAGAAGGCAGCGAGGCCGCCAAGCTTGCCCAAATGCCCATTGAGGTTGTCTTGGGCAACCCGCCGTATTCCAACTTTGGGATGATGAACAAGGGCGATTGGATACACCAACTGCTCCAGGATTACAAGCGGGGCTTGAAGGAAAAAAAACTCAACCTTGATGACGATTTTATAAAGTTCATTCGCTTTGGTCAGTGGCGCATTGAGCAGACCGGCCAAGGCATACTTGCTTTCATCACCAATAACACCTACATTGACGGCATCACTCACCGCCGCATGCGCCAATCTCTAATGGAGACTTTTACAGACATCTACATTCTCAACATGCACGGCAGCACCAAAAAGAGAGAAACTGCCCCCGATGGCAGCAAAGATGAAAATGTCTTTGACATCCGGCAAGGTGTTGCTATCAATCTCTTTGTCAAAGAACGCGGCAAGGCCGGCACTGCCCGCGTTCACTACGCCGACCTGTGGGGATTGCGAGAGGACAAGTACACCGCCTTGTCTGAAACAAACGTATCCACCGTAGAATGGACTGAACTAGAACCCAAGCCAGAACAATTCTTTTTTGTGCCCAAGCCAAAAATGGCGATGGATTATCAACAGTATTGGCCGCTTGATGAAATTTTTATCAAGAGCGGTGGAGGCTTGAACACAGACCTCGACGAGTTGTGCATTGATTTTGAGCGCAAGCCGCTTGAGAAGCGGATGCGCCTTTTGTTTTCGGGCAAATATGACGAGACATTCAAGGAAAAATATCGTATCTATCCATCTAGTAGTTATGATATAAAAGCGCGCGCCCAGCAAGGTGTTTTTCGCTCATCGAGCATCAAGACGTGTGTATACCGTCCATTTGATTTTCGTTTCATTTATTACCAGCTTGGTTTTACCAGTCGCCCTGTTTTTAAAGTGCAGGGTCACATGCTCAACTTTAATCTGGCTTTGTTGGGCACACGGCAAAGCAAAGAGGATTTTGCGGTTTTGGCTAGCTCGCATATTTCTACTCATAAAATAGTTGCTGTCTACGATAGAACATATATCTTTCCCCTCTACCTCTATACCACCCTCACCGACACTGCCGACACCTTCTTTGCCCAAAGCGGAACCACCCGCGCCCCTAACCTCGTGCCTGAATTTATTCAAGCCGTAAGCGACAAGCTCAATCTCACCTTTGTCCCTGATGGCGCGGGCGATCTGCGTCAGGGCGGTTCGAGAACCGCCCCAACAACTTTTGGGCCAGAGGATGTGTTCCACTATGCCTATGCCGTCTTTCACTCGCCCGCGTACCGTATCCGTTACGCCGAATTTCTCAAGACGGACTTTCCTCGCCTGCCGCTTACATCTAATCGCAAGCTCTTTGCCACACTCGCTGCCCAAGGTGCGGAACTGGTTAGCCTCCACCTGCTTCAATCGCCCGTGCTCGATGTGCCCATCACTACCTTTCCCGTCAGTGGCAGCAACACCGTTGAAAAAATCACCCCTCGCCCTGTAGAGCAAGGGACGGGAGTGGGGGTCAATGTCTACATCAACGCCGAGCAATACTTTGGCGGCGTGCCAGAAGCGGTGTGGAAATTTCACATTGGGGGCTACCAGGTGTGCGACAAGTGGCTCAAAGATCGCAAGGGCCGCATGCTCACCGGCGACGATATTGCGCACTATCAACGCATCGTCGTCGCGCTCAAGGAAACCATCCGGCTGATGCAAGAGATTGACGCGGCGATACCCGGATGGCCGATTGAATGAAATGATGATTGATGATGATTGATGATGATTGATGATGATTGATGATGTCTAATGATGCTTGGTGATAGTTGTTGATATCTGTTTTGTTTCTGAGGTAGAGAAACCAGGTTTTTTGAAGAACCTGGTTTTTAGGCTGATTCCACCCAATTCATAATTGAAAGGAAAACTCTATGTCTGAAAACTGGGCCGATTTTCTCTTTCGTGGCGATATAGCCGAGCTAGACCCTTATGTGGCTCACTTGATTGACAAAGAAGCCGCCCGTCAGGCGCGCAAGCTCATCATGATCCCCTCCGAGAGCTATGCGCCGTTGGCGGTGAGGCAGGCGCTTGGCTCGGTCTTTCAAAATGTGTATGCCGAAGGCTACCCACCGCTGCGCGCCACGCGTGAGCCAGAGGCGCTGCTTTCGGATGATGAACACCAGTTGGCCTATTACCGCCGCTATTCCGACCGCCGCTTTTACAAGGGCGTGGACTATGTAGACATTATCGAGCCGCTGGCGAGCCGCCGCATTGCCGAGTGTTTTGCCACCGAGGCGGCGCCGCCCGAAGCGATTCAAGTCAACGTGCAGGCGCTGTCTGGCTCGGCGGCCAACCTGGCGGTTTACGACGCCTTTATGAAGGCCGGCGACACACTGATGGGGCTTGATCTCTTTCAGGGAGGCCACCTGACGCACGGCAGCGAGTTTAACATTTCGGGCAAGCGTTACAAGGTGGTGTCGTATGGGGTTGATCCCAAGACCGGGCAACTGGATTATGACCAGATCATGGCGCTGGCTTTGCAGCACCGCCCGCGCATTATTGTGGCGGGCTATACCTCGTATCCGTGGTCTCCAGAGTGGATAAAGTTCCGCCAGATTGCCGATGCGGCAGGCGCGCTGTTGATGGCCGATATTGCCCACACAGCCGGACTGGTGATTGGCGGTGTGTATCCAAACCCGGTGGGCGTTGCCGATATTGTCGTGTTCACCACGCACAAGACGCTGGGCGGGCCTCGCGGCGCGGCCATCTTGACCACCGACGGAGACAAGGCGAGCATGATTGATATGGCCGTGTTCCCCGGCGCGCAGGGTGGACCGCACGTCAACAAGTTTGCCGGAATCGCGGTGGCGGCCAGGCTGGCTCGCACCGAGCAGTTCAGGCGATTGCAAGCGCGCACGATCGAAAACGCTGCCGCGCTGGCCGAGGCATTCAAGGCGCGTGAGCTGCGCGTGGCCTATGGCGGCACGAATACGCATATTGTGATGTTGAATGTGAGCGCGGTTAAAACAGATACCGGCTTTCCGCTGCGCGGCGAAATGGCGGCGCGCCTGCTGGATTTGGCGGGGATTGTGGTTAACAAGAACACCATCCCTGGCGATGTCAAGACGGCGCTGGCCAGCGGCATTCGCTTTGGCACACCCTGGGTCAGCCAGCGCGGCTTGAACCCCCAGGATATGGGCGCGATTGCCGACGTGGTTCACCACGTGCTGACGCACATCAAGCCCTTTGCCTACTTTGGGCTGGCGGGAGAGCTGCCCCGTGGCAAGCTTGACCTGGATGTGCTTGAATCAGCCAAGCGCCAGGTGGCGGCGTTGGCCGACAAGGCCGGGATTGATTTTGTTCTGAACGGTGACCGACGACCAACGATCGGCGACCAACGACCAGCCACCGTGCTGGAAATCAAGGGGTGGCGGGCAAGGCCGTTTATGCAGGAAATCTGCACCAGCAATCTGGCCATGTTCGAACCAGGCCAATCCATCCACACTTTTTTGCTGGACCGCGCGGGCAAGCTGATGGCCGATGTGGCGCTTGAGCGGCTAGAGCAAGACGAGCACAAGCGCGACCGTTACCAGATGCGTGTTAACGGTGCGCAGGTAGAGTGCGTGAAGGCCTGGCTGCAAGGGCTGGCAGACGGCTATGTGCTATTTGACAATGAGGACATTTTCCGCAAGGTTCAGGGGCCGGTGACGATTGAAGAAAATTCAAAATTCCAAATTGCAGATGTCAAATTGAGTGAGGTAGCTGAGCCGGGAACGGACGGCAACGAGTTGTTGCGCAAATACCCCAATCGCTTTGACCTGACCAAGCCGTATTTTGTCGGCCAGGCTCTCTTGTCGCCTGCCGTCCTAAACCTGGCCCCGGCCGGCGGCGAATGGAGCTGGAGCGAGCCAAGCGATGCGCCGCTCAGGCGCACGGCGTTGTTTGAGGCGCACAAGCAATTGGGCGGCAAGATCGTGCCTTTTGCCGGCTGGGAGATGCCAGTATGGTACATCAGCGTGAGCGAAGAGCATATGGCCGTGCGGCAGGCTGCCGGGTTGTTTGACGTGAGCCATATGGGTTGCTTTGAGGTGGCCGGCCCCAATGCCATTGCGTTCCTCGATACGATCACTTCCAACTATGCTCATTGGTTGAATGATGGACAATCCTGCTATGCTTACCTGCTTAACCCGGATGGCGCGCCGATTGACGATCTAATGATTTATCGGCGCAGCGCCAACCTGTTTTTGGTGGTGGTGAATGCCTCCAACGAAGCCAAAGATTGGGCCTGGTTCAATGCCGTCAACGAGGGAGGGGTGCTCATTGACAGGCAGCGCCCCTGGCTTCGGGTGGAAGCGCCCGCCATGCTGCGTAACCTCAAAGACCCGGCCACGGGCAAGCGGCAATTGCGTGACCTGGCGTTGCAAGGCCCGGCCTCGCAGGCCATCTTGCAGGCGTGCGCCGATGATGCCGTTACCTGGTTTGCGCTGGCGCGCGTGCGCCGCACCGATTTGATCGAGGCCAAACTGGGCGGCTTGCCCATCGTAGTAGCGCGCACCGGCTATACCGGCGAGGATGTAGGCTTTGAGCTGTTTGTGCATCCAGATCAGCAAGTAGCTTTTTGGAACATTTTGCTGGAAAAGGGCAAGCCTTTTGGGCTGAGGCCGTGCGGCCTGGCCGCGCGCGATAGCACCCGCACCGAAGCCGGCTTGCCGCTGTACGGGCACGAATTGGTGGGGCCGTTCGATATCAGCCCGGCCGAAGCGGGCTTTCCTGGCTATGTCAAGTATCACAAGCCGTTCTTTATTGGACGTGACGCGCTGTTGGCGCGCGACCTCAAGCGCAAGCGCGAGCTGATCCGCTGGCGCATGGCCCAAAAGGGCGTGCGCCGGCCCGGCACCCATTGCCCCGTGGTTAACAAGCAAGGGCAAGTGATTGGCCATGTGACCAGTTGCTCGATTGATTCTGAAGGATACTTGCTCGGCCTGGCGATTGTGGATATGAAATATACCAAAGAAGGCACGCCGATAGGCGTCTTTGTGCTGCCGGAAAAACCGCAAGCTGAAAAATTAAAGCCCGAGCTGGCGATGGGCGACAAGGTGCTGCTGCATGTAGAGGCCGTGGTGTTGCGTCGCTTTCCAGAAAAGAAACGGGTTGTGCTTCCCACGCCGGCGCAGGACTAGCTGGTTTCTGGCTTATTTTCTTGTAACTACTCAGCAGCCTGAGCGTCCTTCGACCTTGCTCAGGATGAGCGCCGCGCTCCTTCGACTGCGTTTCACTCCGCTCAGGCTGCGCGGCGCGTAGTCGAAGGGTGCAGGCTGAGTAGTTACATTTTCTTGTTCATTTGTATTCAGCGATGCCCCTGACATTGTGGTCTTGGTCTGGGGCAGCGTTTTTGTTGAAAGGAAGTTGTCATGGATTCATTGACGGGCAAGGTTGCAATTATCACTGGCGCATCGAGCGGCATTGGGCAGGCCACAGCGTTGGCGCTGGCTAAGGAGGGTGCGCGTGTTGTGTTGGCGGCGCGCCGCGAAGCCGGATTGCAAGCTGTGGCGCAGGCTGTGCGGTCGTTGGACCGAGAGGCATTGAGTGTGCCTGCCGATGTCACCCAACAAGCCCAGGTTGAACAGTTGGTCAAGACGACGTTAGCGCAGTGGGGCAAAATTGATATCGTCGTTGCCAATGCAGGGGTATATGTGCGCAGCCCCATCGCCAATTCGACGATTGACATGGTAGAAAAGGCTATGGCGGTCAACTTTTATGGATCGCTGCGCCTGGTCTTGGCGGCGCTGCCGCACTTGCGCGCGCAGCAGAGCGGGCACATTGTGCTGATTGCTTCGATGGATGCCAAAAAGGGCTTGCCGCCCGATGCGCCGTATGTGGCATCCAAGTTTGCGTTGGCAGGCTGGGGCGAAGTGTTGCGGCAAGAGTTGCGCGGCACGGGCGTGGATGTTTCCATCATCTTTCCGGGCCGGGTTGACACGCCAATGTTGGAAAGTCTGACGGTGCCGTGGATTTCGGCCAAGCTCACGCCGCAGGCCGTGGCGCACGCGATTGTGGAGGCCATTCGGCATCGCCGGGCCGAAGTGGTTTTGCCGTTTCAGGCCAGGTTATTGCTGTATGCCAACTGGCTCTCGCCGCGCCTGGGCGATTGGGCCGTCAGGTTTCTGCGCCTGGAAGGATGGGAAAAGAGCTAGGCGGGTCGGCTGTCGGCAGGGTCGGGAGCCTGTTCGGTGGAGGGGATTTGGTCGAGCGCATGCAGCAATTCCCACACCAATGCTTCGGTGTTGTGCAACACGGTCTCGTCTATGTTGGCCAGGGTATCCGAAGGTTGATGCCAGTTGGGCAGCAGGCCATCTTTGTTCAGGGTAGAGATGGCCAGGACGCGCAATCCGGCTTTGGCGGCAATGTTCCCTTCGGTATAGGCGCCCCAGAGCGCCAGTTTGCGCGCGCCCAGATCGGGTTGGTTGTGGGCAATCTCGTCTGCCAGGCGCAGCAGCGTGGGGTCAGCCTTGGCGGTGGTCAGAAAGGTGTGTTGGGTGATATAACAGGGCTGTGTGCCGGCTCCCCCGATTCCATCCAGCGCGATGAAATAGGCTTTGCCAGGCGCGCCGGCTTGTTCGCCAGTCGGCAACAGTTCTTGGCGGTGGCGGGTGATAAAATCGGCTACGCCATAGCAGCCCACCTCTTCGCAGCCGGAGCACAGCGCCCAAACTTCGGTGTTGGCTAGCGGCCGTGTTTTTAGTTGAGCGGCCAAGCTCAGCGCCATGCCTGCTCCGGTGGCATTATCAGAAGCGCCGGCGGTGTAGGGCGTATAGTCGGCCTCAAAGGTCAGCACCGAAAGTTCCCAAATGACGAATGCCGGTAGAAAAGCCAGCGCGCGCCACCAACCCGAAGGGGAAAAGATGCCAATGACGAAAATGAGTGTGTTGAGCGCTATGGCCGCCAGCCCAGCCGGAACAAGCCACTGAAAAACTCGCAGCCAGATGGGCGAGCTGAAAATCTTGGGCGTGCGGTGCGTATCCAGGTGTCCCGCAATCACCACGCGCTGCTTGGGTTGGCCCGTGGCCGGAATTTTGGCCCACACATTTTGGCTTGGCCCTTTGCGAAAAAGCCGTCGGAGGGGATTGTCTTCAAAGGCCAGCTCCAAGATGACCGAGATAAAGATAAACAGCATCAGCGCGCTTGCCAAGATGGCCCCTACCTGCCCGGCAAACAAGAACAGCGCCACCGCCGCCAGCCCCAAGGCCGAAGCCAGCGCATAGGGACGCCAGATGGATTGCGCGCTGGTGAACATTTCTTTGCTTGGCTGTAGCTCGGCGCGTTCCATCACATGAAAAGCATAATCGGCGGCCTGGGCTTCTTGGGGCGTGGTGGAGCCGCGCGGCCCGATGGTTTCGGCCAGGCAGCGCGCGTGCTGTAGGGTAGTGGAATTTTGTGTGATGTCTGGGCTGGGGGGCATCATTCACCAAAAGCAATCGCCAGGGTCCCACGACCCCGGCGATTGTCGTTTATTCTAGCGCTTGCGGCGCGCACAAGATGAGATTTTTGGCGGCTCGCACTTCATCTAACCGCCGGGTGGGTGAGTGGTGCGGCGCTTCATGCAGCACTTGGGGGTTGGTCTTGGCTTCTTGCGCAATCTTGACCATGTCTTCTACAAACTGGTCGAGCGTTTGCTTGCTTTCCGTTTCGGTCGGCTCGATCATCAGCGATTCGTGAACGATAAGCGGAAAGTAGATGGTGGGCGGGTGGCTGTGCCCATAATCCATCAATCGCTTGGCAATGTCCAGAGCTTTTACGTCGCTACCCTCGATGATGCCCTGCGCCACAAATTCGTGCATGCAGGTGCGCTCGCCGTGCGGGATGGGGTAGACGCCCTTGAGCCGCGCTTGCAAATAGTTGGCATTGAGCACGGCGTGCTCGGCGGCGCGGCGCAATCCCTCGCGTCCCAGCACGCGGATGTAGGTATAGGCCCGCACCAGTATGCCAAAGTTGCCGTAAAATGCCTTGAGCCGGCCGATGCTCTTGAGCGGCATGGTCAGTTCGTACAGCGGCCCCTCTTTGTCCTTTTCATTGATGGTTACGATTGGTCCGGGCAAATATTGCGCCAGGCGCGGCGCAACCCCAACCGGGCCGCTGCCCGGCCCGCCGCCGCCGTGCGGCGTGGAAAAGGTCTTGTGAAGGTTGAAATGCATCACATCAACACCCAGGTCACCGGGCCGCACAATGCCCATGATGGCGTTGAGGTTGGCGCCGTCGCCGTACACCAGGCCGC
>JBGSMF010000285.1:0-34088 GCA_041740315.1 Thermoflexales bacterium
GCGCGCCATCGAGCGCGACGTGCGTGGGTAGCAGCAAATGCGCCGATGGGTCAATCTTGAGCCGCCGGGGGTTTAGGTCGGCCCCCTTGCTGTCCAGCTCGTCCACTTCGCGCGCCAGCGAACGCAGATTAATCACCATTCCCGCCCCCAGCACGCAGATAGCATGAGGCCGAAACGCGCCTGCCGGCACCAGGTGAGTGCGAATCATTTGGTCGCCCACGGTGATGGTATGCCCGGCGTTATCTCCGCCATTAAAGCGCGCCACAATAGACGCTTGGGCTACCAGCTTGTCGGCGATGTGGCCTTTACCCTCGTCGCCCCATTGAGCACCTAGCAATGCAATTACTGGCATGGTTACTTCCTCCTAGTCAAGATTTACCTGCGCAATTTATTATAACACAAGACTTGGCCCCAGGCGCGCCGCTCTACCTTCCAAGCAGCGAACTAGAGCGTCCACTTTGCGTCATGGCAACTTTGCGCTACAATTGGAACGTGTTAAATCTCTTGTCACACTGCTGCTGTTTTACTTGCTAGAGCGCAAAATTGGGCAGCGGGCGGACAAGATGAAAAGCTAGCGCGTCAACTTGCAGAATCGAGTATAATATTGATATGGACAATACAAACCCGGCAGAACTGGCGCAGCTCTTGAACCTCCTCCGCACCCACCGCGCAACGATAGCGGCTCAATGGCACGCCACCATTGCGCAAACCAAGCCTACCTCGATGGATGAAGCGCGGCCCCGCTTTAGCGAGTGGACGGAGCAAATCGCCGCGCTGGTGAGTACCGAGCCGTTCGCGCCGGTTCAAGCCAGGCAAATCGGCGCTGAGCTGAAACGCCTGCCAGGAATTGCTCCCGCTGACCTGGCCAACACATGCCAAACGCTGACTCTACAGATTGCGAACCTGACCGGCGAGCAATGGGCTAACGTGAGACCGCGCCTGCTAGATCTGCTGGGCGAGTTGATTGTGGGCTTTTTCAGCGAAGAAAGCGAAACCTTTAGGCAACTTCGGCTGGAAAACCTCACCACACTGGGCCATGAATTGCGCTCGCCGCTCAATGCTATTTCAGGCTTTTCGCGCGTCATACTCAAGGGCATTGACGGCCCCATTACAGAACCTCAGAAACAAGACCTGACCACTATTTACAATGCCGGGCAAAACTTGCTTGCTTTTATCAACGACATTCTCAATGTCACCCAGAGCGACGCTGACAAAAGCGCCATTCTACCGGCAAGCTTTCAAGTATCGGCCCTGGTGGGCGATATTGTAACAACTGTCCAGCCCCTGGTCGCCAGATACGAGCGCACCCTAGAGCTACACTGCGCGAACGATCTTGGCACGATGGCAACAAATGCCACTCATCTCCGATGGGTACTCTTGTCTATGCTGGGCAGCGCGGCGCATTTTGCCAAACCTGGTCCTCAGGGCAAGGTTACATTTCGAGTCAGCCGCGAAAAAGCAGACAACGCCGACTGGATCATCTTTAGCATCAGCGATAATGGCAGCGGCATGTCTTTGGACCAGGCAGAGAAATTGTTCAAGGGGCCAGCGCCCAGAGACACACTCTTTACGCGTGATTATTGGAGCAGCGACGACCTGGCCCTCATTGCCAATCAGCGCATTTGCCAGAGGTTGGGCGGCGATATTGCCGTAAAGAGCGAGAGCGGCAAAGGGACCACATTTACCATCCGCCTGCCCGCCAACGCCCCTACAGCTTGAGGCGAGATACAATGTTCAAACTCTTGCGCTATTTTTCAATCACCAGCCTGGTGGCTTTTATAATCGTAGCGGTTGTGCTGGGGCAATTTTACCGCCAGACCGCCATCAATGCGTTGGTGACAACCGAAGAAAGCAAGAACGTGGCCCTCACCCAGGCTTTTGCCAATTCGCTGTGGCCCCAGTTCGCCCCGTTTGTCAACTCGGTTGCGGGCCTCAATGGAGATGAGCTGCGTGCTCGCCCAGAAACGGCCCAGCTTCAGCAGGCTGTATTGGCGCAGATGAAAGGGTTATCGGTCGTCAAGGTCAAAGTTTACGACCTCAATGGTCTGACCGTCTTTTCAACCCAGCCCAGCCAGATGGGCGAAGACAAGAGCAACAATGCCGGCTACCTGTCGGCGCGGTTGGGCCAGGTGGCCAGCGAGCTAACCCACCGAGACACATTTAGCGCATTCGAGGGCGAGGTTGAAAACCTGGATGTTTTCTCTAGCTACATTCCCATCCGCCGGGGCGGGCCTGAGGGATCGGTGGAGGGGGTTTTTGAGCTATACACAGATATCACGCCCCTGGTGCAGAAAATAAACGACACCCAGAGAAATGTGGTCATTGTCGTCACATTGATTTTGGCCCTGCTGTATGCCGCGCTCTTTTTAATTGTCAGGCGCGCCGATGGCATCATTCGCCAGCAATATGCCGAAATCAAGCGCGCAGAAGAAACAGCCCAAAAGGCCAAAGGCGAAGCCGAGGCGGCCAACCAGGCCAAGACCGAGTTTGTCTCTTTTATCGCTCACGAATTGCGCCTGCCATTAACCTCCATCAGAGGTTATGCCGAATTGATTTTGGCAGGCGCGGCAGGCGAAACCACCGAGCAACAGGCCAATTTTCTCAATATCATCCGCTCCAATATAGAGCGTATGGTCGTGCTCATCTCTGACCTGGCAGATATCTCGCGCATCGAGTCCGGCCATCTCAAGCTAGAGTTCAAGCCGCTTGCCCTCTCCGAGATAATCGCCGAGGTGCTCAAGTCGCTCAGCCGCCAGATCGAAGAAAAGCAGCAAGCCCTGAGCATTCATATCCCCGATACACTGCCACAGGTGTGGGGCGACCCTACCCGTCTGGCCCAGGTTTTGACCAACCTGGTGAGCAATGCCTACAAATATACGCCCATTGGGGGACAAATCACCATTAGCGCAGAATTCAACCCAGAATCCCACTACTGTGAGGAAGCACTGCCGGTAGTGCGCATATCAGTGCAAGATACCGGTCTGGGTATCAGCCAAGAAGACCAACGAAAAATCTTTGGAAAATTCTTTCGCGCGGCAGATGAACAAGCTCGCGCAGCGCCGGGCACGGGCTTGGGGTTAAATATCACCAAATACCTGGTGGAGGCCCACGGCGGGTGCATCTGGTTTGAAAGCGAGTTTCGTCAAGGAACCACTTTTCATTTTACCATCCCAACCAACACCCAGGCTGCATAAAGTGTCACCCTTGAAAAACTATACTCAAATTCAGTTATATGAAGCAGTAGGGCATGTTGGGTGCCGCCTGCTGGCAATCCGCAGCCTGTGGCGGCTGCTCACAGAGAGTGTTGCCGTCATGTGCGATTCGCTGGGCGTTGATTCGGCCGTAATCTACCTGCTTGACAATGACAAACAAAAAATCGCGCCTCAAGCGGGCCACGGCGAGATGGGGCGCTCTATCGCCGAACAGGGCGATTGGACGCCGGTAGATGACCAATCTGCCCTTGGGCGAGTGATAGTGCAGCACCAAGCCAACCTGGCCGTTGTTTCCGCCGGCGACCAAACAGCGGCTCACTCGGAATTGGCCCTGCCCCTAAGCTGTACCGAGGACATTGGCGTGCTGGTGCTGTATGCCAACAGCGAAACGCTCACGCCAGACACCCTGCCGGCCTTTCAGCTCTTGGCCGACCAAGTGGCCGTTGCCATTCACAACGCGCATCTCTACATCCGAGACGCTCAAGTGCTGGCTAGCGCCGAGCGGCGCATCAAACTGCTGGAAGCAGCCACTGTTGTGGGCCGCGATGTGACCTCCATCTTGGAATTGGACACGCTGTTGGAGCACATTGTTGATACCATCTGCATGGTCTATGGCTTTTATTACGCGGCCATCTTTATGGTAGACACCAAGATGAAACGCTGGGCGGTCTTGCGGGCAGGCTATGGCGAGGCCGGCAAAAAGCTGCTCGAATCGGGCCACCTGCTGGAAATTGGCGATACTTCCATGGTCGGCTGGTGCATCAACCACAAGCAGGCCCGCACCGCGCTCGATGTGGGCCAAGACGCCATGCGCTTTAATAACCCCCTGCTGCCGCTCACCCGCTCGGAAATGGCTCTGCCGCTGGTGGTGGGAGATCAGGTCATTGGCGCGCTGAGCGTTCAAAGCACGCAAGAAGCGGCCTTTGACGAAAAAGATGTCAACACCCTGCAAATTCTGGCCGACCAACTGGCTATCGTCATCAACAATGCTACCCTCCTCAGCGACCTGCAAGAAACCAACCGAGAGCTGCTGCGCACCAAAACCTTTGAAGCCATCGCTCAGGCCACCGGCGAGGCCATTCACTGGGTGGGCAACAAGGCCGCTCCCATCCCGGCCTGCGCGAAACGCACCCGCGAAGATGTGGCCCGCCTGATTTACATGGCCGATACCCTGCTGCAACAAGCGCCGGCCGAGTTGCGCCAGCATTTGTTTGCCCAGGTGATTGCCAGCGCCGCCGCCACGCTCGACGAAAAGATGCCGCAGGGCCGTGACAGCCTGGCTGGAATGGAAGAACAATCGCTCTCCAAGGTGCTCCGCCTGTTGAACATGGAATCTATCTTGGAAGACCTCGACATCATCAAACAGAGCGCCGAAACCATTTTGGACATTAAAGAAAACATGATCGGCCCGGCGCGCGAGGTGCACCGGCGCAGAATTCAAATTGATGAACTGTTAAAAAAGACCGTGCTGGGCATGGCCGTCCCGGACCATGTGCAAATCGAGCAGCGACACGCCCCCGAACTGCCGTATGTGGTAGCCGACCCACGCCAGTTGGAAAGTGTGTTCAACAATTTGATAAAAAATGCCATCGAGGCCATGGAGGGCCGCCCAGAGCAAAAGCTCACCCTAGAGACCCTGCCCACCAAGGCAGGCGAGTGCGTAGCCGCGCGCATCACCGATACCGGCTGCGGTATTGCCAAGGCCGACCTGGACCGCATCTGGATTTCATTTTACACGACCAAGGGCAACCGCGGCGGCACAGGATTGGGGTTGTCTTCTTGCATGCAAATTATTAGCCAAATGGAAGGCAAAATTGAAGTTGAGAGCCAAGTGAACATCGGCACAACATTTACGATTTTGCTGCCCGCCTTGGTGGAATGAAAAAACACAACAAAAGGAGGTTCGCTGATGAGCAGCAAGTTAACCTGGTACGGACATGCGACACTCGGCCTGGAAACCGGCGGCTATAATATTTTGATTGATCCCTTTTTCACCGACAACCCGGCGGCAACAGTCAGCGCCAATTCGGTGGCCGCAGATTATATTCTGGTCAGCCACGGGCATGGCGACCATGTGGGCGACGCAATCAGCATCGCCAAGCGCACAGGCGCTACCGTCATCAGCAACTTTGAAATTGCCACCTGGATGGGCAACCAGGGCGTCACCACGCATCCCCAACACCTGGGAGGCGGGTTCAAGCACCCCTTTGGCTATCTCAAGCTGACCCTGGCCCTGCACGGCTCGGCATTGCCCGACGGCTCTTATGGCGGCAACCCAGCCGGGTTCCTGCTTTGCGCCAACGATAACCTCAATATCTACTTGGCGTGCGATACTGGCCTGTTCGGCGATATGCGCCTGATTGGCGAAGAGGGCCTAGACCTGGCCGTGCTGCCCATTGGCGATAATTTCACCATGGGCCCCGCCGACGCCTTGCGCGCGGTCAGGCTGCTGCAGCCCAAGCACGTTGTTCCGATTCATTACAACACCTGGGATTTGATCGCCCAAGACCCCCAAGCATGGGCAGCCCAAGTGCAGGCTCAGACTGGGGCGCAACCTCATGTCCTCAAGCCAGGCGAAAGCCTTTGTTTGACATAAACGGCAATACATGAGGCATTATCGGGAACAATTTTTTTGCCACGAACACCTGCACTGCGCGCAGGCGCAGGTTTCACGAATTGACGCCAATTTCCCATAGTTGGGAACATTCGTGCGCATGTGTTCGCGGCTAGTTTCCGATAAACTCTATGATACCTATTCTGCAAAAAGACCACAGGAGGCTAAAGCGTGGACAAAACCATCCGAGTTTTACTTGTAGACGACGAGAGACCTGTGCTGCGCAGCATGGAAAAAACAATGCTGCGCGCCGGCTTTGACGTAGGAACAGCCGGCAATATCACCGACGGGCTGGCCCTGTTCAAGCAAAAGCGCAAAAGCAGCGAGTCATTCGACATTGCGGTGCTAGATCTGAATATGCCCAATTTTGAAGGTGTTGAATCAGCCGATGCTGGGTTGGATTTGCTTATCAAGTTGATAGAAGATCAGCCCGATTTGCCGGTGATTGTGTTAACCGCCTTTGATACTGTTTCAAAAGCTAAAGCCGCCATCAGCGCCGGCGCCCGCGATTATTTTGTCAAGGGGCGCGAAGAAGGGCTGGTGGAACTGGTACACAAGACTCTAAGGAGATAGCCATGTTAGGTGAACAATCTGACCAGGCCCGTTTGGAAAGACAGGCCAAGCTCTTGGAAGCCGCCGCCAAGGTAGGCCATGCCGTTAGCTCGCTGCTCGACCTGGATATTTTGTTCAGCCAGGTCGTTGACGTCATCTGTGACACGTATGGATTTTATTATGCAGGCATTTTCTTGCTAGACCCGCACCAACCGGGTTACGCCGTGCTGCGGACCGGCCGGGGCGAGGCCGGCCACCAGATGGTTGAACTGGGGCACAAGCTGGCCGTGGGCGACACCTCGATGATCGGCTGGTGCGTCAACCACAAGCAAGCCCGCATCGCGCTTGACGTGGGCCAAGACGCCGTGCGCTTTAACAATCCACTGCTGCCGCTCACCCGCTCGGAAATGGCCCTGCCCCTGGTGGTGGGCAGCGAGGCCATTGGAGCTGTGACGGTGCAATCAGTTGAAGAAGCCGCTTTTAGCGAGATGGACATCACCTCGCTGCAAGCCATGGCCAACCACTTGGCCGTGGCCATTCAAAACGCGCAAACCCACGCCCAGGCTCAGCGGCGCGCGCGGCTGCTGGAAACGGCCGCCCAGGTAGGGCGCGACATGGCCTCGATTCTCAATGTGGACGAGCTGCTGCCCAAGACTGTTGACCTGATCTGCCAGGCCTATGGCTTTTATTATGCCGGCGTCTTTATGGTGGACGAAGAAAACAAATTGGCCGTGCTGCGCGCCGGCTATGGCGAACCAGGGCGCATCATGCTCGAGCTGGGGCACAAGCTAGAGATAGCCGACAAGTCAATGATCGGCTGGTGCATCAAGCACAAGCAGGCCCGCATTGCGCTGGATGTGGGCAAAGACGCCGTGCGCTTTGATAACCCCCACACCCTCAAGACCCGCTCCGAGATGGCCCTGCCGCTGATCACCGGCGACAAGGTCATTGGCGCATTGACCATACAAAGCGCAGAAATGGCCGCCTTTAGCTCCGATGATATTACGTCGCTGCAAGCCATGGCCGACCACCTGGTCGTGGCCATTGACAACGCGCGCCTGTTGACCGCGCTGGAAAAAGCGCACAAAGAGCTGGTGCGCACCAAGACCTTTGAAGCCATTGCCACCTCAACCGGCGAGGCCATCCATTGGATTGGCAACAAGGCGCTGCCCATCGTCACCAGCGCCGAGCGCCTGCAAGGCGATATGGCGCAATTTGCAGTGGCGGCCGGCATGGTGGTGGACCAACTCTCTCCCAAGCGACAAGAACAAACATTAGCCAGACTGGTGCGCAATTTTGCCAAAAAGCTATCCAGGCTGTCTTCTGGCGCGCACAAGTCGGTGGACAAACTGCTAGATATGCCCTACAGCAAAGCGCGCTATCTGCTGGATGCCGAATCGGTCAGCGAAGACCTGGCGCTCATTGACGAAAGCGCCCAGTTGATCATTGCCGTCAAAGAAGGGTTGATCGGCCCCACCCGCGAACAAAAGCCGCGCCCGGCCATGATCCAAGACGTGGCCAAAGACGCGGCCGTCAACTTGGGCATCTCGCCAGACACTATGAGATACAAGATCGCCAAAGACGCGCCGCTGGTGCGCATTGACACCACCCAAATAAGCCGTGTTTTTACCAACCTGTTCAAGAATGCGCTGGAAGCAATGGAAGACAGCGAAATCGAGCGTATCACCGTCGGCGTGCGCAAATCGAGCGAAGCGGGCTATGTTGAAGTGACAGTGAGCGATACCGGCTGCGGCATTCCTGCTGACGACCTGGATAAAATCTGGATCACTTTTTACACCACCAAAGACAGCAAGGCACACCCCGGCTTGGGCCTGGCGGCGTGCTTGCAAGTGGTGCAGCAAATGGAAGGCAAGCTTTCGGTTCACAGCAAAGTGGGCGCTGGCACCACTTTTACCATCTTGCTGCCGGCAGTAGACAAGAGCAAGGGAACAGTGCCAGCCGATGACAAAGCCGTGCTGCTCATTGACGACGACGACGAGTGGCGGCAGTATGCCCAGGCCGAGCTGAAAAAGGCCGGCTATCGGGTAGAGACAGCCGCCACACCAGCCGGGCTTGACCTGGACAAGTTCGATCGAATCATCCTAGACCAGACCCTGGAACAGGCCAACGTCATGGATATGATCAACATGCTGCGCAAGACCAACGCGCAGCGCAAGACCATCGTAGTCACCACCAGCCTGATTGTCGAGCAAACCACCGATATGTTGCGAGCCGGCGTAGAAGATGTGATGCTCAAGCCTTACACACCCGAAGAGCTGGCAGTGATACTGTAATTCAATAAGCATTCAGCTATTAGCCATCAGCTTTCAGCTTCTCGTTGCTGCAAGATCGCTTTGTCCAGGTAAAGCGGGCGACTGGGAGCAGACCATGATGCGCCGAAAGTCAGGGCTGATAGCTGAATGCTGCAACTGAAAAGATTTTTAACCTCATGCTCGTCCAATCCTACCCTTATCGCGGCGATATAGACACGCAAAAAATGCGCGCGTTGCTAGTAGCGATGCGGTCAACCTTCGGCCACGGGTGCTGGCACGTAGGCGACCTGACCTGGCGGCTATTCTTACATTCCAGAAAATACGATCTCGGCCAGACGGTTCGCCTGTGGCAAGCTCCCAATGACGAGCTGCTGGGGTTTATGATCTTTTCGCCCCCCGCCGCCCAGATTGGCTTTGAGCTTCAGGTCTGCGCCGAAGCGAAAAACCAAGGCATTGAGGATCAAATGCTAGATTGGCTCCTGGCCCAATGGCACGATGCGATGAAAACCATGCCCGACCCTTCAGGAGGAACCCTCCACACCGATGTAGGGGTTTATGAAGATGATGGCAATTACATTGCTGCGCTAGAGCGGCGCGGTTTTACGCGAAGCAACACTACCGGCGCGCTATTGCTTTATCCACTGGATGAGCCATTACCGCAGGTCACACTACCACAAGGCTTTACCATACGCCCGGTGGCTGGCAAACACGAGGCTGCAGCGCGAGCCGCCACACACCGCGCCGCATTTGATTCGACCCGGATGACAGAAAAAGCTTACCTGCGCCTGATGCAAACTCCCGGCTATGACCCGGAACTGGATTTGGTGGCGGTGGCTCCCGGCGGCTTGCTGGCGGCCTTTGGCGTTGTTTGGATTGACTCTATCAACAAGGTGGGCGAATTCGAGCCGCTTGGAACGCACCCCGATTTTCGGCAAAAGGGGCTGGCGCGCGCTGTGTTGGCCGAGGGATTGCGGCGCATGAAAGCGCAAGGGGCTGAAAATGCAATCGTCGGGCCGGTTGACGATGCCATTGCGCTTTTACTTTACCAGTCAATCGGCTTTCGAGCAATCAAAAGAACCTGCTCGTACATCAAGGAGCTTGGCTGCTCGGCCTCAGATACGAAAACACCAAATGCCGCCGCGAAAAATGCCCCAGCGTAACCAGCTCAATCAACATAGGCCCGCCGCACAAGGCGCGGACAATTTCTGATACACTCTTGCCTTGCTGATGGAGCGCCACAACACGCTCGCCTAGTGTTTCCAGGTGAGCAATCTTGGCGGCCAATACCTCAGCGGGGTTGTCGCGCACACGGGCGCTGCCAGGCCACAGCCGGCTGGCCGGCAATGCGGCAATTTGCTTGAGCGAGCTGATGATTTGCCAGATATCATAACCGGCGCGCAGCGCGCGTTCTTGCCCGCCCACAAACAAATCTCCCGTAAACAACCAGCCTTGTTGGGGTTCGTACAAGCAAAGATGGTCTGGACTGTGGCCGGGAGTATAGATCACCTGGAACTTGAAATGCGGCGTTTCGATGATTGCCCCATCGGCCACGGGTTGGGCCTGTGAAGGCTCGGGCCAACCCCACAGCAAGCGCCGGTACGGGTGCAGCGGCTGAGTGCGGCGCGGGTCAGCCAGAATAGGCAAAGCCAACGGGTGAGCCAAGATTTCTAGCCCGGCCTGCCCACGTTGCAAACAACCATTGGCACCAATGTGGTCTTCGTGGCTATGGGTATTGACAATGCGAGTCAGGGTTACGCCGGTCAGCGACTGCGTCAATTCCTGCGCGCTGTGGGCGCAACCGCTATCTATCAGCAAGCCATCCACCAGGTAAGTCGTCGTCCAATAGCGCCCATCCCCCGCTAGTGTGCGGGCCAGGCCAAAACGAGTGACATCGCCAAAAGACGTTAGCTTGAGCATTAGGTTCTTTTCAAGGCAAAAGAGACCTGCAAAGCCTTGCCCTGCAGGTCTCTTGCTCAATCAGCACGTGGCAACTTACTTGTTCAACGCATCGATCAACCCGCTCACAATTTCAACCGGGTCGCCCGCCAGGCCCGCATCTGCGCCGGCAAAGATAGCAGCTTCTTTGTCGGGATGAATAGCCACAACGAACCCGGCATCGCGGATGCCAAAGGCGTGATAGCTATCGCCTCGAATGCCCACCGCCACATACAGCTCGGGGCGCACGCTCTCGCCCAACGCGCCGACCACCTGCTTGTCAGTGATCCAGCCTTCGTCCATGGCCTCGCGCGCGCCAGCCACATGCGCGCCCAACGCGTCTGCCAGTTGCTTGACCTTTTCAAAATCACCCGCTTGCCGGCCAACCGAAACAATGCGGCGCGCCTTGCGCAGCGGCACCTCAAGCGGCGTAAACTCTACCGGCCCAAGCGGCCTCACGCGCGCCTCCACGCCAGACAGGTCTACCGTCACTTGCTCTGTCTCTCCAAAGCGATACGAGTCGAGATAAGGCGGGCCAAACGCATCGGGCAATACTGTGGCTATTTCTGGCCGCGCCTGAGGGCACGCCGCCACACTAAAGTATTCGCCTTCATAGGCCGGATAGGTGCCAATCAACACCCGCTCGATCTCATCCATTCGCAGCGAGGCGCAATGAGGCAGCAGGCCAGTCTTTAATCGCTGAGCCAGGCGCGGGCCCAGCTCATCGCCCAGGCTTGTTGCGCCGAACAAGACGATTTCAGGCGGTTGCGCGGCAAACAGATCGCCCAGTATCTTGAGATATGGTTCTACAGCAAATTCTGCCAACGCAGGGTCGTCGGCCCCATGCACGCGGTCAGCGCCGGCGGCAACCAGCTCAGTCAACTCGCCCAAGCCACTGCCCAATACTAGAGCGTGAACATAGCAGCCCAGGCCATCAGCCATCGCGCGCGCGCCACCCACCAGTTCAAGCGTCAGTGAGCTTGGCTTGCCATCGGCCAGTTCGGCCACCACCCAGATGTCACGCGGCTCGTTTGTGCTTCCGTACATATCAAACATAGTGCATACTCCGTGTCAAGTAAACGACTAACGAGTTTCTGTCTGGAAAGTAGCTGGCCGGGCTTCCACGCCCGGCAAAACGGCGGCTGGGTTTCCAGACAGACACTAACGACCACTGACCACCGCAGCCATTTGCTCGTCGGGTGACTGCGGTCGGTTGTCGGTGGTCAGATAATCCGGTTGCGCTTGAGCACGCCCACCAGCTCGTCCACGCTGCCCAAGAGCGTGCCGCGCTGCCGTTCGGGCGGAAAGGCCTGGCCGCGCTCCTCAACCAGCTTTTTCAGCTCGTCTTCAAGTAAATCCAAGCTGGCAACCGACCATGCCTCAAGCTGATATTCGCGGTACGAATTCATAATCCGGGCGCCGTTGGGATAGCGCGGGCTATTTGCCCCGGCAGCCACAGTAATCAGCCCAGGCAAGCTGAACTCAAAAGCCGCATAGCCCTTGCCATTGGCCTTGATGGCGTGGGCTAGGCCGTCACTGATGGTCACACCCAACGCGCCCAACACTTGCGGCCAGCCCAGCTCTTCGGCCAGGCGCGGCCCCACTTCACCAGCTCCGGTATCCAGCGCGCGGTCGCCGCACAAAACCAAGTCCACGCTGCCCAGCTTGGTCACCGCCTTGGCCAAAATGCGGGCAGCCACGCCGCCGTCGGCTCCGGCAAAGGCTGGGTCGCTCAAGTGAATTGCCCGATCGGCCCCACGCGCCCATGCGTCGCGCAGGGCGACCTCGGCGCGAGGCGGCCCGCCGCCCAGCACAATGACCTCGGCGCTCAGTTGATCTTTTAGGACCAGCGCGGCTTCCAGTGCGCACAAATCGGCGGGGTTGGTTATCCATTCTTCGCGGTTGACGAAAATCTTTTCCGCCTTGCGATTCACAGTAAACCCGCGCGGGTCGAGGATTTGTTTGATTGTTACAACAACTCTCATAGTAGAAACTCCTTTTACGAGTGAATCCTCACGCCGATTTCCTGAAACAGGGCCGACGCGATGACGATGCGCTGAATCTCGTTGGTGCCCTCAAAGATTTCGGCGATGCGCGCGTCGCGCCAGGCCCGCTCGACCGGATGGTGGCGGCTGTAGCCAAGCGCGCCATGAACTTGCAAGGCCTTGTTGATGGCTCGGCTGGCTACCTCGCTGCCATACAGTTTGAGCATGGCGGCTTCTTTGCTGTATGGCCTGCCAGTGTCCACCAGCCACGCAGTGCGGTAAACGAACGAGCGCAAGGCCTCAACCTCGGCGGCGATATCGGCCACCATCCACTGAATGCTTTGCTTGGCGGCGATGTAGGCGCCAAACTGGTTGCGCGCCTTGGCCCATTGCATGGCCGCTTCCAGCGCGGCCTGCGCGCCGCCCAGGCACGCCCCACCCAAAGTGATGCGCCCCAGATCGAGCGTCTTCATAAACGTCACAAAGCCCAGCCCGGTCTGGCCCAAAATGTTTTCCTGCGGGACACGCAAGTTGTCAAAAATCAACTCGCTGGTCGAGCTGCCGCGAATGCCCATCTTGTTTTCTATTGTGCCGACCTTGAAACCTTCCCAGCTCGTCTCGGCGATAAACGCCGTCACGCCGCCGCGCGCGCCTAACGCCTGGTCGGTCACTGCCAAGATAGTGAGCACATCGGCAATTGGCCCATTGGTGATATAAATCTTGGTGCCATCCAGTATGTAACTGTCGCCCTCGCGCACGGCGCGCGTGCGGATATTGGCCGCATCCGAGCCGGCGTTCGGCTCGGTGAGCGAAAAGGCCGCAATCTTTTCACCGCGCGCCAGCGGCACCAGGTATTTCTGCTTTTGCGCCTCGGTGCCATCTATATAGATTGCCATCGCGCCAATGCCAATGTGCGCGCCAAAGGTGGTGGCGGTGCTGGTGCATACCCGGCCCAATTCTTCCATCAAGATGCAATAGCCGGTTTCGCCCGCGCCCACGCCGCCATACTTTTGTGGAAAGGGCACACCAAACAAACCCAACTTGGCAGCCTTTTTGAGCGTCTCGTGCGGCACACGGTGTTCGTGGTCAATGGTTTTGGCCAATGGGCGAATTTCTTCCTCGGCAAACTCGCGCAGCATTTTCCGCAAGGCGGTATGTTCAGGTGAGAGTAAAAAATCCATCTGCTTGCTCCTTACGGCACTACCTGTAAGTTCTGGCTCTTGAACAGGTTGCCGGCAATAGCTACTCGCATCAATTCATCGGCGCCGCCCAGCAAATCGAGCGCGCGCGAGTTGCGGTACATGCGCGCAATGGGGTAATCTTCAATATAGCCGTAACCGCCGTGAACTTGGACCATTTTATCGGTGACAAAGCGCGCCACCTGGGCCGCAAACAGCTTGGCATAGGCGGCATCGGCGGCGAAATTGCCGCCCACCGAGGCATTCCACGCAGCGTGATACACCAGGTAACGCAGCGCCTCTACCTGGGTTGATGAATCGGCAATGTAATTTTGGATGGCTTGCTTGTTGGCAATGGGGCCGCCAAACTGAATGCGCTCGGCCGCAAACTTGACGCCCGATTCAATAGACGCCTCTGCTACACCCAGCCCCGCCGCCGCCAGCGACAGGCGGAAATAGTCGGCCACGTGGGCGGCAATTGCTTGCCCTTGGCCCTCGTCGCCCAGGCGGTTTGCCACAGGCACGCGCACATCATCCAGATACACGGTATGGATCAAAGCCGCGCGCAGGCCCAACGTCAGCTCGCGCTGGCCCAGCTTGAGGCCGGGCGCATCTTTTTCAACCAGGAAAGCAGCCTGTTCACGCCCATCACGCGATGTGCTGGCAATCACCAAAAAGAGGCCGGCCAGGCCAGAATTGGTCACCCAGGTCTTGACGCCGTTCAGCGCATAGCCCTCACCCGAAGCGTCGCGCACAGCGCGCGTAGATAGCCGGCTGGTATCATTGCCGGCATCCGGTTCGGTCATGGCAAACGCGCCAACAAGCTCACCCGCGGCCAAGGCCGGCACCCAACGCTCCTTTTGCTCGGCGCTGCCAAAGGTGAGCAGCGCCTGAGTCACCAGCGCCGTGTGATAAATGATGGTGATGGCTGTAGACATGCAAGCCCGAGACAACTCTTCAATCATAAAGGCATAGCTCACCGGGTCAAGCGCCGCTCCACCCAATTCTTCCGGCGCCAACGCGCCTAACAAGCCCTGGGCGGCGGCCTTTTTAAGCAGGTCGGGCGATATGCGCTCTTCTTTGTCCATATGTTCGGCGACCTTGGCCACGTCCTTTTGCGCAAAATCGCGGAACATTTCTTTAAACATTTGCTGTTCTTCGGTCAGTGAAAAATCCATATCCACCTCCTCATTAGCTCGCCTATCCTCACCCCAACCCTCCCCTTTCCTCTCCCATCAGGAAAAGAAAGGGAAGGGTGAGGGAGGGGTTAGGTGAGGTCATTTGTCTTTGAACTGCGGCGGACGCTTTTCAAGAAATGCGCTCACGCCTTCGCGGGTGTCCTCGCTGCCGGCCAGGGCCGCAAACTGCTCCAGCTCCAGCGCCAGGCCCTGCTCGATGGGAAGCCCCTGCCCGCCGTTGATGGCCTTGAGCGCGGCGGCCATGGCCACGGCGCTCTTGGAGGCAATCTTGCCGGCCAAACCCTTGGCCTGCCGCATCACGGCATCGCCGGGCACCACAATATTGATCAAACCCAGGGCCTTGGCTTCTTGCGCCGTGATGGGATCGCCGGTCAAAATCATCTCTATCGCTTTGCCCTTGCTCAACAGGCGCGCCAGTCGCTGCGTGCCGCCCCAACCGGGGATGATGCCCAGGTTGATTTCGGGCTGGCCCATGCGCACCCGGTCGCCCGCAATGCGAATGTGGCAGGACATTGCCAATTCCAGGCCGCCGCCCAGGCACACGCCATTGATGGCCGCAATGACCGGCTTGGGCGAGCGTTCAATCTTGAGAAACACTTGCTGCCCTTTTTCAATCATCGCGCGCGCGCCAGCCGGGTTGCCTGCCTTGACAAATCCATTGATCTCGCCAATATCCGCCCCGGCCACAAAGGCCAGTTGCCCGCCGCCGGTCAGGATGATGACTTTGACGTCGGGGTTGGCAATCAATTCGTCAATCGTTCCTTCCAGCTCACTTATGGTTTGCTGGTTAAACGCGTTCACCGGCGGATGGTCAATCACCACCACCGCCAAGCGTTCCTCAATCGTATAACGAACAAACTGTCTGTCTGCCATTGGGATTCTCCTCATACAGGTTATTTGCTAAGCCACGACCCATGACGAACAACCAAGCTGCATTTGTCTTTCATCGTGGGTCAGTCGCCGTTAGACATATTCCAAAAAGCCGGCCTTGGTCTTTTCGCCCAGGCGGCCAGCCTTGACCAGCTCGTACAGTTTGTCGGCGGGATGGAAGCGAATGCCATACTTTTTCTCCAACTCTTCCAACTTGGCCACAATCACATCAATGCCCAGGCGGTCTGCCAGCGCCAGCGGGCCAAGGCGCTCGCCCTTGTAGGTCATGCCGCTGCCGGCGATCATGGCCATGTCTACATCTTTAACATCGGCAATGCCTTCAGCCACGGCCAGCGCCGCTTCATTCAGCATGGGGTACATTAGCCGCTCTTCCGAAAACTCGGTGGGCTGCTTGCCGGCGTTCAGCTCGGCAATCGCCTTTTTGACCGGCTCGTCCGTCTGATCGCCATAGCCGTAAAAACCCGCGTTCGATTTTTCGCCCAGCCGCCCCAATTTCACCAAGCGGTCAAACAGCTCGGCCCCCTTCATGCGCTCGCCATACTTTTCACCCAGGTACTCGCCCACGTGGTGGCACACATCCAGACCCAAAAAGTCCATCAGGGTAAAGGGACCCATGGGCCAGCCGTATTCGCGCATGGCCTCGTCAATTTTCTCGGCGGTGGCGGCCTGCTCTTGCAGGCAGACCGTTGCCTCGTTGAGATAGGGCATCAACAAGCGGTTGACCAAAAAGCCGGGGCACTCTTTGACAACCACGGGGATCTTGCGCAAGCCCTCGGTGAATGAAACCGCGTCATCCACCGTCTCTTGATCGGTTCCCTCGCCCCGGATGATTTCGACCAGCTTCATCACATTGGCCGGGTTGAAAAAGTGCAAGCCCACCATCTTGTGCGGGCGCTTGGTGGCCTGGCCCATTTCGGTGATAGACAGCGCCGAAGTGTTGCTGGCAAAAATAGTGCCTTCTGGGCAAATTCCATCCAGCTCGGCAAACACTTTTTGCTTCAGGCGCATAACTTCTGGCACCGCCTCGATGACAATGTCCACATCCGCAAATTCGGCATAATCCAGCGCAGGCGTGACCAACGCCATCTTGCCGTCCATTTCGCCGCCGGTCATCTTGCCCTTGCTCACCCGAGTCTGGTAAATCTGGCGAATCGTGTCCATGCCCTTGTCTAGCATGGCCTGATCCACATCCTTCAGCACCACCGGCAGCCCGGAAAATGTAATCACCTGGGCAATGCCGGCGCCCATCGCTCCCGCGCCAATTACGGCCGCTTTGAAAATATACATTTTTCCCTCCCTCAAGTTATCCACGAAGGACGCGAAGAAACACTAATTGTAATATTTTCCTTCGTGCGACTTGGTGTCCTTCGTGGAAAAAGGAAATTCCTACGGCCAAAGCCGTCCTATGGATTAACTAGATTTAATTCAACGCTCTGCGTCAAACGTTCTCTACGAGCATCACGCCGCCCTGGCCGCCGCCCACGCACATGGTCAAAATGCCATAGCGAGCGTTGCGGCGTTTCATCTCGTGCGTCAATGTCACAGCCAGCCGGCAACCTGTCGCGCCCACTGGGTGCCCCAGCGCAATAGCGCCGCCGTTGACATTGACCTTTTTCCAATCCCAGTTATAGCCGTTGGCTTGCAAGTCTTTGACGCAAGACAGCACCTGGGCGGCAAAGGCCTCGTTGAGCTCAATCAGGTCTATCTCGTCAAACGAAATGTTGATGCCGCGCCTTTTCATCTTGGCAAACAGCTTGGGGATGGCCTTGGCCGGGCCAATACCCATGATAGCCGGGTTGACCGCCGCATAATCGTAAGCCACAATGCGCGCCATCGGCTGCAAGCCTAACGCTTTGGCCTTTTCGGCTGTCATCACAAGTATCGCCGAGGCGCCATCGCTGATGGGGCATGCATTGGCAGGCGTCACAGTGCCGTTTTCTTTGAACACTGTTGGGTACAGCGCGGCCTTTTGCAGCGAGAGGCCAACGTTGATGCTTTCATCTTGTGTAATTTGCTCGCGGGCGACTTCTTGGCCGGCTATTCGCTTGACTATCTCCACCGGCACAATTTCTTCCTTGAATTTCTCTTGCCGGGTGGCCATAAAGGCTTTTTTGTGCGATTGGATAGCATATTCGTCTTGCTGCTGGCGGGTGAGTTCGTACATCTCGGCCAGGTTTTCGGCAGTGCGGCCCATGATCTGGTTGCAGATTGGGTCGGTCAGCCCTTCCCACAGCGCGTCGGTCAACTGGCTGTGGCGCAACTTTAGCCCCCAGCGAGCGCCCTTGATGATGTAGGGAATGTTGCTCATGCTTTCCGAGCCGCCAACTAGAAAGAGCTCGCCATCGTCAGACTGAATGGCCTGGTAAGCCGAAGTGATGGCCTGCAAACCAGAGGCGCAGTTGCGCTGCACCGTATACCCCGGCACATGCTCGGGCACGCCGGCCATCAGCGCGGCTACCCGGCCGATATTGGCCGCGTCAGAAGGCTGTCCAATGCAGCCCAATATCACATCGTCAATGATGCCCGGATCAATGCCCGTGCGCTGGATGACAGCCGCAAAGACAATCTTGGCCAGGTCTTGCGCGCGCTTGTCGCGGAGCGCCCCACCGTGCAAGCCCGTGGGGGTCCGCACGCCATCTACCAACACGACTTCTTTCATAGTATGCTCCTTGCTAAAGATGTTTGGGTGTCAGCCCATCACCCGCTTTTGGATTTTACGCCTCCCTAGGCTGGTCGGAAGGAAATGGTTTGCTACTTGCCTTGCATTTGCCTACGTTCTACTGTAACTACTCAGCCGGCACCCTTCGACCTGTCTGCCGACAGAGCAGGCTACGCGCCGCGCATCCTGAGCGAAGTGAAACGCAGTCGAAGGAGCGCGGCGCTCATCCTGAGCAAGGCCGAAGGACGCTCAGGATGCTGAGTAGTTACAGTATTACTCCGAAAAAATTATCACAACCGCAAGATTTTTTATCCACAAAGGGCGCCAAGGTTTCTATTTTTGTCTTTGTGTTACTCTACCTGGCGGCGGCGCGAAGCGTGCCACGCTATGTGTTACGAATGCCCTTCAACAAAATACCTAGCGTCTGCTGAAACATTGTTTCGACCGGCATATCCACCAACTCGCGCCGCAGTGGATGATCTGTGAGCAGCAGCACGCCGTTGAGCGACGCCCACAAAACACCGGTGGTATGCCAGGAGTTAACCGCCTGAAATTCATCTTCGTCAATCCCTTGCTGAAGGGCTTGGGCAACAAACTGCAAAATGCGCTTGCTGCTCTCAAAAACCTGCTGGTATTGATCAGTGGGGATGCTTTCACGAAACTGTCCCCGGTCAAAGGCGATCATGAGGCGAAAGTACGCAGGAAACTCGCGGCAAAATTGGAAATAGGCGCTTGCCAGACGCTTTAAACGTCGGTTGGCCGGCAAGTTTTGATGTGGAGCATAGGCTTTTTCAAAACGGGCCAACAAAACATCTAGCCCTTCTAAAAGCAAAAGAGCAAGGATCACTTCCTTGCTCTCAAAGTATAAATAGACCGTGCCCTTGCTAACCTCAGCGCGAGCCGCCACATCGTCAATCGTCCCCCGAAAGGGACTACCATTCATAAAGACCTCGCGTGCGGCTTGCAAAATGTCTTCGCGGCGCTGCGCTTTTTCACGCTCACGGCGGTTGCTGGTGATGCTCACATCTCTCCTTTGCCAAATAAGCGGCTCACTGCTGGCAGTTGGGAGAAAAAATAATGACTAACAGTCATTAGCTGACCATTAGTCATTATATGACAAAGAATATCACTTGTCAATAGTGAAATGGGACTAGATTACAGTTTTAAGACGCGGTTGCCACCAAAACGCCGCAATAAGGACACTCGGCAGAGCTGGAATCAACCCAATCTACCTCATCAGAGCGGAGCGGCCCACCACACTGCGGGCAAGTAGAAGGCAATCGGCCATGGGCTTGTTGATTTGCCAGGTTCATGCCAATTTCGGCCAGCCGGGCCTGGGCTTTTTGTTCCAGGGCGTCGGCCTGGGCGTTGAACCCTTTGGCGCGCAAGGCAATCGCGGCTCCCTGCAGCGTGCGGACAGCTTGTCCGGGCTTTCTGCCAAGGACAAATTGCCGTATGGCTTGCCGAGCACGGTCAGTGGCTCGCTCGACATCACCGGCCTCCAAGAAAGCACGGCCAGCTTGGGCCGCCAAGTGAGCTGCCCGGATGGGCTGGCGGGCGTCGCGCGCGGCATCGGCCAACTGCCCAAACAGCTCGCCGGCCTGTTGATAATGTCCTTCCTCAAATAGTCTGAGGGCTTGTTGCACTCTGGGGCCTGGCCTTGGCCGGCCTAGCCCCCTACCCCGCAACGGTCCGGGTCGCCTGGGACGGAACATTTTGCTTGCTCCTATTGCAATTCTACAACATAGGCCTAGTCGGGACGGTTCGCGAACCACCCCAACGCTTTACAACTGACGAATGTAAACCCGATGGTTCTTGTAAGGTTGACCGCCCAGGTTTTCCAGGTCGTGCCGCATCTGGACGGCGGTTTCGGCCACCTGGGTGAGATCGGCGTGTTCAAATGGGAACTCTTGCATGGTCTTTTCTAGCTCAGAATATAACAACGCATTGCCGCCTCGGCCCTGAAATTCGGGCAAGATGCCCGCGCCATTAAGCGCCACCCACTTGGTACGCCGCATCTCTAGCAGCAAATCTAGCAGTCCAAACGGGAAAAGGTGCCCACGGGCGCGCTGCAACGCCGCCGAAACATCGTGGAAAGCAAACACAAAGCCAACCACTTGCTCGCCATGGGTAATGATTTTGATGAGGCGCGGATGAGCTACCATCATAATGTTATCTACAGTAAAAGTAATTTCGCGATCGGTGAGAGGGTAATATTCCCAGTTGTTGACGAACGCTTGGTTATACGCCTTGCCAATACGGGGCACCCAAGCCCACAACTCGCGCTTGTTGCGAAAACGCTTTACGGCCAGATCGCCGCGTTGCTGCACCCGCTCGGCAATGCGATGAACTCGCTCTGGCATATGAAAGGTCTGCGCGTTCAGATAGCACGACACGAAATCAACTTCTTTTTGGAATCCCAGAGTTTCAACCAGGCGGGGGTAATAGTCATAATTATAGTTCATCATAGTCATCATTTGCCGATGCTGGTAACCCTCCACCTGCAAGCCATAGCCGTCGAGCGGACCAAAACCCTTGGGGCCTACCACTTGGTCCAGCCCTCGCGCCCGCGCCCATTCAAAGACGCGCTCAAACAGCGCCGCCGCGGCGGGCTGATCATCCTCACAATCAAAAAGGTAAAACTGCACTCGGCGCACCTTGTGATAGTCATTGTAGCGGCGATTTTCAAGCGCGGCAATGCGCCCCACATCGCGCCCATCGCGCACGACAATAAAAAAATCGGCATCCGAGTGCTCATAGTAAGGGTGCTTTTCTCGATCGAGTTGCAGTTCAGCATCTCCTAGCAGGGGCGGCACCCATTGAGGGTGGTTGGCATACAAGCGAAAGGGAATTTTTACAAAGCGGCGCACCTGCGCCTTGGAACGAGTGTCAATCTTTTCTACAGTGAGCATAATAGCCCCTCCAGAGAGATTTGAGTGCATTAGACCTTATCGGAAATAGCAGGACTGGCATCCCCACACCTGCACTTGCGCCAAGCGCAGCGCAGGTGCAAGTGTGCCAGTCCGCCAACGTATGGGGATACGTTGGCTACGTTATTTCCGATAAACTCTATTATACTACCAACGAAGGAAAACCTAGGTGTCCGTCACTTTCAGATGGGGCGTCATCGTCCAGAATTTGCTGAAAGAGGAACCAACTGCCCTTGCGCCCGCCGGGGCCGCCAGGGTCGCGGTCGTAGTAAAGGTCAAACACTTCGCCGCTTTCTGTGCGCACGCGAAAATAATCTCGCCCCACGCCCCAGGTGCCTCGCCGTTTGGCCGCCTTGGCCCGATATGACCCCTGCTCTTTGACGTAAAACGACAGGCTCTTGCCGCGCAGGTCGTAATCGTGCCACTCGCGCAGGACGGCAGTGACCTTAAAAGTTTTGCCTTCCCACACAAAGCCATTGGGCGGGCCGGGGCGCTTTTCAAAGGCAGGCGGTTGGTCATAAAGCACCTGGATGGCCGCGCCGATGAAATGGGCAAAAGATTCGGTAGTCACGTTCAAACCTCCTGTTCCGCAGGCAGGCTAAACCAAAATGTGCTGCCCTGCCCCACCTGGCTCTCTACCCCCACCTGCCCACCCAGCTTTTCTACAATCCGTCGGACTATAGACAGGCCCAAGCCATGCCCGCTGACCCGAACCTGGCTCAACCGCTCAAATGGCATAAACAGCTTGGCTTGTTCTTCTGGCGTGAGGCCATGCCCATTATCTCGCACCCAAAAACGGACATGGCCAGGGAGGGGAGTAGCGCCCAGCTCCACGCACGGCGGCGTGCCGCCATATTTGAGCGCGTTACTGAGATAATTCGCCCACACTTGCTCAATCCACGGTTCATACCCCAAGGCCCGCGGCCACGTCTCTGCGTTGGGCGTGATGATTTTGGCCTGACATTGCTTGATCACACCATCCAGGCGATCTTGGACCTCGCTCACAATGCCGGCCATATCCAGCGGAGACAGCTTGACGACCTGCTTGTGCGCGCTGGCTAACAACAGCAAGTTATCCACAATCTCCGCTGCCCTGTAGGCGTTTTTGGCGACAGATTGGGCAATGCTTTGCTCCTCTCCCGACTTTGTAGCTGGGGCGTATTGGGCCAACAACTCAGCCCCAGCCGCCACGACCGTCAGGGGGCTTTTGAGGTCGTGCGCCACAGTGTGCGCAAAAGCGTCCAACTCGGCATTCTGCGCTTCGAGTTCCACCGTGCGTTGTTCCAGAGCCGCATGCAACTGCGCCTGTCGAATTGCCACGGCCAGCAATGCCCCCACCTGAACAGCCGTATCAATGTGTTCTTGCTCAAGAGAATCGGCGCTCCCCATCTCCAGGGTTAATGCGCCAATTACCTTGTCGCCGACGACAAGCGGCACAGTCAAATAGCCACTATTGCCCTCGGTGTATAACCTTTCTTGCAACGGCGAGCGTTGGGCCACTGCGGCAAGATTGGCCACTCCCTGCACAAATGGCCTGCCGCGAACCGAGCCATACAACAAATCTGACCAGGTAATGTCCGAGCTGGATCCGCGCATTGCCTCAACAGCCAGGATTTCGGCCTCACCTTCAGCCGAAAACTCGACCACAGACACCCGCTGGCAAGGGACCAGGCGGTATAAACGCCCCAAAATGGCCCGCGCGATTGCCTGCGGCGAGCGAGCCCCCAGAATGGCCTGGTCAATTTCGTGCAGGAGTTGCAAACGTTCAGTCGAGCGGCGCAAGGCCTCTTCCGCTTGCTTGCGGTCGGCTATCTCTTGCCCCAGCAGCACATTGCTCTTTAAAAGCTCGTCCGTTCGCTCGCCTACGCGCGTTTCCAGGTTTGCCACCAGGTCTTGGAGCGAAGCAGCCATTTCATTGAACGCTACAGTGAGAAAACCAATTTCGTCTGGAAATTGCGCCTGCACCCTTGCATCAAGCTGCTCCGTGTTCATCCGCCGCACACCGGCCACCAACGCATTGAGCGGCTTGACCAAGTTGAAATAAAGCAGAGACGGGAAAACAACAGCCACCAGCAAACTGGCGCAGCCTATCAAATAGGCCAGAGGCAAGAGCAAGGCGTGCAAATATTCGCGAAAGTCCAGGTAATAATCTTGCACCATGCCATGCGGTCCGCCGCCGAGGGGGATTCCTTGCGCGAGCTGGCTCAACTGCATACGCTGCGGCCAAGACGCCATATCGCCTGGCGTGCTGCCTACCAGCCAGACGCTTGCCCAAGGCTCGTTATCAGCGCGATAGTCCATGCGCTCTGGCAAGCCATTATAGGTGATGTCAAAAACGCCGCTGCTACGCAAGACGACTTGAAAGGTGAACACGGCTTGCCGTTGGTAAAATGAAGGGATACGGTCCCATGTGACAATGAGCCGGTCAACCTCTTGTCGGGCAAAGATCCCCCCGCCCTGGCTGGCTTCTGGGATCAGGTCTGTCAAGATTGGGAAAATAAAGGGCGTTTTGCCGCCATAATGATACAAATAGTCGCGATAGTAAGCATCGTGACCGATGGAAATTGTGCCGTCATTGGTGGCAAATACCTGGGTAAAAGTTTTGCCGTAAAAAGGGAATTTAAAATCCAATTCCGCGCTAGATTTCTCTTCGCCTCTTTCTGCCATGTCTAGCACATCGAGCTTTACACCCAGCTCGCTTTCAAAATGAAAAGGGACCAGTGTGGCGTCATAGCCCCCGCTGTCATTCGGCGCAAAACGCAGCGTCTGGTGGTCAAGCCAAACCGGGCGATACTGCTCTGCGTACTGGGGTGTAATGACCCAACCCACCGCGCCCAGCACGGCCAGCAGCGCCAACAGCGTCACGCCGACCAGCTTGACCATAAAGGTTGTTGTTTCCGGCAGATAATTGAGATACACGACGGCAAAAGCCGCCAGCGTTATCATCAAGCCCATAGAAAGGCTCAACTGGTACCAGTTGGCCGGGATTAACATAAAAGTTTTCTGGATAGTCAACAGGCTGAGGCCAAAAGGCAAAAGATACACCAGCGCCAGGGCGCGCGCGGCGCGGGCCGCCCGCCCCTGCGGGCGCACCAGATAAAGCAGGAAACCCAATGGGGTTGAGCCGCCTGAAGCGCGCAGCGATTGACGCACAAACAACAGCGGCGCCCACAACAGGCTTAGGGCCATGGGGTAATCGGCCCACTCTGGCCTGAATACCACCTGTCCCTGCGTCAAGATCAGCCAAAAGCGATAGGCGGCGTAAATCGCCTCGTAACTGGCGTACATACTGCTTAGACCCATGACAATGAGCCTTTCCCATTTGGGTCCTATCTGCGCGGGGAAGCAATAAGCGAATTGCAGCAGTAGCACAATGCCTGCCCCCAAAGCGGTATTTTGCAGGAACAAGGCATACAGGCGAAGGGTGGGCAGCAGCGAGGCTTCTAAAAAAAACAAGAGCGCCAACAGCGTGACGCAGGCAAAGAACCCCGCCAGCAGCCGCATGTGCGCCGGGCGGCTGGCGCGCGGTGATGCAAGCTTGGCGACGAAATAAGCCGTTATCATCAACGCCAAAATAAGCTGGGTCAAATAGCCTAGTGAGGCGGGGGTCAAATATAACATCAGCGTATCTTTTCAATAATCTGGGGTGAGGGCAGGGCATGCCGACCCGCCTAGCTCGCTTCTGGCAAAGGATAGGCCGCAATCTGCGAGACGCGGCTGCGTCCCCGCTCGGTATAGCTGATCAGCCACGAGGGCAGCCAGGCCAGGGCCGCCATGCGCACGTCAATATCGGTGCGGCGGGGGTGGAGCTCTTCAACCGTCAGGTCATCCAACAGGCCAGCCCACTTGTTAGTGATCTGCTCGGCGGCTTGTTTCATTTCACCTTCCAGCGCCTCCAGTTCCTGTTCCAGTTCCTCAACTTCCTGGCGGGTTTCATCGAGCTGAAGCTCGGCCTTTTCGGCCAGGCGCTGCTTACTGGCAATGATGCTGACGGCCCGGGTATGCCGCCGCCCCAAGAAAAAGTTGACCACCGTTTCGCCCACATTCACCATGCGTTCCTGTTTACGAGATTCGTAATCGGCTTCTCCGGCGGCCATTTGGCGTTCTTGCTTACGCAGCTTGTCTTCCAATCGCTCTATCCGGGTGGCGTAACGCCGTTCGAGCGTATCCACCTCAGCATCGCGCCGTTCGCGGGCGGCCTGCTGCACGCGAATCTTGAACTCGCGCTCCGCTTCGCCGGGCCGCTGCACTACGCCCAGTTCGGGGTGTGAAGACAATGCCAGGCGCGCATTGTAATACAGCCAGTTGGTCAAGTCTTTGGCAATGCGTTTGAGCTTGACGGCGCTATTGGCCGACTGGGGCACCGGCGCAAACAAGGGCAGCTCATCCACGCCCGCATCTTCTGGCTGGTTGCCCAGGTCGCCCAGGTCTATTGGCAGCAACTCGGCGCCGCCCCAATCTATCCCTCCCAAATCCTCGGGCACGGGGGCCAAAAACACTTTTTCCAACTGTTCGCTGATCTTGCGCTTGCGATCCATAAAGCGCACAATGGCCCCGCCGACGATGGCCGGCTCGTACACCAGGCGAATGCTTTCGACAAGCGGTTCTTGGCCAATATCTTCCGCCAACTGTCGGATGGCTTCTTGTTCGCCCAGGTTGATGGGCACAAAAACCTGGGCCACGGTGGGATCCAGAGCAGGCGGCGTTTTTAGATAGCCCTCTGGAGCTTGCGCCTCGGCTGCGGCGGCCTCGGACGGCTGGTCTTGAGCCTGCGCGGCCAAGCCTAAAACCTTGCGCGCTGGAGTCATCGCTTTTTTCTTGGGTTCCATCAACTGGCGCACCTGGGGTCGGGTGAGCGGGCCGCGCAAGTAGCACATTGTCCAGCGGGTATACAAGATTTGGGGGCGATCTTGGTGGACATTGTGCATGAGGAAAACTCGACTGCTGAGCTGGTTGAGCACGGCATTATAATCTATCTGCTCTGCATCGCCGCCGGCTTGTGAGATGGCCCCCCTCAGCCCTTGCAGCACCCGTTCTTTATCGCGCTCGGCTTGCAGCTTGCCAATGAACCAGGTGCCGGCATTAGTCAAGCCTTTATAGTCAATATCGGCCGGATTTTGGGTGACAAGCACACACCCCAGGCCCACCGCCCGAGCCTGCTTGATCAATGTGAGCAAGGGGCGCTTGGAGGGCGGCTCGGCGATGGGCGGGAAAAAGCCATAGACTTCATCAAAGTAAAGCAGCGCGCGCAGGCTGGTGGTGCCGGTCTGGCGGCGCACCCATGTAAGGACGCTTTCTAAAAGCAGCGTGACAAAAAACATTCTTTCGCTATCGGAAAGATGGGCAATATAAAAGATGCTGTGGCGCGGCTGGCCGTCTTGAGCATAAAGCAAGCTGCTCACATCCAACGGCTCGCCTTCCAGCCAGGTTTGGAAACTGGGCGCAGCCACCAAGTTATTAAAAGCCATGGCCAGCGCAAAACGCTCTTTTTGCGGATAAAAGGTGTCTATATCAATCACACCCATCTGGCGCACCGGCGGATTTTGAATGGATGTGATCAGCTTGGTCAAACCTAGGTCTTGGCCCTGGCGCCAAAAATGGTCAAAGATGGTAGAAAGCAAAATGGCCTCGCGGCTGCGGAGGGGATCGGCTTCTATGCCCACCAAGCCCAACAGCGCCGCCACCGTGCCCGCAATGCGCTCTTGAATCACCTCGGCGTGCTCTTCAAAATCCAGGTCGGGCACAGCCAGGCTGCTGAGCATGCTGATGGGAATGCCCGCATTCGAGCCGGGTGTGTAGATGGAAAAATCGGCCGATTCTTGCAACAGCCGAATCCGCTCTGGCGTAATGCCCCACTCGGCCAGGCCGTCGCGCCACTGGCGGGCGGAGGTTTCGGCAAATTCTTCCACCGTCTTGCCGGCGCGGCGAGCATCATCGGGATTGATCCAGGGCTGCAGATCTTGCGGGGCAAGATCGGGAAACTGGAGCAACAAGTTGGTCATGTCGCCTTTGGGGTCAATGAGTATGGCGGGCACTTTGTCTATGGCGGCTTCTTCCAGCAAGCCAATGCACAGGCCGGTCTTGCCACTGCCCGTCATGCCTACGCAGACGGCGTGCGTGGTGAGATCGCGCGCGTCATAGTTGATGGCTGTCTGGTTGGGCTGGGCAGTTTTCAGGTCATACTCTGAACCCAGGAAAAACGAGCCTAAACGCTCAGGGGGCAATTGCATCTGAATCTCTCCTTGTTTTGCTATGTTCAGGGCGAGCTGGTTGCTGCCGCCGGCTGAATTTGAGTCGGCATTGGGAATACTTTGAGATTGTGCAATCCCATTTCAACTGTTGCATCTCCCAAATCAAAAGCCATTCCCAGCCAGTCTTCTTGTTGCTCAACGTCCGGCGTAACTGCGCTGAGCTTCCACCCCAAGGACGTCCGCACCCACAGCTTGCCGCAAGACTTGCCCAGGTTCACCGTCGCCCGTCCGTCGGCGTCTGTTTTGAGAGACAGTATTCCACCGTAATTGTCTCCCCGGCTGCTTGTTTCTAGCGGATCAACTGCGAGATATATGGATTCTAGCGGAGGCTCGCCAGCGTTCTGAACCCCATCCTCGTTTTGGTCTTCCCACACGTAAAAATTTACAACGGCCGCGCCAGGCCGGGGCGATTCGGGCGCAAAGCCAACCTGCGCCTTGCCACTGTCGAATTTGGTTTCGGTGGTTGGACGGTAGCCGCAAGGAGGCACGACGATAGTTGTAAAGTAATGGGTATAACTTGCGCTAAGCAAAGCCTGCCCTTTGGTGTCGGTCAATTTTGCAGCGCGATTGGCGCCGCCATGGATGTTAGAGTCCACTATAACGAGCACATCAGAGATGGGCAGCTCGCCGCGGTCATGTTCTCCATTGGCGTTAGAGTCCTCAAAAACGGTGACCTGGGCATTGCCCTCGTAAGTGGGATGATAGCACGTATCGGCTGCAATCAACAGCATGACCATCGCCAGCCAAGGCGCAAGACGGGAACAGATTTGGGTGAAATCACAACTCTTCATTGAACTTGTCGCTCGCCACTGCCGGCACCTCGATGACGAAAGTAAATCCGCTGAGCGTTATTTTGTGAACCACCTGCGGGCCAAAGACAATCGCGCCGCCATTTTTCAACTCGACCATCCGGCGATCCGAGCCCTCCGAATCTCTATACTCGGCAGAGAGAGCATGCTCTGAGAAATAAATCTCAATGTGTCGCCAGTGATAGTGCGCGTCTTGCGCGGCTCTTTCATTGGCAAAAGACAAAGCAAACGGCCCTTCCACATATTGCGGCAGGCTGGCATCTACAAATTCTTTGGATTCGCACAGGTTGTTGGGGTGATCGGCTGCCGAGTGTCTCCACACTTCGCCTTCGAAATATTGCTCGGGCTTGAGATCTCTGCCTTTGGTTTTGAGGATGTTGAACAACTCTTCGGTCAGGATGCTGGGCGCCACCACCTTGACATCCTGGCGAGAGTTTAGGGCCAGGTGCTGTTCAATTTCAGCTTTGGATATTGCCAGTACTTTACGCTTCATTGGGCTGCCTTTCTATCAAGATTTTTACCATCACCCGCCTGGAGCGCGGGCCATCGAATTCGCAAAAGAAAATACCTTGCCATGTTCCCAAAACCAACTGGCCCTTTTCCACCAGCACGGTGAGCGAATGCCCCACCAAACTCGATTTGATATGGGCGGCGGCATTGCCCTCGGCATGGCGATAACCAGCCTGCCAGGGCACCAGCCGATCTAGCGCCTCTGTAATATCACTGCGCACGGTGGGGTCGGCATTTTCGTTGATGGTCAGGCCGGCCGTTGTATGAGGACAGTATACCACAACTGCCCCCGCCTGAACCCGGCTTTTGCTCACCATCTCTTGCACCTCGGCTGTAATGTCAATCATCTGGCTGTGCTGGCGGGTTGATATAGATAATGTTTGAATCATTTGGCCTTTATCCTCTAAGGATTGGAAATTAAATAACTTACCCACCGTGACTACGGGCAAAACGAGCTATAGATGAGCAAGTTATTTAATCCTTAGTCCTAATCATCCACGAAGGAACACCCTGGCCTGACCGGCAGGGCAGGCAAAGAAACGCTAAATTTTTCCTAGGAGCTTGTCGGAGAGGGCCGTTCGTAGTGCGCGCTTTAGCGCGCTGAAGCGCGCACTACGAGCCTACCAGCCCGCTCTCCGACAGCCTGCTAGTGGCCCTTGGTGTCCTTCGTGGATAGATTTTCACTGATGGCGCAAATTGCCGCCGAGATGCCCCTCAGCGTTGTTTCTAAACTCATTGAAGGCGAGGGTATGAGATTGCCAACGACTTGCTCAGGCAATGGAGGCAAGTGAACAAAGCCGGCTGGAACATTTAGCTTGTTCAACGCCAGATAGTGCAGCAGCTCGTACATGACCTGGTTGCACAAAAAAGTCCCTGCGCTCAACGACAGTTCAACCGGCACACCCACCCCTCGGATGGCGTCGGCCAGCTTGCGCACAGGAAGCGTGGCAAAAAAAGCCGCCGGGCCGCCAGGCACAATGGATTCATCTCGCGTCTGGTTGCCCGAGTTATCAGCAATTCTATAATCGAGCAAGTTGATGGCCACCCGTTCAATCGAGATCGCGGCGCGCCGGGCTGCCTCGCCAAGGCAAATCACCGCCTCTGGCTGGCAGTGCTGCACAGCGCCAATCAACTCGGCCGGCCCGCGCACCCGGTCTACCGGCAAGACGGCTGTGCGCAAAGCAATGCCCTCAAAGGTCTGGTCGGCCAGCGCACGCACAACTTGCTCGGAGGGGTTGACAGAGCTGCCTCCAAACGGCTCAAAGCCCGTAAGCAAAAGTTTCATAGTACCTTATCCGTCAAATCTGCTTTTTCGGCAAAGAAAACTCACCACGAAGGACACAAAGGGCACAAAGTAAAAACCTTTGTGTACTCTACCTGGCGGCAGACAGGTTGGTGTCCTTTGTGGTTTTGGTTCTAGCTTGACCAGGCTAGGGTTCCTCAAAATGATTGGTGTTCTGTCCGCGTGATGATTTCATCTTGCAATGCTTTGCTCAGGTCACAGAAATAGTCGCTATAGCCTGCCACGCGCACAATCAGGTCGCGGTATTGGCTAGGGTGGGCCTGCGCAGCGCGCAAGGTGGCGGCATCTATGACGTTGAACTGGACATGGTGGCCGTCTAGCTTGAAATAGGTGCGAACAAGTTGAACCAGCCCCTCCAACCCCTCGTCATCTTTGAGCAGTTGCGGCGTGAACTTGAGGTTGAGCAGCGTGCCGCCGGTGCGGACATGATCCATCTTGGCCACCGATTTGATCACCGCAGTGGGACCGCGCCGGTCGGCGCCCTGAACAGGCGAGATGCCCTCAGACAACGGCTGCCAGGCGTGGCGGCCATCGGGCAGGGCCGCCACAACCGCCCCAAAGTAAACGTGGACGGTGGTGGGCAGCAAATTGATGTGGTACGCCCCGCCCTTGGTATTCGGACGGCCGTCAATCGCATCAAAGTAAATGTTGAACAAAGCCACCATCACCTCATCGGCGTAATCATCGTCGTTACCGTAGCGAGGAGTTTTGTTAAGAAGCATCTGGCGCGTCCGCTCGTATCCGGCAAAATCATCGCGGAGGATCTCTAATAACGCCGACATGCTCAGCGTCTTTTGGTCAAAGACATGATAGCTCACAGCCGTCACGGCATCGGTGAGTGTGCCCAGGCCCACCCCCTGGATATACGACGTATTGTAGCGCGCGCCGCCATCGTGATAATCGCGCCCGCCAGCGATGCAATCGTCAATCAGCAGCGAGAGGAACGGCGCGGGCATGTAGGCAGCGTACAAACGCTCTATGACGTTATTTCCCCGGATTTTGATATCTACAAAATGGCGCACTTGCTTCCGGTAAGCCGCAAGCAATTCGTCGAATGATGAAAATTGGGTGGGGTCGCCGGTTTCCAAGCCAATGCGCTTGCCAGTGCGTGGATCAATGCCATTGTTTAGGGTTAGCTCAAACACTTTGGGCATGTTGAAATAGCCCGTCAGGTTATAGTTTTCCTTGCCAAAAGCGCCCACTTCCACACAGCCGCTCGATCCGCCGTTGCGCGCATCGGCCAGCGTCTTGCCCTGTCGCACCAGCTCTTGCACAATCAGGTCGGCGTTGAACACCGAAGGCTGTCCAAAGCCGGTGCGGATGATGCGCGCGGCCCGCTTGACAAAACGATCGGGGTTCTTTTTGCTGACCTGGATGGAAGAACTGGGCTGCAGCAGGCGCATTTCTTCAATCACATCCAACAGCAAATACGAAAGCTCGTTGACGGCATCTGCCCCATCTTCTTTCAAACCGCCGGTGTTGATCTGGGCAAAATCGGTATAGGTGCCACTTTCCGCCGCCGTCACGCCCACTTTGGGCGGCGCCGGCTGGTTGTTGAACTTTATCCAAAAACACTGTAGCAACTCTAGAGCCTGCTGGCGGTTGAGCGTGCCCTCTTCCAGCCCCTGCTTATAAAAGGGGTAGAGGTGCTGGTCAAGCCGGCCTGGATTAAACGAGTCCCACGTGTTTAACTCGATGGTCACGCCCAGGTGAACAAACCAGTAATATTGCAGCGCTTCCCAGAAGTTGCGCGGCGCGCGCGCCGGCACGTGGGCGCACACCTCGGCGATGCGTTCCAGCTCGGCTTTGCGCTGCGGGTTGGCTGTTTGCCGAGCGAGATGGCTGGCTAACTCGGCATGGCGCTGGGCAAAACAAATCAGCGCATCGGCGCAAATGAGCATGGCCTTTAGCTCTTCTTGCCTGGCGTAGGACTGAGGGTCGTTCAGATAATCCAGACCTTGCAGGCTGCGCTGAATATCTTGCTTAAAATCAAGCATGCCTTGGCGGTAAATCTTGTCATCCAAGACCGTGTGGCCGGGGGCGCGCTGCTCCATAAACTCGGTGAAAATGCCAGCCTCGTAGGCGGCCTTCCACTCGTCGGCCATCTCTTGAAAGACGAGTTCGCGCATGGTCTTGCCATGCCAAAAAGGGATGATGGTATCCTCGTAAATTCGCCTGGCCTGGGGACTGACGGCAAACGGAATCTTGTCGCGCGAATTGAGGATATCCAGGTCTTGCAGGCTGTGGCAGCACAATTCGGGATAGGTGGGAGTGGCCTTGGGCGCGGGGCCTTTTTCGCCCACAATCAACTCGCCCTCGTTAATGCAAATCGCCTTGTGCTCCATGAGGTATTGAAAAGCCAGGGCGCGCCGCACCGGCGCAGAGACCAGCGATGTTTGCCGGCGATAAAATTCGGTCAACAGCTCCGCCCGTTCAGTCGAGATGGCAGGCGCCGCCTCCAAACTCTGTTTTCTCAGTTGTGCAACTCGCTCACTCTTAATCACAAGCCAATCTCCTAACCTGGATGCTTTGCACCAGAACCAAACAAGGGAATTTCACCACCAAGCACACAAAGGGACAAAGGCCAATTTTGAGTTTTCTTTCGTGTTCCTTTGTGACCTTTGTGGCGCATTTACTTTGTCAGGCAAGCAAAACTTTGAACAGCAAAGTCTTTTCTTCTTTACACAATTTTCACCTTTAATCCAAACCCTTGCAAGATTTTCGCTATTGCTGCCATGCGATCAGCCAAAGGCGGACGCGCGTCTGGCAACAAGTATGGTTTATGCAAGCGGGCATATTTTTCGGCCCCAATATGATGATAGGGCAAAAGATCAATGCCGTTCAAACATCGTAATTCTCGCGCAAAAGCGCCCAGTTGGCAAACCGAACCGTCATCATCATTTATACCCGGAATAATCGGAATGCGCAAAACAAGCCGGTGGCCGCGCGCGGCCAGCGCCCGCGCGTTTTGCAAGATCAATTCGCTAGACACGCCGACAAATCGGCGATGCCTGGCGTCATCCACCAGCTTGAGGTCATACAAAAACAGGTCCACATAAGCGCGGATACTCTCTATCACTTCCCAGGCGGCAAAGCCGCTGGTGTCTAGCGCGGTGTGTATTTCTCTTTCGCGGCAAGCCTCAAGAAGAGCGCGCAAAAAATCTGGCTGCAACAAAGGCTCGCCGCCAGAACACGTCACTCCCCCACCCGACTCGTCGTAAAAAGCAACATCGCGCTCAATCTCTGCCATCACCTGAGGCACGCTCATTTCCCGGCCCATCATCTGGCGCGCTTCGGCCAGGCAGACCTCGGCGCAAGCACCGCACTGCACGCACCGTTCTGGGCTGGTGGCGATTTTGTCTTGATCTTGCCAGATTGCGCCGTGCATGCAGGCCGCCAGGCAAGCCCCACAGCGAATGCAGCGATTTTCACGCCACATCAACTCGGGTTCTATCGCCTGGCTTTCAGGGTTATGACACCACAGGCAACTGAGAGGGCAGCCCTTGAAAAAAACTGTGGTTCGGATACCTGGTCCATCGTGAATTGAATATCTGCGTATGTCAAAAACCATTCCCTTGATCAAGGCGTACCATCCACACCAACACCAACTGTACCGCAAACACAACAGCGCACAACCAATACAACCCACTCAACTGCACCCACGGCAGCAGCGCAAAAGCCATCGGCGGGCCAAGCGCGCTGCCCAGGTCGCCGGCGGTGTTGAGCAAGCCAATGGCCCGCCCGCGCTGCGCCTGGCTCACCAGGTCACCGGCCAGCGCCGTGACCA
>JBGSMF010000286.1:0-22094 GCA_041740315.1 Thermoflexales bacterium
GTTGTGCTCGCCCACCCATTGCAAGCGGTGCGCCACGCCCGCAAACGATGCCGCCACGCCGGCCATTGCCTGCGCGTTGGCCCCGCCGGCCTGGGCCATAGCTGCCGACGTGAGCAGGCACGCCGCCAACATGTTGAGCACATTCTGCGGGCCGCGCAGCTTGATGTCTTTCACCGCGCACACCCTGGTTTCTTGCCCAGCGCCTGCCAGCACAATCTCGCCCTGGCGCACAAAAGCGCCCTGCTCCACCTGGCGCTCTGCGCTGAACCACCTCAACTCACCTCGCGCGGCCTGCATCAACTGGCGCGCTTCCGCATCATCATAACCCAGCACGGCCACGTCGCCCGGCCGCTGAAAATCCAATATCCGCCGCTTGGCAGCGATATACGCTTGCATCGTCGGGTGGCGATCCAGGTGGTTGGGCGTAATGTTCAACACCGCCGCCACGCCTGGGCTAGCGGTCATCACCTCCAACTGAAAGCTAGACAGCTCCATCACCACCACATCACCCGCCTCAATCTTGTCCAGGTCGGCAATCAGCGGATTGCCAATATTGCCTCCCACCCACGTCTTGCGCCCGCTGGCCCGCAGCATTTCGCCGGTCAGCGCCGTCGTCGTCGTCTTGCCCGCCGAGCCTGTAATGCCCACCACCGGCGCTGGGCAGCGTTCTAAAAATATCTGCGCGTCGTTTGAAAGAGCAAGACCGCGCTTGCGCGCCTCTAGCGCAATGGGCAGGTCAATCGGCACGCCCCCCGAAAGGCACACCATGTCACAGTCGTCCAACAAACTCGATGGGTGCCCTCCCAACTCGTAACGTATAGGCAACCCTGCCAACGAGCTAATCGCTTCGCTCAACGCTTCGACCGGCTTGACATCACTTAGCGTGACCCGCGCGCCTTGCCCGGCCAAAAAGCGCGCCAGCGCCACGCCCTGCCGGGCCAGGCCCAAGATAACGATGCGGGTTCCGTCAAAACGTTTCAAAAGTCCTCTTTTGCCCAACTAGGAGCTTGTCGGAGAGGGCCGTTCGTAGTGCGCGCTTTAGCGCGCTGAAGCGCGCACTACGAGCCTACCAGCCCGCTCTCCGACAGCCTGCTAGCCAGGCGTCATTTTTTGTTTGCCGTTTGCCGCTTTCGCGTGGTACGCCGCGCTTCCTCTACACCAACCAAAAAGTGATGGGGCAGCACATTGTGCAGCGCCTCGATGCGAACATCGCCCACTTCGGTCAGTTTGCCGCCGGCCCGACGGGCAGAGCCGTTGCCATTCCCGTTGAGCATGGCCGGATTGACAAAACACACCGTCGGCGCTTGGCCGAATTTTTGCTCGTATTGCGCGGCTGCCCGCGCTACCTTGTCGGCCAGCGAACGGCTAGACGAATCGTCATACCACAACAGCCCAAAATCCATTGTCCTTACCTTCTACTTTCTATCAATCAAAGCTGAGGGACCAGAGGAATTGCTCGCCCTGATGTTGTATACTCGCCCGCTGGTCCCTCTTGCTTTGCCCAGCCGACCCGCCATCCGAGCTAGTCGGCCAGTGCCGCAACCGCGCCCCTGTGTGCTTTGCCCCTTGATAATCACAAGAGCGCGAGAGCGATCCCCACCATAGCTGACCAGATAGCCACCAGCCAGAAACGCTGAACCACTTGCGTTTCCGACCAGCCCAGCAACTCAAAGTGATGATGCAGCGGCGCCATCTTGAAAAGCCGCCTGCCTTTGGTCAGCTTGAAAAAACCTATTTGCAAAACTACGCTGGCCGCTTCCGCCACCGGCACCAAGATGATAATGGGCAACAGCAACCACTGCCCAGTCATCAGGGCCACCACGCCCAAAGTGGCACCCAGCGCCTCTGAACCGGTATCGCCCATAATCATCTCGGCTGGGTGCGCGTTGAACCACAAAAACGCCAGACAGGCCCCCACCACCGTCAAAGAAAACGGCACCAGGTACGAAACGGTATAGGGCGGCTCGCCTTTAAAAGATTGCAAATACGCAATGATGGCATAGGCAATAAATGCGGTTGTTGCGATAATGCCGGCCAGCCCATCTAGCCCATCTGTAAAATTCATCGCATTAGACGAACTGACAATGATAAACGCCGCAATGGGGATGTAAAACAGCCCCAGGTCTATCTTTTGCGGCACAGTGGGCAGGGCCAGGCTGTGAATATCCAGATAATAATACAACGCCCAGGCAAGCAGCACTGCCAGCAAAGTCTGTAACGGAAACTTGACGCGCGCCAGCATGCCCTCGCCCCGCTTGCTGCGCACGCCGGCCAGGTCATCCCACGCGCCCAAGAGCGCAAAGCCCAACATGGCCCCCATCGGCACCATGATCGAGCGCCCAATGACGGTATCACCCTCGCGTCCGATAATCGCCAGGACATATCGCCCCACCGGCACTTGATTCAATATATTGCTAAGGTTCAACACGCCGGTGATAAGCAACACCGGCACCACAATCATCAAGCCTCCCATAGTAGGAGTGCCCATCTTGACCTGGTGGGTCGCCGGGCCTTCGATCCTGATCTTTTTCCCAATGCCACGGCTCTTGAGCAGATGAATCAGCGGCGCGCCCCACACCACCGCCAACAAAAACGACATTCCGCCCAATAAAAGTGAAACTGCCATCAATCACCCTTTGCTCAGCGCGTTGACAATCTGTTCCATCTGCATGCCGCGCGAGCCTTTGATCAAAATAAAATCACCCGGGGCGACCAACGCTTTCAAATGGTCAATCGCCTCTTCGTTGTTGGCGCACATTAACACGCGCCCGGCCGGCATGCCAGAGGCCAGCGATTCTTGGCCAATGCTGCGCCCCAGCTTGCCCACCGTCAGCAGAATATCGGCCACCTCTCTGGCCCGTCCGCCTACCACCTGGTGTCCCACGGCCTCGTAATCGCCCAGTTCCAGCATATCGCCTAACACGGCAATCTTGCGCCCCTGCATCTCTTCCAACAAGTTCAGCGCCGCAATGGTCGAGGCCGGGTTGGCGTTGTACGTGTCATCTAAAATAGTGGAGCCATTGGGGCCAGGCGCTGCCACCAAGCGCAACGAGGCGCGGCGATCTTGCAAACCGGCCAAGATATGATCCCAGCTCATTCCTTCGGCCAGGCCCACCGCTGCCGCGCGCAGGCTGGTGTGAACGCTGTGCCGCCCCAACAATGGCACCCGCACGTGCAGTGTTTCACCCTGATAGTGCAAGCGAAAGGCAATTCCTTCCAATCCCATCCCCTCAATCTTGTCGGCCCACAAGTCGGCGTGGGGGTCTAGGCCGTAATACAACATTCGCGCGCGCGTTTTTGAGGCCATCTTGCGCACCCAGGGGTCATCGTAATTCAAAACGGCGGCGCCCTCTTCAGGCAGCGCCTCTACTAACTCGGCCTTGGCTTGCGCAATCGCCTCGATGCTGCCCAAGCGACTCAGGTGCACTGGGCCGATATTAGTCACCACGCCCACTGCCGGCTTGGCCAACTTGCACAGCAAGGCAATTTCGCCGATGGCATACGTGCCCATTTCCAGCACGGCCCGCTCGCACTCTTTGGTCAGCTCCAGCAGCGAAAGCGGCAAACCGATCTCGTTGTTCAAGTTGCCTTTGTTCTTGTACGTGCTGAACTGGCGAGAAAGCACCGTCCAAATCAATTCCTTGGTGCTGCTTTTGCCCACGCTGCCTGTCACGCCTATCACGCGCAAATCCAGCCGCGCGCGCCACGCCGCCCCCAGTTGCTGCAAGGCTGCCAGGGTATTTTCAACCCGCAGGCATAGCGGCAAGCTCCCCTGCTGGGGCGCGGGCGCGCCAGGCCGCAAGTCAATTACGGCGCAATCGGCTGGCGCATCTTGGTGGGTCAACGCCGCCACTGCGCCGCCAGCAAAAGCCTGGCCGATAAAAGCGTGCCCATCGGTCTGCTCGCCAGGCAGGGCCACAAACAAATCGCCCGGGCCGGCCTCTCGGCTGTCAATCACCACGCGGCGGACAATCTGCTCATTCCCGCGCAGTGGTTGACCAGATAAAATTTCAACAACGTCCGCAAGCCTTATCATCAGCCCCAACCTTAACCTTAGCCTTAACCCTTAGCCTTAACCCTTAGCCTTAACCTTAACCCCTAACCTTAATCTGGCGCTATCCCCATCAAGATAAACAAGCGCGCCGCCAGGCGATGGAACACCGGCGCAGCCATCGTCGAGCCATAAGGTGAAACGGTAGGCCGGTCCAGCTTGACCAAAATGACTAGCTGAGGGTCGCGCACCGGCCCATAACCCACAAAAGATGCAATGGTCCACGGATCATCATAGCCGCCAGGAATGGGAATTTGGGCCGTACCTGTCTTGCCTGCAATGCGATAGCCCGGCACCTGCGCCAATGGCACTTCGCGTTCCACCGCTTGCGCCAGCATCTCGGTCAATGTGTGCGCCACCTCTGGTGAAAGGGGCTGCGCCAGCGCCGTAGGGCGCGCCGTCTGAACCTGTGTCGGGTCTTGGCCATCAATCATTTGCGCCACCACATGCGGGCGCATCATCGTCCCATCGTTCGCCACTGCCGCCACCGCCGCAATCATCTGAATGGGCGTGACCGATAGCCCCTGGCCAAAAGCGTTTGTCGCCAAATCACTCTCGTGCCAATCCAGGTCGCCGGGCACGCGCAAGCTGCCGCGCGCTTCGCCTTGCAAATCCACCCCCGTGGGTTGACCAATGCCAAACGCCTGGATGCCCCGATAAAAGGCCTGGGCGCCCATCCACGTAGCGACTGTGGACGCGCCCACATTGGCTGAATAGGCCAGCAAATCTGTCATCGTCGTCGGGCCGTGCCCCTTGCGATCCCAGTTGCAAACAAGCTGCCCGCCAATTTCGGTGCAGGCTGTGTCGTTATAGACCGTGCCAGGCTGCACCGTGCCGGCCTGCAAGGCTGCTCCCATTGTCAAAATCTTGAACACCGACCCAGGCTCATACGCTGAACTGATGGCCGGGTTGGTAAACTGCTCGGCCGGCGTGGTGGTGTAAGCATTGGCGTCGAACGCCGGCAAATTGGCCAGCGCCAATATCGCGCCTGTGCGCGGATTCATCACAATGATGGTGCCGCGCTGCGCGCCCGTCTCGGCCAGCGCGCGCGCCAGCTCGGCCTCGACCAACACCTGGAAGGTGCGGTCAATGGTCAACACCAGGTCTACCCCCGGCCGCGGCGCTGCCGTGCGCCGGAAATCAAACGGCGACAATCCCAACCACACATCTTCCACGGTTGTCACCGTAATGGCCTCTCCATGCAAAGGGGCATCATAGTAACCTTCAACGCCATAATAGCCGGTGCCGGCGGCATTGACAAAACCCAGCACATGCGCGGCAAGCTGCCCTTCAGGAAAAGCCCGCCGCCAGTACGGTTCGGCATACACTGCCCACAAATCTAAATTGTTAATGTCCATCCCCACTTGCATGGGCAACTCGGTTGCCAGCAACACGTGGGTGGGGCTTGTCACCATCTGGGCGCGCAAATCGCCGGGCGCTTGGCCTATCACCGACGCAATCTGGTTCACCGCCTTATCAAAGTCGGTGATGTTGTCGGGGTCGGCAGATACCTGGTAGTGAGTGGTGTTGCCCACCAATAGATTATGCTGGTTGTCCCAAATTTGCCCGCGCGGCGCCACCTGGTGGCGGCTGTGCAGGTGCAATCGGGCAGCCAGGGCGCTCAAGCGGTCGTATTGCAACACTTGCAAGCGCACCAACTGAACCACAACCAAAACCACCACCGTCGCCAACGCGGCAACCAACAATATCAACCGCCGGCGCGCGTCCGCGCTCACAAAGCCCTTTTGCTGGTTAAGGCGAAGCATGTTGCCCCTCTGTGGTCGTTGACGCTGGCGAGAAATCAGGCAACTCTTCAACCAGCAGATACTCTACCTGCTCAGCGGGGATCAAGCCCATTGCAGCCGAACGCTGCTGCAAATAAAGTAGGTTGCCCTCTTGCGAGATTTGATAAAGCAATTCAGCATTCTCGCGTTTGAGCAGGCTGTGCTCGGCGCGCATCGTTTCCAGCCGCCGACCGATGGACGACATCTGGCTGGCTTGCGCCAGATACAACCCCGCCAGCAGCGCAATGAACACAATGGCCAAACCCAGCCGCACAGCCAATGGCCCCCCCGGCCAGTTGACCCGCCTCACATGCATTGCCCATTTGGAAAATTGGCTCATTGTCTTTCACCTAGCTTGCGGCCCTCAACGCTAACCAAGCCGCTCGGCCACGCGCAACTTGGCGCTGCGCGCCCGCGAGTTGTTGCGCGTTTCTTGCGCGCCTGGCGCTATCGGCTTTGTTGTAACATTTTTAAACACTGCCTGGTGGCCGCAAGTGCACACAGGCCGAGAGGGGGGGCAATGGCAATCTTGCGTTTCGCTCTTCAAGAACGTCTTGACAATTCGATCTTCTAACGAATGAAAAGTAATAACCGCCAGCCGTCCACCTGGGCGCAACAAGCGAATGGTCTGTGGGAGCACACGCTCTAGCGCGCCCAGTTCATCGTTCACTGCAATGCGCAAGGCCTGAAAGATGCGCGTGGCAGGGTGAATGCGCCCACTGCCGCGTCCCACTGCCCGCTCGACGATTTGCGCCAATTGCTCGGCAGTGCCCACCGGCCTGGCCTGCGCAATGGCCCGCGCAATTTTTCGACTGGCGCGTTCTTCGCCATAGCGGTAAAATAGATCTGCCAGGTCGTCAGCCGCCCATTCGTTCACAATGGCGCTGGCGGGTTCGCCTCGGGTTGGATTGAAACGCATATCCAGCGCGCCGCCCGTGATGAATGAGAATCCGCGCGTGGCATCGGCCAACTGGTCTGATGACAGTCCCAGGTCTAGCAAGATGCCATCAACCGCTTCAAAGCCATGCTGGCAAGCCGCTGCTTCCATTTCATCGAACGAAGCTTGCGCCGCTACGGCTCTGACGCCAAAGGGAGCCAATCGCTGGCGACTGCGGGCAATCGCCGCCGGGTCGGCGTCTAGGCCAAGCAATCGCCCATCTGGCTGCGAAGCTTGCAAAATAGCCGTGGCGTGCCCGGCGCCGCCCAGTGTGCCATCTATGTAACAGCCGCCCGGGCGGATGGCTAGCAAGTCAATCGTCTCTTGTAAAAGTACAGGTATGTGTAAAATTCCAAATTCCAAATTGGAAAATTCAAATTGAGGCCCATCGTCGTTCATCGAAATTTGAAATTTTAAATCTTGAATTTGAAATCTAGAATCTTGAATCTGAAATCTTATATTCCTAATTGCGCCCAATGCGCCGGGTCTAGCGCGCCGCCTTCAAATTGTTCTCGTTGCTGCTTCCAGGCGGCTGGCCCCCAAATTTCAATGCGGGTATTGGCGCCGGCCACAATCACTTCGCCGTTCAGCCCGGCAAATTCGCGCAACACCTGGGGCAAAAGGACACGCCCTTGTTTATCCAAATCAATATCCGAAGCGCCCGAAAACAACATGCGGGTAAAAGCGCGCCCTTCGGCATTGGTCACCGGAATGTTTGCCGCGCGCTCGGCCAAGGCCGTAAAATGCGCCTTGGTGAAAATGAACAGGCAGCCATCCAAGCCGCGCGTGACCACAACACCGTCGGCCAACGCTACCCGAAACTTGGCCGGCAAAGTCAAGCGGCCCTTTTCATCAATTGTGTGTGTGAATTCACCCAAAAACATTGCCGGGGTTCTCCCACTTGTACACCCAAAATTTGGGGCAAATTGCAACAATTCCCCACTTTGACCCACTTTATCCCACATATTATACACCATTTTTCCCAAAAAAGTCTAGTGGGTTTGGGAAATCTTTAAGGTTAAGGAGCAAGCCTTGTTTCAACCAATTTTCAACCAGATTCGAGCCGAATGTTCAGGCCAGGCCGCGCTTGGGGTGGTCAACGACATCAGCCGCTATCACCGCATTCAAATCAGTCCCGGCTTTAGGCAGGCCGCCCAGTATGTGCTGGATACGTTGACGACATGGGGCGTGCAAGCCCAGTTGTCTAGCTATGCCGCCCACTATGGCGCAACACATTGGGGCGAAGCGCTGTGGCAAGAATGGGCCGCCCACACCGGCACGCTGCATCTCATCGAGCCGGCGAGCAAAGCATGCAAGCTAGCCGATTATCGAGCCGTGCCGCTCAGCCTGATTCCGCGCAGCGATTCGTTTGAGGGCGAGTGCGAGCTGGTGGCATTGAACAAGGGCGAGGAGCTAAGCGAGTATGAGGGACTAGATGTAAAGGGCAAGCTCGTCATCACCAGCGGCAACGTGATGCGCGTGTATGCGCTGGCTGTGGAAAAATTTGGCGCAGCGGGCATTATCTTTGACGGCATGCGCAACATCGAGCCGGTGTGCCCGCCGATGGAGCTGCCGGATGCAATCCAATACACGTCGTTCTGGTGGATGGCCCAAGACAAACGCTGTGTTGGATTTGCGCTCAGCCCCCGGCGCGGGCAGTGGCTGCGAGAGCTTGTGGCCCAGGGCAAGCCGGTTCGCCTTCGGGCCAAGGTAGAGGCCAGCCATTACGATGGCAGCCTGGAAAATGTGGCGGCGCTGATAGCGGGACAGAACGGCCAAGAGGTCCTGGTTGTCAGCCACTTGTGCCACCCTGCTCCATGCGCAAACGACAATGCCTCTGGCGCAGGCGCAGCGATGGAAGCCGCGCGCGCATTGCACCAGCTCATCGAAAGCGGCCAACTGCCGCGCCCCAAGCGAGCGATCCGCTTTTTGTGGATGGCCGAGATGACGGGGATGTACCTTTTTCTGGCCGCGCGCCAAGCCGAACTGGGCAATATTATTGCCGGGCTAAACCTGGATATGGTGGGTGAAGATCAGGCCCAAACCGGCAGCGTGATGCTCATCGAGCGGCCGTGCGAGGCATTGCCCAGTTTTGCGCCCGATTTGCTAGAGCGTCTGCGCGAGGAATTTTTTGCCGAGGGCTCAAGCCACGCCGACCAAGGCGGCTTTGCGTTATTCCGCCATGCGGTCACGCCGTTTTCGGGCGGCAGCGATCATTATATTCTGAGCGATCCACAGGTAGGCATTCCCACTCCAATGATTATCCAATGGCCGGACAAGTTTTACCACACCACCGCCGACACTATAGACAAAACCAGCCCAGAATCGCTGGCGCGCGCGGCAGCTCTGGCGGCGCTCTATGCCTACTGGCTGGCCTGCGCCGGGGCCGCCGAGGCGCGCTGGCTGGCGCACGAAATGAACGCCCGCTTCAAGGTGCGCGTTGTGCAGCAGGCGCAAGCTGCCATTACGCAGGCTCTGGCCCAAAACGCCAGCGGCCCCCATTTGCGCCACAAGCTCGATTTTATGCTAGAGCGGCACAATCTTGCGCTAGACTCGCTGAACCGCCTGGGCGAATTGGATTTGCAGCCCTTCAAGCTAGAAGCGCAGACCTTTGTAGAGAGCGAGTGGAGCGGCTGCCAAGCAATCACCGGCGAGCCAACGCCCCCACCAGACGATTTGCCCGACGCCATAGCAGCGCGGGTGCCGCGCCGCAGCTTTCCGGCTCAGCTATCCACGCGTTCGTTCATTCGCAAACTGGGCGAGGCCGAGCGTGAGGCCTTTTATGCTTTTACCAAACAACCCGACCACAACGCTCAGACACTTGAAACCATAGCCATGTATTGGGCCGATGGCAAGCGCACGCTTGGGCAGATTGTAGAGTGTGTGGAGATGGAAACCGGCCGGCGCAAAGCGCAATTGTTGGCCGAATTTTTTGAATGGATGGTCCGGCTGGGGCTGGCTAGCTGGGTTGAGTAAAGATGTATCCTCTTGATGAAATAGACATCAAAATCATCCAGGCTCTGCAAGCCGATGGCAGAGCGCCGCTCACCCAATTGAGCGAGCAGTTGCAAATTCCTCACGCCACCATCCGAGATCGAATCCACAAAATGGAAAAGGCCGGCGTCATCGAGGGATACACCGCCATCATCAATCCGGCCAAAATCGGCTATCTCATCAATTGCTATCTCGAGCTGGTGCTGGACCACCAGGTTGAAACCGAGCAAGCCATTCAAGCCTTGATGACGATTGAAGAGGTAACTGAAATTCACATCTTGACCGGGGAGACAGACGCTTTTGTGCGGATTTGGGCCAGCGACATCGAGCACCTGCGCCAGATTTTGTATGCCAAATTCGCCAACATTCCGGGGATGGTGCGCACCAACACGGTGGTTGTGCTGGGCACCAGGCAAAAGCCAGTGCCACTGCGAATGAGCGACCGAGAAGAGTAGCTGTTCAGCCTACCCTCCCGCAGGTTACAATTTGGCAACTTGGCTGCGAAACCGATGGAGACGCGCGTGCTCACTAAAAGCGTTTAAACCTGCGGGAGGGTGATCAGCAACCGAAAAGACGGTTAACCCGCCCGGCTCTGCCAAAGCGAGCTAGCGCGATAGACTCGCTGGGGTTGTTCTTTGCCTTTGACCGTCACCGGCGGCAACTCTTCCAGCCGCCATTCCTGGCTATCGCTATCTACCTCCTGGGCCAGCGTGTCAGACAGCAACACCTCGCCTGGCGCGGCAATTTGCCCCAGGCGCGAAGCCAGGTTCACAGCATCGCCGACCACCGTATAGTCCACCCGCTGCGAAGAGCCGCCAATATCGCCCGCCACCACCTCTCCCCACGCCAGGCCAATGCCCATGCTAATGTCTTGGCCCAGGTCGCGTTGCCAGCCATCGCGCAACATGGAAAGGGCGCGCTGCATGGCCAGCGCCGTGCGCAGCGCGCGCTGGGGGGCATCGCTCTGTGGAATGGGCACGCCAAACACAGCCATAATGCCATCACCCAGCATTTTGTTAATCGTGCCCTCCTGGGCATAAATCATGTCTGTCATCACGGTGATGTAGCGTTTGAGCACATATTCTACCACCGCCTCCATGCCAATCCGTTCGGTCAGGGCAGTGTAATTGCGCAAATCAGAAAACAAGATGGCCGCCGGGCACTTGCGCAATGTGCTCAGGCTCTCGCCGCGTTTTAAAAGCAACTCGGCCACCGGCAAAGACACGTGGCGCGCAAACTCGCGCCGCACCCGCTCGGTCTCTTGCCGCTCGCGCTCTATCTCTATTCGCTCAAATTCCTTGAGCCAGCGAATGTCGTGCAGCGCGGCCACATAGCCCACCCCCGGCACAGGCTTGACGGTGGCGTGGTAAACGCCGTCGCCAATAGACACTTCCAGGTTGACCGTTTCTTGGCGCAGTTCAGCAAAATCAAACAGGCCAGACAGGGGATTATTGCGCAATTGCTCGCTGATTGAATGGCCGATGGCGTTGGCGCGCAGGCCCAGCACCTGTCCCGCCGCCGCATTGATCAGCGCAATGTGCATGCTGTTATCAACCACCACAATCGCGTCAGCCGAGCTGTCTAGTATGGCCGATAGCTTTTTGCGCTCTACGCGAACGCTTTCAAACAAGCGAGCGTTATCTAACGCCACCGATGCCTGGGCAGCCAGGGCAGTCAGCCAAGCCACATGCTCGTGGGTAAAGTGCCTTCCCTCGTCATGGTCAAGCCACAACAGGCCCATCACACCTTCGCGGCCCACCAATGGCACAGCCAATGACGAGTGTGTGCGCCCGTCTCCCTCGACCCGCAAAGCGTGCGGCGTTTGGGGGGTGTTCTCAACCACCATAGGCTTGAGCAGCTTGCATGCCCATCTGTCGCCGGCGCGCTCAAACATCGCTTGCAGCGTGGAGAGGGACACACTGGGCGTGTTAGCAGTGCACAGTTGGCGAACAGGCTGGCAATGGTCGCCAATTAAATACAGCCGGCCCTGGGTTGCTTCAACCGTGGCCGCAGATTGCTCTAGCACCAGGTTCAGCACAGTGGTCGGGTCGAGGCTGGCCCCCAGCACCTGGCTGGCCTGGTACAGCGATTCCAAGTTGGCCTGGCGGTGGCGCAGGCGATCTGCCAGCAGCTTGACATGCAGTCGGTTCAACATGCGCGCGGCCAACTCGTCCCAATTGATGGGCCTGAGGACGCTGTCATCAGCGCCGGCCTGCATCGCCTGCACCCAACCAGGCTCGCCCGCGTCCAACCCAGCCACGGCAATGACCTGCACCGCCTCTAGCTTGGCATCTGCTTTCAATTGTTGCAACAGCCCTAGCCCAGGCTCACCCAGCGTTAGATCAAGCAAAACCAAATCTGGCGTTTGAGCATGGATGGTTTCGAGCGCATTGGCTAGATCAGCCAATTCTACCAGGCTATAACATCCCTCGTCAGCCAGATGTTGACCTAGTTCCTGGCGCAGTGATTTATCATTAGAAAGCACCAATACTTGGGAGCAAGACAAAGAAAGCGCATTGGCGGGGGGACGGGCAAGAGGGGCAGCCTCGGCTGTGGCTGCCTCGTGCTGAGCGGGCCGGCGCGGCCCTGCCGCCAAGATGGCAGCCACCTTGCTTTCAAACTGAGCCAGTGTGAACGGCTTGGACATAAAGCCATCATAGCCGGCCGCCAGCGCGCCAGCTTCGCCGCCAATGTCCAGCGCCGTCCAGGCAATGATGGGAACATGGGCCAGGGCCGGGTCTGCCCGGAGCACCTGAGTGGCCGTCCATCCATCCAGCAAAGGCATGTTGATGTCCATCAAAATCAAATCAGGCTGGTGGTGGCGAGCAGCGGCAATGCCAGCCTGGGCCTCGGCTTCCTCAATGACCTTGTGGCCGTGACGCTCCAAGATCAAGTGGGCCAGGCGGCGGTTTTCTTCCTCATCGTCTATGACAATAATGAGCGCCATGTCTTTTGCCGTCAAGAACCCAACCTGAAATCCGCAAGTGGGCATCCCCACACCTGCACTCCCGAAGGGGCCAAGCACCAACGCAGCCTGCCTGGCGCAGACAGGGTGCAAGCCTGCCCTGGACGGGCAGTCCAGGGTGTGCCCGCCGCCGCATCGCGCAAAGCGTGCGACGGCTATAGAATAATTTTAGGATAGGCCAAGTCAACTCCGTTTGGGGATGGGGAATTTCTTGCGCAAGATTTCCACCACCACGCGGTCAATGCGCGCCTCTTGTTCGCGCACACGCTCTTCCAGGTTTTCTATGCCCACCAACGCCCGCAGGGCGTTTTGAGTTGCCTGGTCATACTGGCCGGTCAAGCGTCCCTTGTAATGGCCCGAGCGTTTGAGGATGCCTTGCAGCTCGCGGCACAGCTTGCCTTCAATAACAAGCCAATCATCTGGCTTGGTGCTGCCAAAATACAAGTGGTGCAAGTCTAGCAGCTTTTCAAGCTTGCGGATGGGATGAGGGTCGTCATCTACGCGCAGGTCTAGATAGTGGTCGTTATAGCCGCCGTAACCACCCTGGTGGCGCACCACCAGCAGGCCGGCACTCTGCTGGCCGCGCCGGTCGCCCCCGGCTTTTTGGGCAGCCGCCAGCGCCATCACCAGGCGATTGGCCAATTCACCCTCTGCTTGCTCAAACGCGCGGGCCATAGCCTGCACCGTGTCGGCGCTGACCAAAATGTTGCCCTGGCAGGCATAATACGGGCCGGTCAAGCCGCCGGCCCATTCCAGGCAAGCCTGGCCGGTAAAAGTGGCGGCGCGCCCCTGCGCGTCTACAATGCCCGCCTGCCGATGGTCGCGCCCTTCATCCGCAGCCACCAGGCGATCCAGCGTTTCTTGCGCGCTGATGCCTTGCGCCAGCATAGCCAAGCCTTGCGGGCCATAGGCCGTGTTGGCATGCGCTTGCGTGGCCACAGCGCCTGCGCCAGCCTGCGCCCAAGAAACCACGGCGGCAGCAGCCAGAAACTTGCTTTGCACAGCAACACCCCATTCTTGTGCTGCCGGGTCGTGGGCGATGATGGAAAAAGTACAAAGTGGAAAACTAGAAGTCGAAAGGGGCAACATTAGGATAATTCCTTTCCAGCGCAGATTTCAACCTGACAAGAGTAAAATCTTTACTGTCCTTGTGTTATTGCGCTTAGCCTCCCGCGAAGAAGCTGATACTGATCAGTTTTGGGTAACTCCATCGCTCTAAAGCACCATTCAAACATGGTTCTGAGTGACGCGCAGGTATTGGGATTGGACAAGACGTGCTCAACATCAAGGTGAGCTAGTATCTTGCCACCACGTTCTATTTCATCAAAACCAGGATATCTCCTTTTTAATTCTCCCTTGGGATGACCAATCACCTCCACATCTCCAGAATAATCTTGCAATGTGGTTCCCAAAACGGCATTAATCGCCGCTGCATCCGCAAAATAATATGCCTCTAGCAGGCTGTCGGAGAGCGGGCGGGTAGGCTCGTAGTGCGCGCTTCAGCGCGCTAAAGCGCGCACTACGAACGGCCCTCTCCGACAAGCTCCTAGCATGTTTACCAAAAAATGGACGGCGGCGCGTTGCTTGTCCTGTGATAATATGGTGTCAAGTGCTTTCCGGTATCGCTCAAAAACTTGGCGAGCATCGCCCGCTCGACTCTGCTCAAGATCATCCACAACCAACACGTAGGCACACTTGCTCGTAGAGAGGAACCTTCTTGCGTGCAACCCAATCTCATCATCTTTATCAGGGATCATTTGCCCACTTCCAACCATCCTGAGTATCCGCTTTTCAGAAGTTATTGGTGAACGTTGTCCTATGCGGCTAACAACTTGAAAGTTGCATCTTCCGGTTTGCATAAGCGACCTGAACAGTTTAGGAAGGTGTTCACGTTCGCCTTTCCCAGTAACAATCAAGCCAAAGTAGAAAAAGCAACGCAAGTCCGCTATCACACCTTCATCGCTCATTTGGCATTCCCTGAAGTGCGAATTCGCTCTGAGCTGCGACCATCTCGGACATGTAAAGCGAGCCAAGCGCGTACTCTTTTAACAAGTCTTTAATTCCTTCTATGTCACTGACTCGGCTCATAATCGTCTGCCCATCTTTATCAAATTCTACGGCCAATATACTCTTTGGGTCAAACTGACTAAGCAGAACAGGGGAATGAGTCGCCACAAATACTTGCTTGTTCCAAGATTGGGTTGCCAGATCAATTGCTTTGGCAAGAACAGCTAGCGCATAAGGGTGAAGAGAGGTTTCAGGCTCATCAAATAAAAAAAGTGAGTCGCGGTCGCGTCCCTCGGAAAACAACGCGGTCAGGACAATTAACATTTGAAGGTGACCATCTGACACCCCTGACGCTTTAATGGCTTCCCGCCGTCTTTTTTCCAAGAAACTGCCATAAACCGTGTTTGGTCCGGTTTGCTCTATCAGAAGGTCATCAAACAAAGGAAAGCCCTCTCTCATAAACTGGATAATTGTGTCATAACGCTCATCAACTCCTCGCCTATCCTTGAGATTTCGCAATACCGACCACAAATTGTCACAGCGGTCCAGCAACCAGGTCTGATAACCAGTTTCGGAGCCTAATCGCTTGAGTTTGTACAAGTTTGCTTCTCGCGACTTGTAGAAATGCACATAGTGGAGTAGTCGATTGAACTCGGAAACTTCAATTGCACTTTCGCCAAAATCCAAATATCGAGCCAGAGCTAGTTTGTCTGGTTCTCTTAATGTCATTGTGACCAAGGGTGAATCTTTTACAGAATAAAAATCCGCTTTGTCACTGCCCATTTTTCGATCAATCAAAAGACCACGCTTGCTTGAAACAAACTTTTCCCCCACAAAGGGTTCTATCCTGCCGGCGGAATACCCAAACACAACTTGATATTCTGCCAAATCAGTGCCAAGCGTAATAGAGATATTTTCACCCTCATCTGCCCCGTCCCACAGAATACCTATTCCATGGTTCCTTTCGGAGGAAGCTAGTTCAACTCCGCGTATAGCACAATCACGAATAAACCAAATGGCATCCAGAAACGAGGATTTTCCAGCGCCATTTGGGCCAAAAAAATGTTTAGAGCCTCAGTTGTGACCGGCACATTAGCTAATGAGCGAAAGTTGTTGACCCGCAAAGTAACTACTCAGCATCCTGAGCGGAGCAGCGCGCCCCTTCGACTTTGCTGCGCTCCGCTCAGGGTGCGCGCTGCGCAGTCGAAGGGTATGGCTGAGTAGTTACCCCGCAAACAAGTTAGTTTATTAGTCATTCTCTGTCCCCCTCCAGCGGCGCGCTGAATGCACTGCGCTTGTATGGATTGTACTAGGCACAAGGATACTTGTCAACAATACCACACATCCCCTTGCCAATCCGTCCGGGTAGCCAAAGATAACGTTGACTAAGTAACCAAATAACTGTATCATTAATTCAATGACACATTTCAAACGCATCACCTTTTTTGCAATCCTTATAATGTTACTGGCCGCCTGCGATGCCCCGCCGCCCGACACGGCCATAACGGTCGTTTTGCTGGCCGATGGGAAACGCACCGAGCTAACCACCGAGGCGACAACCGTGCGCGAGGTGCTGGCGCAAGCCCAAATCACGCTGGGTGAGCTAGACCGGGTGCGCCCCCCCGAAACCTTTGCCATTAGCGCCGGCGCGGTCATCACAGTCACGCGCATCATGCAGCAATTTGAAACTGAAACACGCGTGGTGGCCTACGAGCAACAAATTGTGCGCGACGCATCCATCCCTACCGGACAGCAGCGCGTGATCCAGGGCGGGCGCAACGGTAAGCTAGAGCTAACCTACCGCCTGGTCTTTGAAGACGGCCAGCAAGTGGAGCGGGTGGAGGTCAAACGAGAACTGCTCGAGCCGCCCCAGCCCGAGATGGTGCTGGTGGGTGTGGCGCAAGCGGCCCAAAGCGCAGTGCCATTCACCGGCACGCTGGTCTACCTGTCCAATAACAACGCCTATGTCATGCGGCAGGCCACCAGCAATCGCCGGGCGCTGACCAGCGAAGGCGACCTGGATGGCTGGGTTTTGGCGCTTTCGCCCGATGGCAAGACGCTGCTTTACACGCGGGCGCTCAGCCAAAGCACCGAGGGTCCGCTCAACACACTGTGGGCCATAGATACTGTCCGCGCCGATTCAAAGCCGCAGCAAGTCAAGCCCGGCGGCATCATGTGGGCCGGCTGGTCGCCCGATGGCAAAACGCTGGCCTATTCCACAGGCCAATTGGCCGCCGGGCCGCCAGGCTGGCGCGCCAACAACGATCTATGGACAGCGCCCTACTCGGCTCGCACCATTATGGGAACGCCCACCGAGGTGCTTACACCTACCCTAGGCGGGACCTATGGCTGGTGGGGACGCACCTACGCCTGGTCGCCCAACGGCAAGTTGATTGCCATCGGCGCTACAGAAAGCGTGTTCCTTGTAGACCTCAAAACCCGCAAGCAAAGCGCTCTAGCATCATTTGCCGCCATCAATACCTATAGCAACTGGGCCTGGACCCCCACGGTGTCGTGGACCCCCGATGGAAACTTTATCCTGACCGTGCTGCCGGGGCTTGCGCCAGCCGGCCAGCCGGCCAGCGAGACGCCCGTATTCGATGTGTGGTCGCTGGCTGTTGATGGATCATTCCGCGCCAAGCTGGCCAACGAAGCCGGTATGTGGGCCGCGCCTCGCTCAGCGCCCACCTTGAACCCTGCGCTGTCTGCTTTTTACGCCATTATCTATGGCCGGGCCGAAGCGCCCTACACCAGCGATCGCAGCCGCTACACGCTGTACGTGGCAGACCGCGATGGATCGAACCGGAACCGCTTGTTTCCCACTGAAGGCAGCGCCGGGCTAGAGGGCGGCCCTGGGCTAAAGGGTCTGACCGATCTGGCATGGTCGCCCACGCCACCGCGCGGCGGCACAAGCAGTTCGCAGGTTGTTCTGGTTTACCAGGGCGATTTATATTTGGTAGATGTGCCAGAAGGCCGGGTGCAGCAATTGACGGCCGAGGGCAACATCAAGCTGGTACGATGGGCGAGATAATCAAGGATATGCCAGACCCAGAGCAACCCCAGAACTCTCGCTCGACCGGCAGTTTGGCTGCCGGCATCATCGAGCGCATTCTCAGCTCGCGCGCGCCGGTCATGATTGCGGCCAGGTATATGCTGGCCGGCTGCATCGCCTTGCTGGGGCTGGCCAGCCTCAGGTTCAGCGCGCTTTCATTGCTGCCGCCAGAGGTCTATCGCAAAGATTGCATGCAAGAATACCTGCTGGCCAAGGCCTTGTTGAATGGGGTTGAGCCTTATTTGTTCCTGTCAGAGTTGGCAGAGAAATTCTTGGGAGATCTGCCCTATCCCATGCTGATGCACCCCACACCCCACCCGCCTCCAACGGCCGTTCTCAGCATACCGCTAGGGCTACTCACTTATCAACAAGCTGCCATCCTTTGGTTTGTGGCCGAAGCCCTGTGCATTGTGGTGGCGGCTCGCGTGTTCCTCCGATGGCTGGGAAAACGGGCGACCATCCCGTGGGTGCTATTCCTGGCGCTGGCCCTTACAAGCTGGACGCCTTTTTGGGAAGACCTGGTGTTTGGACAATTGACCATCTTTTTGCTGGTGCCATTGCTAGAAGCGTGGTTGGCGCTTGGCGCCGGCCAAAACGTAAAGGGAGGACTTTTGCTCGGCTGCGTGATGTCAATCAAACTGATGGCGTGGCCGGTGATTATTTTTTTGGCCTGGAAAAGAAACTGGCGGGCGGCTGGCGCGGCTGCGGCGGTCGTGGCGGCGGCCAATCTGGTGGCCACCCTGGTGATGGGGCTAGACACCATGCTCTACTATTACCAAAAAGTTGGCCTGGGCATCATGAACCTTTATCGCGCGCAGTATGGCAACTTGACCACATGGACCTTTGGCTGGAGACTGTTCTGGGGCACCGACTCGGAACGTTTTGTGACAGTCCGGGTGCCTCCCCTCATTGCTGCGCCCTCAATAGCTCCTTTGGCTTCTTACGTCATCGTGCTGGCAATCTTGGTCAGCGGATTGGTGCTGGCTATCCGCGCTCGCAGCTTTGACGCGGCTTTTGGTGTGCTGATTTGCGTCAGCATCCTGATCAATCCGGTGGTGTGGAGCCAATACCTGGTTCTGGCATCAATTCCCATCGCCATCGCCTTGCGCCGCCTGTTCGTGCTTGGCCTGCCCAATAAACAAACCCTGGCCGCCCTCGCCCTGGCCGGCTTGTTGCTGGCCCGCCGCACCGACATTGACCGTCTCATCACCCAGTTTGCCACTGAAACGCCCGGCGGCGGAGCGCCCACTGTTCCTTTTTTCATTGGACAGCTTGCTCTTATCCCCGTGTTGTCAATCTTGGCCTTGATGTGGTTTGTGTGGTGGGTGGATCGCACGCAGCCCCCTTTACCCTCGATGAGCGATGGCGACCCCTCCAAATCGTAAAGCGCAAATAAGCGGGTGGCTGGCGCGAGGAGCAGTGATCCTCAACATTGGCTTGGCGCTGAGCTACATTGGGTTGTGGGGCGCGGCGGCCAGCCAGGATTTGTTTTGGCGAGCCGACTTTAGCGCGTTTTACACCGGCGGCGCCATCGTCCGAGATGGGCTGGGGGCGCGCCTGTACGACGCCGATCTACAGACACGTTACCAGCAGCAAATACTGCAAGGGCGCAGCTTTAAGGATGGCGTCTTGCTATACAACTATCCTCCCCACGCAGTTTTTATCTTTGTGCCGCTGGCCTGGCTGCCTCGCTCCACGGCTTATATGGTATGGACATTGATCCAGGCCGGGCTGCTGATCTGGCTGCTCGTTTTGCTGCGGCGCATTGCGCAAGCCTGGGCGCCGCTCGAGCGGCGGCTGTTGCTCAGCGCCACCGTTGCCCTGCCTTCGCTGTTGAGCACTTTTTTGCTGGGGGCCTTTTCGCTGCTGGTGTTGGTTTGCCTGGTGCAATTTTATCTTGCGCTCAAGGCCAGGCGCGAGGCCGCGAGCGGAGTATGGCTGGTGGTTGGGGCAGTCAAGCCACAAAACATCTTGCTGCCGGGCGTTTTACTGGCGGGCGGGCGGCGCTGGCGAGCGATGGTTAGCGCCGCGCTGGTGGGGGTGGCGGTGGTTGTTCTTTCCAGCGCCATCCTGGGGTGGCATACCTGGCTAGATTTCCTCAGACTGTTGCAAACAGCCACCAGCTTTTTCGGCACGCTTGGCGTTGACCCGACCACCATGTACAATGTCAAAGGCACGCTGGCGTTGATTTTAGGCAATGAGCAGGCGGTGTTGATCAATCAAATCAGCGCCGCGCTGTTGGCAGTGGCGATTGTTTTTACTTTGCTGGTGTGGCGCGGCCCCTGGCAGCCGGATCACCCGGCGTTTGAATTACGGCTGGCTTTTTCGCTTTTGTTGGGGATGCTCTTTAGCCTGCACTTTAACCCGCAAGATGGGCTGCTGCTTGTTGCGCCTGCGCTGTTATTTTATATTTATCTGCGCCAGCGCAATTTGCCCCGCCAGAGGCTGGCCGCCTTTGTGTTGAGCTGCCCACTGATCTTTTTGGTGTCCGAGTTTACGCTCAAGGGCAGCCTGGGTATACGGATACCCGTTGTGGCAATGATAACGCTGGCGGTGTGGATGGGAATTGCGCTATATCGTGAATATCGGTGGCTGCCCAATGTCTAGCAATAAACATCTAGTTTTCACACTGCTATGTCTTGTGGGTTTGGTGACCGCCGGATTGGCGGGCGCGGCCAACGTAGCGGCCCAACGCCAGGCCACGCGCGGCATTGTGCAAGGATTTCCCCATCCCATTGCTTATGCCGATGTGCCGCGCCTGGGGGTCAATGTGGCGATCGAGGGCTATGACCAGCGCCTAATGAGCGATAGCTTGGCGCCCTTGTTAGGCGGCCAGGTAGCTTGGGTGCGGCAAACTTTTTCCTGGGCGCAAATCGAGCCGGAGCCAGGCCGCTTTGAGTGGGGCACGTGGGATGCGCTATTCGAACAACTGGAGCAATGTTGCGGCAGCCCCTACATTCTTGCCGTGCTCGATATTCCACCGACCTGGTTTGAATTTCCGCTCTCTATGCCTCGCCCTCAAACCTCAACCCTAACCTCAATCCCTGCCTTTGCCCGCTTTGCGGGGGAATTCGCCCAACGCTACGGCGATCGGGTTGACTATTATCAGATATGGGACGAGCCGAACCTGGGAGAAAAGTGGGGCGGCCAGGTAGAGGTGATGGCCTATGCCGAACTGCTGAGGCAGGCCGGCGAGGCAATCCGCGCCAACGACCCCGGCGCGGCCATTGTGCTGGCCGGGCTGGCGCCCACCACCGAGCAATCTAGCCAAAATATGGCCGACTGGCTCTTTTTGCGGCGGCTGTACGAAGGCGGCGCGCAAAGTTATTTCGATATCGCCGCCGGCAAGCCGTATGGATTTGAAAGCGGCCCAGATGATCGGCGAGTTGACCCCAACCTCTTAAACTTTTCACACATCTTGCTCGTGCGTCAAGAGATGGAGCGGTTTGGCGACGCGGCCAAGCCTCTTTGGGCTACACAATGGGGTTGGAACACATTGCCCCCAAATTGGGCCGGGGGCCAGAGCGCATGGGGGCAAGCCAGCGAAGCGCAACAGGCCGATTATGTCGCTCAGGCCATCGCTCGCGCTGCGTGTGAGTGGCCCTGGATGACGGCGCTGTTCCTGGAAAATTTCCAACCAAGAAACCAGGTTTTTGACAAAAACCTGGTTTCTGATGACCCACGTTGGGGTTTTGCGCTGGTCTGGCAAGACGGCGCCCCACGCCCCGCTTACACAGCTTTGCGCAGCGCCGCCAGCAAGCTGTACCCACCCGGCACAGGCTATTACCCGGCCGCGGTGCGCGCAGGGCAAGACTATGTTGCCAATCCCATCGCCGCCTTTCAAGGCAACTGGCGCTTTAGCCAACTGGGGGCCGATTGGCAAGACAAAGCTGGCGACATTGTCGCCTTTGATTTCAACGGCACCGGCCTGGCTCTGCACGTGCGCCGCGCCGCAGACCGCGCTCACCTGTATGTGACGATTGACGGCCAACCCGCCAATGCCCTTCCGCGCGACAGCCGGGGCGCATTTTTGCAACTCATCCCGCCCGATTTCACCCAGGCCGATATTCGGCTCGTCCCGGTTGCGCAGGGGTTGACGCCCGGTGTGCACCACGTAGAAATCACCACCGAGCGCGGCTGGAACCAATGGGCGCTGATTGGGTGGAGTGTTGAAAATCAAATTTCAGATTCCAGATTCCAAATTCCAAATTCCAGATTTCAGATTGCAAATTGGGTGTTGACATTTCTAGGAGTCTTGTGCTTGGCCGGCGCGGTGTGGAACGGGCGCAAAGTGAACTGGGGCC
>JBGSMF010000287.1:0-3333 GCA_041740315.1 Thermoflexales bacterium
TGCTTTTGGCAGTGGGTCAACGCCCAGGCGCAATTCCAGCCGGTTGCCTTCGGCCAGGTTGAACAGGCGATAGGCAGCGGCCATGCGGGCTAACAGTTGGCGGGCGTTCTCGTCCGTGTTGGATGCCGCCCACAGCCGCAGGTCGGCAAAATAGGCCATCTGGCCGGTCTTGCGCCGCGTCACTTCGGGGTCAACTGCCAGCCATTCGTTGGCCTGCATAGCGATTTTGACCAGCGCCCACCACACGGCAGCCACGCCCACCCAGATGCCAACCTGGCAAAGCCACTGGCCGCGATACGCCAGCATGAGCGCCAGCGCAATCACAAACGTGACAATGCCGGCGGCAAACGCGGCCGGGATGGTTTGCCCGGTCAGCGTCATTTGTTGAGCGCGCGGCTCCAAGTTGCGTTTCTGCAAGCGGTCGGCCCAATTGTCCGGCGCGGGCGACAAGATCATCTGCGAAAGAGCTACCTCGCCCGGCCCCAGGCCGTAAAAGCCGCCCAGCAGGGTCGTGATGGGATCGCCCGCTTCAAATTCCTTGTAGGTGCGCAGGGGATAAAACGCCGGGCGATTGAGGCGCAGTTGCCCGCAGGCGATGGCCTGGCCGGACGCGATCATTTTCTCGCGAATAGCCTGGGCCGGGTCGTCATCCGGCTGCACCGGCTCGATCCTCACCTGGCCGTAGGCGGCGTGCAGCTGTTGGACGACGTGGTTCAGCGTGGCGGACATTCCCCGCGCCAGGAACTTGCGCCCGTCGGAGGTGGCGCCGATCTCTAGCGAGAATGGCTCACCCACGGCGATGGACGCCAGCAGCGCCTCAACCACCTGGGCGTCGCGCTCGTTGTTGAGCGGCGGGATGACCTCGACCACGCGCTGTCCGCCGCCGCGCGGAAAAAGCGACACCGGCTGCGCGTTGGACAACAGCATCACCACATCTTGAGTCATAGCGCGCGCCTGCCCGACCGTGACCCCAACAAGTCCAGATGCCTGCCGGACTAGCGGCTTGCCGTGGCACGTGAACGCCAACTGAACGGCGGTCTCTACGTCGTATTCAGCCTGGCATACTTGACAAACGTACAAGGTGTTCTCTGACATTGTTTTTCTCCCGTTCTTTGCTCTGCCTACTGCGCCGGAATGGTTGAGAGAGGATTGATCGGCTTGCCGTCCACTCTGACTTCATAATGGAGGTGCGGTCCAGTCGAGTTGCCGGTCGAGCCAACCTCACCCACTTGCTGCCCTTGTTCCACCACCATCCCCGGCGCGACGTTGAGCGCGCGCTGGTGCGCGTAATAGGTTTCGACTTTGCCGGCGGGCGTATCGGCCTGGACAACGACCAGGTTGCCATAGCCCACATTCGACCAGCCGGCATAGACCACCGTGCCCTTCATCGTCGCGTAAATCGGCGTGCCGGTATAGTTGGAAAAGTCCATCCCGGCGTGGCCGGCGTAATAGCCTTGCGTGATTTCCAGGTACTCGACCGGCCAACCCACAGGGATGCCATCTGCGCCAATATAAATCGCGCCCAGCCAGGTGGGGTTGACCGCGCCATATTTCTCCGGCTCGCCGCTGTCTTGCGGGATGCCAAAGATCCACTCCCACGTGCGAAAGGCAAAGATTTCGCCGACCCCCGGCACAGGCCGCATCAGCTCAGCCAGCATCCCGTACATCACCACCTGCAAGATGACAAAGCAGGTCGAAAACGTAAAGCCGATGACCAGGAATAGCGTGAATAGTTTGCGCAGCAGCGGCACGTCACACTCCGGGTAATTACACAGAGATACACTGAGAAGACACAGAGAGCGCAGAGGTATTTTTAAAATCCCCTCCGTGCATCTCTGTGGCTCCTTTGTGCTCTCTGTGTAACTGTCTTCATTCTCGCTTTGGCGAAGTCGAATACAACTCAACCCGCTCGGGCGGCACAGGCACGTACAATGGGATGTGCGTCTGGCCGCGAATCAAGATCGCCTCGCCGCGCCCCATACGCGGCAACTCGGCCATCTCAGCTTTGTTCAATCCAAACAGCGCGCCCAGCGACTCGACCGCCGATGGCTTTTGCCCAAACAGCACCACCATATCGGCTGTATCGCAAATCGCTTTAGCGTCAGGGCTGCGCAGCATATCCTCGACAAAGTGCGTCGCCAGGTACAGCGCGGCGTAATACTTGCGAAAGCGGCGCGCCATTGCAGCCAGGTCAGCCACCATTCCCTCGTGGCGCAGCAGGTGCCAGCCTTCGTCCACAATGACGTGCGTGGGCTGGCGTTGGTCAGGGACGATGACGTGACTCCACACAAAGTTCTGGATTTGCCAGATGCGCAGGGGCAGCATATCTTCCGATACGCCGCGCAACCCGAATACCACCAGTGGATTACCGTGCACATCCACGTTAGTTGGCCGGTCAAAGTCCTGCCCATACAATCCTTCAGTGTAAGGAATCAGGCAAGCGGCCAGCCCTTCGCCGATTTGCTTTTGCTCGACATTGCGCAATTCGGCCACAAAATCCGAAAGCAACGGCGCGGGTTTTCCCCACGTAGCCGGATTGTCGAAATCAATCCCGGCAGATCTCAGCAAGCGCATGTAAGCGTTGTGGATGACGACGTTGCGCTCGATCTCGCTCAGCTTGCGGCCAATCGCTACCCGGATGAAACCCTTGAGCACCGACAAGCCTTCACCCGGCGCGTCGGGCGCCAGCGGGTTGAGGTCGAGCACGTTGATGGTGTTGCCGCCGCGTCTTGTCATATCAATGTACACGCCGCCCAGGTCGTCGCACAGCGGGCGAAACTCGTTTTCAAGGTCAATGGCAAACACGCGGTGGCCCAAGGGGACCGCCGTGTCAACAAAGGATTTGAAGAACGTGGACTTGCCGCGCCCCGATTGGCCCAGCACAACCATCGTGCCGTTGGCGACTTCGGACGCGAACGGATCGAGCACAACCCATGTCCCGGTGTGGCGATGGACGCCCAGGTGCATCCCGCGCTCCGGCTCGTAGTAGGTCTTGCGCACAAAGGGGAACATTCCGCCGATGGCGCGCGAGGTCATGTTGCGCGTGCGGCGCAGCCGGTCGGTGCCGGTTGGCAGCAGCGAGTGAATGCCCTGTTCTTGCAGGGAGCTGGCGCGGTAAAAGCTCGCGTCGGCGCGTTTCAGCGCGTCCTCAAAACGCCGCGAGGTTTCGTCCAGGCCGGCCTGGTCGGAGGCAAAGACGGCGATGTACCAACCCATCTGGTAGACTGTCTCGCCTTGCAGCTCAAGCTCGGCCAACTGTGCCTCTGCCCCGCCCAGCTCGCGGTCGCGCGTAAAGCTGCCCAGGCGTCCCTGCCGCGCGTCGTCAATGCGCGA
>JBGSMF010000288.1:0-7500 GCA_041740315.1 Thermoflexales bacterium
ATCATAGGCGAAAACGTCCTGCCCGTCCAGTCCATAATGTCCTGAAAAATGAAGGGCTTTGTTCCTTGACAAAATAGCCTGTCCGGGGTACAAAGCGAGATGATGGTTCAGGCAATTACCCCAGATTATTGGGAAGTTACGGTTTTACTATGATTTTGACCTGCCGCGCCCATTGACGCCTGAAGACCTGGAAAAAATCGAAAGCCGCATGCGCGAAATCATCCAAGAAGACCAGCCCTTTGTTTACCGCGAGGTCAGCGCCGCCGAGGCCCGCGCATTCTTTCAAGATCAACCTTTCAAGGTCGAGCTGATCAACGACCTGGAAAAAGGCGGGGTAGATGAATATGGCGAACCCATCCAAGAGGCCGTGAAAATCTCGTTCTATACAGATGGCCCCTTTACCGATTTGTGCCGAGGCCCGCACGTAGAGCGCACGGGGCAAATCAATCCGGCTGCCATCAAGCTACTTTCCATCGCCGGAGCCTACTGGCGCGGCAGCGAAGCCAACCCCATGCTCCAGCGCATCTATGGCACGGCCTTTGAAACAGCTAAAGAACTGGAAGAATACCTGGCCTGGCGCGAACAAGTGGACAAGCGCGATCACCGCAAGCTGGGCAAACAGCTCGACCTGTTTAGCACCAATCCAGAGCTGGGCGGCGGGCTGGTGCTGTGGCATCCCAAAGGCGGCATGGTCCGCCACCTGGCCGAATCATTCTGCAAGGATGAGCACATCAAAGGCGGTTACGATTTGGTCTACTCGCCGCATATCGGGCGCGGCCACCTGTGGGAGATCAGCGGTCACCTGACGTGGTACAAAGACGGCATGTACTCGCCCATGGATATTGACGGGCAAGAATATTACATCAAGCCAATGAACTGCCCCTTCCACATCATGATCTACAAGAGCGACATCCGTTCGTATCGCGACTTGCCCATGCGCTTTGCCGAATGGGGCACAGTCTACCGCTACGAGCGCGGCGGCGTGCTGCATGGCCTGATGCGTGTGCGCGGCTTTACGCAAGACGATGCCCACCTCTTTTGCCGGCCCGACCAGATGCCCCAAGAGATTGACCGCGTGCTCAACTTTTGCCTGCACATCTTGCGCAGTTTTGGCTTTACCCAGTTCCAGGCTTATCTCGCCACGCGCGATCCGGCCAAATCGGCCGGCGACCCGGCCAAGTGGGAAGCTCCCACCGAAGCCCTGCGCGCGGCGCTCATCCGCGCCGACATTCCTTATGAGATTGACGAGGGCGGGGCGGCCTTTTACGGGCCCAAGATTGACCTCAAAATCAAGGATGCCATCGGGCGCGAGTGGCAACTCAGCACGATCCAGTTTGACTTTAACCTGCCGGAACGCTTTAACATGACCTATGTCGGTGAAGACGGCCAAGAGCACCAGCCCTACATGATCCATCGCGCGCTGCTCGGTTCGATGGAGCGTTTTTTCGGCGTGCTGATTGAGCACTATGGCGGCGCGTTTCCGGTGTGGCTGGCTCCTGTGCAAGTGCAGCTCATCCCCATTGCCGACCGGCACGTAGAGTACGCCCGGCAGGTGCAGGCTGATCTTCAGGCTCAAGGCATCCGCTCCGAGTTGGACGCTTCCAACGCGCGCATGAACGCCAAAATCCGCCAGGCGCAACTGCTCAAGATCCCCTACATGTTTGTGATGGGCGACAAAGAGCAAGAAGCCAGCGCAGTCAACATCCGCCTGCGCAACAACGAACAACTGGGGGCCAAGCCGCTGGCCGAGGCAATGGCGCTGATTGAGGAGGCCATCAAAACACACGCGAATATATAGCTTGGCAGTAACTGCTCAGCCTACCCTCCCGCAGGTTGCAAAATTGACTGCCTGGGTGGGCTGGCAATCCTGGTCGAGTGCGTTTGCTCATCCAAAAGCGTTCAAACCTGCGGGAGGGTGAGCAGTTACGCTTGGCAAATGATGAAGGATAGGAGTAACCGCTCAACCTTACGCCGAGTTACGCAGAGAACGCACAGAGAAACACAGAGAAGAAAAGAGAAAACTCTGTGTAGCTCTGTTTTCCCTCTGTGAATCTCTGTGACCTGGGTAGTTGCTGATAGGAAATGAAACTATGACCCTTGTCCCTGATGATATAATAAAACTCGCCCTGGCTATTTTGCTGGGCGGGATCATTGGCGCCGAGCGTGAATTTCTCGACAAGGCGGCGGGCTTTCGCACAATGATCCTCATTTGCACGGGCGCGGCCCTCTTTACCGTTTTCTCTGCCAGGCTGGCCGGCAATAGTGACCCCGCCCGCATCGCTGCCCAAATCGTCAGCGGGGTGGGCTTTTTGGGCGCTGGCGCTATCATGCGCGATGCCGGGCGAGTGACGGGCCTGACGACCGCCGCTTCCATCTGGCTCACGGCAGCTTTGGGGATGGGCATTGGCGGCGGACAGTATCTCATTTCCTGCACAGCGGCGTTTGCAATCCTGATTGTCCTGACTTTTTTCCCTAGGATTGAGGCGTGGATTGACAACATCCGGGACCAGCGAAGCTATGAAATCGTCTGCCAGGCCAGCCCCGAAAAGCTAGAGCAACTGGCTGCCACGTTTAGGCAGTGCGGGCTGCGCATAAGAGGCCACAAGCAGATCAGAACCGGCAGCAAGCTGACCTGCACTTGGGAAGCCTACGGATCACCCCAGTGCCACGACCAACTTGCAGCCAAGCTCTTGGCCGATGCAGACGTGCAAGAATTTCGTTTCTAGCTCAACTGCAAGCGCAAACACCCCCAAACATCGGTGAGGCGCAAAAAATAGGCTTTAGGCGCTAAAGGGTAGTCAAGTAAGGACTATCCTTTTTTGTGTTTTTGCGTTATCATGTCCCGACGCTTGGTGAGGTCATTTTTAGCAAGGAGCATAATCTGGAATGAAAAACATCACTGTGGTTGGAGTAGGCTATGTGGGCATCATCACCGGCACGTGCTTTGCCGACCTGGGCAACCGCGTGTGCTGCCTGGATATCAATGAAGAACGCATTGCCAACCTGAAAAAGGGTATCATGCCCATCTACGAACCGGGTCTGGAGGAAATTGTAGGCCGCAACATCAAAGCTGGCCGCTTGTCTTTTACAGCCTCGTATGCCGAGGCGATTAAAGAAGCCGAGTTTGTGTTCATTGCCGTTGGCACGCCTTCCGGCGTGGATGGCGAAGCCGACCTGCAATACGTGCGCGCCGCCGCCGAATCCATTGCCGACGTGATGGATCACCCCCTCCTCATCATCAACAAGTCAACCGTGCCGGTGGGCACCGGCGACTGGGTGGCCGATATTGTCCGAGCGCGCCAAAAGGCGCCCATCCCTTTTAGCGTCGTCTCTTGCCCCGAATTTTTGCGCGAAGGCAACGCCATCAGCGACTTTATGAATCCTGACCGGATTGTATTGGGCAGCCTAGACAAAACCGCCGCCGAGCGCGTGGCTCAACTTCACCTGCCGTTGCGCACCACCATCGTCGTCACCGATCTGCGCACCGCCGAAATGATAAAGTACGCATCCAATGCTTTCCTGGCCACCAAAATCAGCTTTATCAACGAAATCGCCAACATTTGCGAGGCGCTGGGCGCAGATGTGAAAGAAGTGGCCGCCGGCATGGGCTATGACAAGCGCATTGGCCGCGGCTTTCTAGACGCCGGCTTGGGATGGGGCGGGTCATGCTTTCCAAAAGATGTCAAAGCTCTGGCGCACATGGCGCGCGAAAAAGGCCGCCACCCCCAACTGCTGCAAGCCGTGATGGACATTAATGCCGACCGGCGGCTCGATGTGGTGTCCAAGCTGAAAGAGGCGCTGGGCGACCTGCGCGGCAAAACGGTGGCGTTATTGGGCCTGGCCTTTAAACCCAATACCGACGATATGCGCGATGCCCCCTCGTCAGACATTGCCCAAATGCTGCTGGCCGAAGGCGTGCTGGTCAAAGGCTATGACCCCGTATCCATGCATGTGGCCGCGCGTGTCTTGCCCGCCCAGGTCAAACTGGCCGAAACCGCCTACGAGTGCGCCGCCGGGGCAGATGCCGTAATTATCATCACCGAGTGGAATGAATTCAAGCAGCTCGATTGGGTTCAGTTAAAGCAAGTGATGAAATCGCCCGTGTTGATAGACGGACGCAATATCTACGATGCGGCCACCATGCACGCGGCCGGCTTTAGCTATCGCGGCATGGGGCGCGGCTATAACGGCGAAGGAATCCGCTGAATATCTACTGCCGCTGAAAGGACAACCGTGGTTCAAAAAAAGAAAACCCCAAAGCGTATCAAGGGCCTGGCCCGGAACGGCGTGTTCAAAGCGCAACTGGCTAACGGGCTGACCGTGGTCCTGAAAGAATCGCACCATGCGCCAGTGGTTACCTTGTGGTGCTGGTATCGCGTGGGCAGCCGCATGGAGCGGCGCGGCATCACGGGCATCAGCCATTGGGTAGAGCACATGCTGTTCAAGGGCACGCCCAACTTTCCCAAGGGCAAGGCCGATCAGGCCATTGCGCGCGCCGGCGGCATCTCGAACGGTTTCACCTGGCTCGATTTCACCACTTATTTTGAGACGCTGCCCGCCGACAAGTGGGAATTGGGGGCGCAGATCGAGTCGGACCGCATGGTCAATGCGCTCTTTGCCCCCAAAGACGTGGCCTCGGAACGAACCGTGATTATTAGCGAGCGGCAGGGCAACGAGAACAACCCTCGTTTCCTACTGTCGGAAGAGGTGCAGTCAGCGGCCTTTCGCGTTCACCCCTACCACCACGAAATCATTGGCGACATGTGCGACCTGCAGACGATGACGCGGGACGATTTGTTTTCATATTACGGCGCCTATTATGCGCCCAACAATGCCATCGTGGTCGCCGCGGGCGATTTCAAGACCGCCGATGCGCTCAAGCTGATTGCCAAGTACTTTGGCAAAATCAAATCCAGCCGCCAGGCCAAGCCCATCGCCGCTCAAGAGCCGCCGCAGCGCGGCGAGCGGCGCGTGCAGGTGCAAGGCCCCGGCGGCACAACGTATATTGAGGTGGCCTACCACGCGCCGCAGGCCAGCCACGCCGATTTTCCAGCGATGGTGGTGCTAGATGCCATCTTGGCCGGCGCCAGCTCGCTGGCAGTCTTTGGCGGCGGCGGCTCGAACGCCAGCTCGCGCCTGTATCGCGCGCTGGTAGACACCGAGCTTGCCACAAACGTTTATGGCAACGCCAACCCGACCGTTGACCCCTTTTTGTACATCATCGGTGTGACCTTGCGCGCGGGGCGCACCCCCGCCGAGGTGCAGGCCGCCTTGGATGCCGAGCTGGACCGCATTGTCGAGCAGCCGGTAGCCCAGGCCGAAATCGCCAAAGCCATCAAGCAAGCCAGAGCCATGTTTGCCTATGGGGCCGAATCGGTGACAAACCAGGGCTACTGGTACGGTTTTTCAGAGATCTTTGCTGATCACACCTGGTTTGAAACTTATCTCGACCGGCTGGCCGCCGTAACGGTAAAAGATGTGCAGCGCGTAGCGCGCGCCTATCTGGCCCAACAACAACGCACTGTCGGCTGGTACATTCCCGTAAACGACGAGCCACCTTTGGCCAGCAACCAGCACTCTAGCGACGAGGAATAATCATGACCAAGGCAAAATCATCTTTTCCAGGTCCGCAAGATATCGTGCGTCATGAATTTGCAAACGGCATGACGGCGCTGGCGCGCGAGAATTTTGACGCCGCCTCGGTAGTGGTAGAAGGTATTGTGCGGGCAGGCGCAGCCGATGTTCCGCCAGAAAAGGCTGGCCTGGCTTCGTTCATGGCCGATTGCCTGATGCGCGGCACGCAGCAGCGCACCTTTCAGCAAATCTATGAAGAAATCGAATCGGTCGGCGCAGCGGTGGATGTAGACGGCGGGATGAACGTCAGCTCCTTTGGCGTCAAGTGCCTGGCCGAAGACCTGCCGCAGATGCTAGACATCCTGGCCGATGTGCTGCAGCAGCCTGCCTTTCCGCCGGCCGAGGTGGAAAAAGAGCGCGGCGAAATCTTGACCGCGCTGGAAGAGCGCGCCCACAACACTCGCAGCCAGGCCGGGCTTGGATTCCGTGGATTGCTCTATTCGCCCCAACATCCCTATGGACGCAGCATGGATGGATACATCGAAACAGTCCAGGCCACCACCCGTGACGAGATGGAACGTTTTTACGGCCATCATTATGGCCCACGCGGGCTAATTGTCAGCATCGTCGGCGCCATCAAGACCGACCAGGCGCTCGAAGAGTGGGACAAGGCCTTTGGCCACTGGCAAACAACGCAGGCAGAGCGCGCGCCCTTGCCGCCCATCTCACCCATCTCTGGGCTGCGCCGCCAATTCGTCCACGTGCCGGGCAAATCGCAAAGCGATATTGTCATGGGCTGCGTGGGGCCAATGCGCTCATCACCCGATTATCTTGCGGCGGCGCTGGGCAATTTGGTTCTGGGGGTGTTTGGCCTGATGGGCCGGCTGGGCGAAACGGTGCGCGACAAGCTGGGACTGGCCTATTACGCCTCTAGCCGCGTCGAAGGCGGCCTGGGGCCGGGCGCTTGGGTCTTGTACGCCGGCGTTGACCCGGCCAATGTCGAGCTGGCGATTGACAGCATGCAGGCCGAGGTGCGCCGCATGCGCGAAAAACTGGTGAGCAGCCGCGAATTGGCCGACAATAAATCGTTTAGCACCGGACTGCTGCCTCTGCAACTGGAAACGAACGATGGCGTTGCTTCTGTCTTGACCGATATGGAGCTGTATGGGCTGGGGCTAGACTATTTGCAACATTATACCGACCTGATCAATAGCATCACTCCCAAACAAATTCGCGCCGCAGTGCAGGCTTATCTCGATCCAGATAACATGGCCCTGGCCGTTGCCGGGCCTAAAAACAATAGCAAGTAACCATGCTGACCGTTGGAATTGATATCGTCCAAATTCCTCGCATCCAGCGCGCTGTAGAACGCTTTGGGCAGCGCTTTTTGGAGCGTGTGTATACTCCTATGGAGCTAATCTGGTGCCGCGGGCGGGTGCCCGAGCTGGCTGCTCGCTTTGCGGCCAAAGAAGCCGTCTCCAAAGCGCTGGGGGTGGGGGTGCGCGTGCTCAGCCGCGACGGTATCTATTTTCACGAAGTCGAAGTGTTATCTGACCTGCGCGGCAAGCCGCGCGTGACCCTCTATGGGCGCGCCGCCGAGTTGGCCCAGGAGCAAGGCCTGACCGAGTGGGCCATCAGCCTGAGCCACGAGCGCGAAACAGCCGTTGCCTTTGTAGTAGCACAATAGAGTTTATCGGAAATAACGTAGCCAACGTATCCCCATACCCTGTCTGCGCCAGGCAGGCTGCACTCCCGAAGGGGCCAAGCGCAGCGCAGCCTGCCTGGCGGCAGCTATCCATTACCCACATCTTTGAACCGATTTGCGCCGCAAAGCGACAGGAGTATCATGAGATCCACCTTTGCGTGTGAGGTGGACATGAAACAGGCTAGCAGGTTTTATCGAAAAATCCTCGTTGTTGGGATAGG
>JBGSMF010000289.1:0-1811 GCA_041740315.1 Thermoflexales bacterium
GAGCGACTTTTTGCGGCTGCTGCATATAGAGTTCCTCTTCTGGGACATGATGCGGGTAAGGCAATAGAAAATTATACTGCCGATGCCGTTAATCAAGCTAACAGTGTGCAGCTACCAACTCCATTCAACAGGACAAAACTCAAGCTGTCTCAATTTAGGGACTTGGCAACCCAAGCAGGCGAGTGGATCGAAGAAATGGCTGCGGCTATCGCCGCTCAGAGTTTCAAGGTGGTGGGCTGTACAACGATGTTTGGGCAAACGGCTGCCAGCATCGCTTTACTCAATAGAGTCAAGTGTATTAACCCCCACATCGTGACTATCCTGGGGGGAGAAAATTGTGAAGGCGAAATGGCTGAGGGCATTGCCACTCTCAGCCCTAATGTAGATTACATCTTCTCAGGTGAAAGCGAGCGTGAGTTTGTCCGGTTTTTACAACAATTGTATGCTGGAGATCAACCTGTCAGCCGTATCCTTTATGGCAATCTCGTTCCTGACCTTGACTCGTTGCCTATGCCGGATTTCCATCAATATTTCGAACAGCTCGAACATTATCTACCGACCATCGCTGCGTGGCCTGATTACATTGAGCTTCCCTACGAAACCAGCCGAGGGTGCTGGTGGGGGCAGAAACATCGTTGTACTTTCTGCGGCTTGAACGGCGCAAAGATATGTTTTCGAGAAAAATCGCCTGATAAGGTCATGGCTGAACTGGGACAATTACTAACTCTGTACCCTGCACAATCAATAACTATGACAGATAACATTATGCCCCACACCTTTTTCAAGACGCTGGTGCCCAAGCTAGCCGAATTGGCGGTTGAGAAACCTGCGCTAAAGATATACTATGAGCAAAAGGCAAACCTTTCATTGGCTCAAGTGCTGGCCCTGGTGAAAGCAGGAATTACCCATATTCAATCCGGCATTGAATCCCTATCTACCTCACTGTTAAAGCGCATGAACAAGGGAACAACGGCGGCGCAAAATATTGCGTTGTTGCGCTATGCACGATCGGCAGGCATGTCTCTTTCCTGGAACCTGCTTAATGGTTTTCCGGGCGATCAACTTTACGAATATCAGGAGATACTGGCCTTGCTCCCGTTATTACATCATCTCGAGCCGCCCATGGCATTCTATCATTTGACCATAGATCGCTTTAGCTCATATTTCGACTACCCTGAAAGATACAGCCTAGCCAAGATACGACCCTGGCCAAGTTACGTGGCAGTGCTGCCTCCAGAGGCAGACGCCACCAAGATCGCCTATCATTTCAATGCCGATTACGCATGTGGAGCACATGAGCACGTTGATGTTCTGCTTGAAATCGCAGAAAACGTTCGGGCGTGGCAATCAAACTGGGGTACCGATATACCCTTTGTTTCCGACGAGTTCAGGACAAAAGAGCCTCCGGTGTTGGAGGTTGTCCGCCAAGGGCAGGGAGTGTTTATGTTGCGCGATACACGAAACCTGCCCGGCACGCAAGCAGAATATCAGATCAGTCGGGCGCAGGCCTCAGTTGCTCTAGTCGGCCAGCGTTATGAGCCTACCCCGGAGATTGAGTGGGCTGTGGCACACAAGGTGGGGGTGCGGCTCGACCAGTGCCGCTATGTTCCTCTGGCTACAGCCGAACCGGAACTTGTGCTAGATTTTGAAGCGGAGATCAGATAAAGACAACCGTCAGTTGATTATGTGGCTATCAGCATCTAGTTTCAAGACGAGCAATGTTCGACAAAGTCACCCAACCGAGTTGGTGCTGACCTTGGAGGGGCAGACCATCCGTCAAAAGATCCCTGCCGCCGGCATATACCGCCTAG
>JBGSMF010000290.1:0-19577 GCA_041740315.1 Thermoflexales bacterium
CCGCCTCCCCCTCTCCTCCTCCTGGCTTCGCCTCCTCCTGCTCCGCTCGCCCTTCGCTCAGATACGCCACCAGTTCCGCCTTGCGCTCTATCAAAACCCTCCGCACGGCTGGACTCATCCACCCCTCGGGTGCGCTATAGCGCAGTTCGCCCCCCTCCACCCATAGGCTCAGCCCGCTATCACGCAGCTCGCTTAGAAATTCGGCTATCCCTAGCGTGTCATGTAGCATAGTAGCTATATCTCCACTCACAATTCTTCCCGGCTCCATCTGCTTTTCCACAAACGCCGCCAATGGGCAAAGTTCCTGGCCAGAAATAGAGAAAGGTTGCGTTGAATAACAAATCTAGCAACAAGTGCACTACTGGGGAAATTCGGAGTGGGTAAGAGAACTCGATTTTTATGATTGAATCATGGTCATCTAGTGGAACTGACCCTGGCGCGGCACACGAAGATAAAACAAACCAATAGAAACGGCCAAACCTGGGTGGGTTGGCAGAAACAGCTAACCTACGGTGGGAGAGGCTAGTGCTGTGTCTCAAATCCAAGACCTCATTGTCACATCTGCGCCAAACTTGACACGATATCGTTGACCGCTTGTGAGATGCGTCCTTCAACAGATATATCGGCAACAAGGCGGGCTATGTGCGCATCTAGTGGTTGTTCGTAGTCTTCCCAAATATATGGCCGATTGGCTGTAGGCGGGCACAGCACCACTGCGCGCACTGCCTCGTACAAACGCGCCGTGGCCGGTGAAAGCAGTTCCCTGGCTTGGTAGCGTCCTGTCATCGCGCGAGCGCGCAGGTCAACACCTTGCACGCCAAACATCAATGCCATGGCAATGTACTGCTTGAAAATATCCACCGAGCGGCGCGCCAGGTTGGCCGAATTAAAACCCTGGCTATTGAGGTTTTGATTGAATTGTTCCGCATGCGTGGGGTAGCGATCGGCAATCGAATTGCCGTAAAACTGCAGCAATGGCATGATCGAGTTGGCTGCAAGCTGCAAGCCCTTGAACCCCATGTTGAATTTGCGTTCAGTATTGCCCACCAACGATGCAGGCAAGCCGCGATTAAACTCTGGCGCAACCAGCAGGGCAATCTGAGCATCCAGATGTTTGGCCAACATGCCAATGTAGTAACGAAATTGATCCATCGCAACGCCAATGTACTCGCCCAAAAAATTGCCGCCATGATAAGACACTTGGGCCTGTCCATCAATCAGTGGATTGTCGGAAACAGAATTGGCTTCTACCTGCACTTGAGATGCAATCTGCTTTAATCCATCTGCGATGGGACCTATGTACTGTGGAATGCAACGCATCGAGTAGCGATCCTGGATCAGGTCATGCTCGCGGTAATCGTGTGTTCCGTCAAGCTCGTTGCGGCACAAACGCGATTCCTCGAGCAGGTGGAGCATCTGATTCGCAACCCAAATTTGGCCAGGATGGGGTTTGTGTTTTTGAATGAAAGGGTGGAACGATTGGTTGGTGCCACACATGGCTTGAAGCGCCAGCGCATGAGATCCTAACGCCAAGGCCAACAGAAGCCGAGCGTCGTAGACGCAATTGGCGGCGATGCCAGTCATGACAGAGGTGCCATTGATAAGCGCCAGTCCCTCTTTGGGACGCAGGGGCAGCGGCATCAAGTCCAATCGCTCTAGGGCATGCAAGGCGTCCATCGTCTCACCGTCAAAATCCACCATAAAAGTCGCTCCCAGCCCGGTCAGCGCGCCTGCGATATATGTGAGCGGGACCAAATCGCCGCTTGCGCCAATGGAGCCAAATTCGTGCACATGGGGCGTCACCCGCTTATTGAGAAACAAAACCATTCGTCGAATAATCTCTAGCCGCACGCCAGAGACGCCATGCAGCAATGCATTGGCGCGTAGCAACATGGCCGCACGCACATCTTCAAAAGGCAACAGGTTGCCAGTACCAGTTTTATGGTACCAGATCAGGTTGTTTTGAAGATCGGCTACCTCGCCGGGCGCAATCACCACATTGGCCATTCCCCCGAAACCAGATGTAACACCATAAATTGGGTGGCCCAAGCGAGCAGCCTCTTCAATATAGTAATGCGAGGCTTGCACATTTTGAACAAAGCTCACACTGTCATCAAAGGTCACCGGCGCATAATGGCGAGCCACTTGTACAATATCGTGGAGATTCAGCCCATGGCCGTGGATGGGAACGCTTTCTGGCAATCTTGTTTTTCCAAGAGGCGCCTGTGCGCCGTTTGATTCGACTGAGACACTTTTCACCTTAGCACCCTTTTTCTGATTATTTTCAAGATCATGCGCCCTTATCCTAACAGGGCCCCTACCAGCACACCTATTATCTATGATTCTGACGCCTAGATACTATAAGCTACCTCCGAAAAGTCCATCTTATATCCGCCCCAATAGGCTTCTGGCAAGTGCATCTCGCCATGATATTTTATTAGCGATTGCTATGTTGGCAAGCCTTGTTAGGACAAAAAGGTGGCAAGTCATATTTACAGCCAGAGTTCAATCAATAAAAATGCAACCAGAACATAAACAGCTCTGTTACCAGTCTCTTGGATGACAAGTATATGTAACTACTCAGCATCCTGAGCGGAGCACCGCGCTCCTTCGACTGCGTTTCACTTCGCTCAGGATGCGCGGCGCGTAGCCTGCTCTGTCGGCAGACAGGTCGAAGGGTGCCGCTGAGTAGTTACAAGTATATAAGGAAAAGTAAAATGGGTTGAGGCGGAGCCAAAACCCAAGCGGCTCAGAAACTTTCACAGCAATTGTAGGCAAATCCGCGCGCTATTGAGATTTGCCAAAGACATCTAAATCGCCTCACGAGTGAGGCGTGAATGAGCCTCGAGGATTAATTCAAAGGTTTCGCCCACTGTGATCTTTTCCAAAATAACCCAACGGGAACGTGCGTTCCCCTGATCACAAGTTTGCCCATCATGGGTCTGAAATCAGGGTGGATATGGTTCCATCAATCCATCCTTTTCACCTACCCTTGTCTTGCAACCATCTTCCCTATGATTATAGCATCACGATCATGTCATGTCAAAAAGCATAAATGCCCGATCGGGCTTTCACGGCCATGCAAGCCTTATATCATTATACGTCGTAACTACTCAGCATCCTGAGCGTCCTTCGACCTTGCTCAGGATGCGCGGCGCGTAGCCCGCTCTGTCGGCAGACAGGTCGAAGGGTGCCGGCTGAGTAGTTACTATGCGTCATCAATTGCAGCGATCTTGTGTGTAATGTGGTACTGCCGCCAGACAGGTTGCGCGCCTTTCATCTCCAGATGCGCAAGACCTTGCTCGAAAACATCACCGAGTTGGTGGCGGTCTTGACGCAGGCGCGGCATGTGCATTTGCCCAAGCTGGCCGAGAAATTGGATCGGGATGGGAGTGAGGAAAGTCGAGTCAGGCGCATGACTGGAACTTTTAGCGTGCGTTTGGTATATTTCGGTTTACATTGCCGGCGGGATAAAAAAGTCTAGCGTAACACGCTGAGAGGTTTAACCTGTACTTTGCGATAGACCCTATGAGGCGGCTGCACTTTGCCCGCCGCCCGCAAGAGCTCCGCCACAGAGATGCCAAACAGTTCTTCATTTTGGCGCAAATAAGGTTCGATGATATCCCAATCGGCCTCAGTCAGCGGGGCAAACTGGCCGCCATTGAGTTGGTCATCCTCCACCTTGCTGTGCGGATCGCGCAGGTAAATGGCCCCGCCCGAAGCCAGCGAAAACAAATTGCCGCCGGGGTAAGGCGTAGCCAGTTCGATCAACTGGCCGGTTTCGTCAAACGTCACGCCATTCACAATGGCCCAGCCTCCTCCGTTCAAAGGATCGCCAGCCATAAAGGATTCGGCCAGATAATCCAGACACGTGCCATTAATTACGGCGCGCGGGCAACCCACCGCATTGATGAGCGGGCGGCCGGCGGCTGATCCCAAGACAAAAATATCGCCGCCTTTTGCGCCATACAAAAAGGTCTGCCCCACATCCCCGTGAATTACCAAGCGCCCCCGCTTGAGAATTTGCCCCACCTGGTCTTGAGCATCGCCATGCACATAGACCTGCCCGCCATCCAAGCCAGAGCCTAAATAATCGCCGCTATCGCCATAAACATCTAGCCGCGCCTCATCCGAACCTGCTCCCCAGCCGCAGCCGGCAAAGCGTCCGCCGCGCCAGTCGAAGGTGATAAAGCGCCGCCAGCCCAGGTTATATGCCCGGTACAGCAAGCGCGCCGCCGATTCTTCCCCCTCTGGCGGAAAGCAGCTTGCATCAACGACGAGTACCTGGTCACGGTCTGGTGTGCGCAACGCCTGGCGCGTGTGCCAGTCCACCCGCCGGTGAATAGCGCGCGAGTCAGTGTCCAAGCCCGGCACGGCGCGCAAGATCTGATACAGCGTCTTGTCCACTTGCGCCAGCCACGCCGAGCGTTTTTTGCTGCCCAAGTCATAGCGCCTATCGCGCAGCAAGGTCAAGAGGTCCAAAGCATAGTTGCGCTTGGCGTCATCTGCGCCGGCCCATTGGATCAGCCAATCCAGCCATACACTAGCCTGCGGCCAATCTATCGCCGCCAGTGATTCTCGGCTCTCGGCAAACCATTGAACTGCGCCGCGCGCGCAAGTAGCCTGCACCGCATCACACAGTGCCCGGCCCAAATTTGCATCGTTCGGTGTTTGAGCAGCCGGGCGTGGAACGTGAACCGGCACGCCGAACTTATCCCGGCAAGTCAATTGATACCCGTGCTCATTTTTGGTCACAGTGAAAGCAAAAGCGCCGCCGTCGGTATAACTGCCGCCGCGCGCCAACCAATACTTGTCGGCCAGCGGTTGAAAGCGAGCATCCGCCGCCGACAGGCTGCGCAAGCAGGCATTGATGGCCTGCCGCTCGGAAGCAATCAGTCCGATTTGCACCCCCCCACCGTCCCCCCCGTTGGACGAGCGGGATGAGAGGGGGAGATTCTCATACAACGCAAAAACCTGGGGACGCAGCATCGAAGTATCCGTAATGCCCAAGAGTTGCCATTCTTGCCGGTCCGGCTTGCTGCGCGCGACGATAAAAAACCAGGGGCCATCGGGACTGCCGTGCAGGTGGGTTTGTTGGACGGCCTGATAAAGCGCCTGCTTGTCAGTCGGCAATAGGTCAAAGTCGCGCTCGGTGGTGGGCGCCAATGCTTCCAGCAACACTTCGAGCGGATAACCATACACGCGATCCCACAAATCAAACAGCAGCGCGCTGACTTCGGTATCGGTGAGAAACAGCGGCACAATATTGCGTTGACGCAGATATTCGGTCACGCGATGATAATTGGCAAAGTCGCCATTATGCACCAGCGCCTCGTTCACGCCGATAAAAGGATGCGCCCCGCCCGGATGCCAAATGCGGCCCTTGGTGGGATAGCGTTGATGCGCAATCCAGACGTGCGCCGTCAGGTCTTCCAGCCGATAGTAAGCAGCGGCCTCTTCGGCATAGCCCACAATCTTGAACACCAGATAATCGCGCCCGTGGCACAACACAAAAGCGCGCTTGTCGCCCAAGCTGGCATAGTAGCGCTGGTTCAGCCGAAAGGTATTTTGATACACATATTCATCTTCCACCTGGCGCGCCGGCAATTGGCGCAGGCCATTCGCTTCGGCAAAGTGCGCCAGTTCTTCCGGCTTGACCCGGCCAAAGTAACGCACCACATCCGGTGGGCGCAGTTCAAGTCTGGGCACAGCGCGATAATCGGCTACGGCGTCAACTGGGTACGCTTCTGCAATATCGAACCGCCCGGTCAGACATTCCCGTTCCACTTGCGCGCGCGCACCCGGATCAATGTACGCAATCTGAATCACGTAATGCGTGCGCAAGACCTCGGGCGAAACGCGCATCTGGCTGGGGTCAAGGCCGGCTGCCGCAATGCCGCCCCCTTTGCCATTGCCGCGATTGTGCATTTGCTGGCTGGCGGTGACAATATGCCGGCCGGCAATGGGCACATTGGCGGCAAAGCCCAACACGCCACAACCGCCCTCCGCCTCTGATTCGCGCGGTTGAACCGTTGCCCCGGCAATCAGTTCGCCGCGCGAGTTCAGTAAAGCATTGACTTGATCGAGCCTTGAATTTCCAAAAGACATCAAAGTTACTCCAAATACACCAATACATCCGTGCGCCCGCGCAATTCGCGGATGGTGTTCACGCTGTATGGCGCGAGCGCGCGCAAGATGCCGGCCAATTGCCCCAGCCAACTGGTGTACATATTGATAATGCGCTGCCCGGCGATTTCAACTTTAACCAATTTGCTGCGTTCGGGATCGGTGGTCGTAATGCCAAACGGACAGCCCAACCCTTGTTCGCAACTGCCCAGCCGCGTGCAGCCAATCGCCACCAACTCGGCAGTGCCAATCACACAACCATCGGCGCCCAGCGCAATCGCTTTGGCCACATCATACGCCGTGCGAATGCCGCCCGACGCCATTACCGTCAGTTGATCGCGGATGCCTTCGTTTTCCAAAAAGCGATGCACCTTGGGGATAGCATACTCGATGGGCATGGCGATATTCTTTTTGGCAATTTCGGGCGCGGCCCCGGTGCCGCCATACGCGCCATCCAGATGCACAATATGCGCGCCGGCAAAAAATGACCCCACGGCCACCATATCTACATCGGTGGGCGTGCTGACCTTGACGCTGGTCAGCGCGCGCGGATTAACTTGCTTGAGCCAATCCAAATGCTTTTTGTGGTCTTCGACGGAATAAACGCTATGGAAAGGAAAGGGGCTAAACAGCGAGGTGCCCTGGACAGCCTCGCGTTCTTGCGCCACGCTGGCAGTATTCTTGTTGCCTAGCAAATGGCCGCCCAGACCAGGTTTAGCGCCCTGGGCATACTTGATTTCGATCAAGCGGGCGCGCTGCAAGGTGGCCTCGCGCACCCCAAAAAGTCCGGTGGCCACTTGGGTAATGATGTGATCGGCGTACGGAACGAGCGCATCGGGATACCCGCCTTCGCCGGTGGAAATAAAAGTGCCCAACGCTTGCGCCGCGCGCGCCCGGCCAAGCATCACCGGCAAGCCCACACTGCCAAACGACATCCCGGCGCCATACCAGGGAAACGGGAGGACTAGTTCCGGGCGATCATCGCCGCGCCGGTTGAGCGGCAAGCTCAAATCAAAAGCGGCCGGGTCTGCCAGCCAATCCGCTGGATGTGAGCGCTGCCATGCGTCCGTTAATTCAAAGGCAAAGGCAAGCCGGTCAAACCCGCCGCCCGAACCGCCCACGCGGAATTCCTGCTCGCCATCCGGGCGACCATCGCGCGCCTGCTGATGCGTTGAAGCCAACAGCGCGTGCGTCCAACGCAGATCGCCTTCGCCACTGTCTTCTTCGGGCAAACGCCGCCCGGATGAGCGCGGGGCCGTTGCCGGGAACAGGCGGCGAAACGCTTTGGCCTCGGTCTCTTCAAAAATCACGCGCCCCACTTCGCCGCGCAGCCGGCGCACTTCGCGCATGCCCATTGCGCCCAACGCTTCCAACAATTGGTCACGCCAGGCGGCCATCAAGTTGACCAGACGCTGCGCGCCCCATTCAGCATCTAGCTCGTATTTCTCAACCGGGCAGGTGCGCTTGTCGGCCCACAGCGCACAGCCCCATGCCACAATCGGCACATAATCCAGCACCACCACATCCGCGCCGCACGCAATGATTTTGGGCAAGTGTTCGGCAGCGGCAATGCCACCACTGACCAGGAATGATAGGCTGTCGCGCCAGCGATGGTGGACCAAATGTGTATGGACTGCGCGCAACGAATCGGGCAACGGCCGGCCGGCCAAATCGCGGCCTTCGTCATCAGCATATAAATGAAAGAGGCGCACACCTTGCCGCAGCAGCCGTTCAACTTCAGCGGGACTATCGGGGCCGAGGGGGTGGCGCAGCGCAATCATGGCCTGCGGCCAACGAGCGCGCGCGGCCTGCCAGCGTTCGAGCGCCCAGGGTTCATCGGCAATCTCGATGTAAAGCGGTTCAGGCCAATCGCCCCACGAATCAAAATCAGCAGCGGTGAGGCGCAACGCCAATCGCGGCGGGGGATTGGCCGCATCGAATGTATCCGGCGTCAAAATTGCCAGCGTGCCCAAGCGTTCCGCCGCCAGCGCCGCCGCCCGCAATGCGCCCTGCCCTGGCAACGTCATTGGCAAGGGACCAAACATCACCGGCAGCGGCAAACTCAACATTTTTGGCATGGGCGTGAGCAATCGTCCGGCGGCGTCAAATTCAAGCAGTTCGGGTGCGCCGCCCAGATTGACAGTGGTTGAAATCGTCTCGCGGCCATGAATGCCATCGCGCGTGGGACGCACAATTTCGGACATGTCCAGCCACATGCCTTCAAAGCCTTCGCCGCTGAACGGCCCGCCGTAACCCGCGCCGCTGATGGGAACCCGCCCGGTTTCTGCTTGAAACCAGGTCTGGGAAATAATTTCGGCGGTCCAATACGCATCGCCGCGCTGCGCGGTGCCGGGGAAAACGCGATGGCCATATTTCACATAAGCGTCGGTCTCGTCCATCTGGAATTTGGCGGGGTATTCAAACGGGGCCGGCGCTGGGTGGGTATAAATGTGGTATCGGGGCATATCTGTCCTCAATTTTCGTAACTACTCAGGTCACAGAGCTGCACTGAGTAAACGCAGAGGCTCACAGAGATTTTTGTTTCTAATTCTCTGCGTTTCTCCGTGCGTTCTCTGTGAATCTCTGTGTAACGGCTGAGCAGTCACCAATTTTCTAAAGACACTTGGGCACCAAAAATCAATAGATTGCCATTCGGGTTTGTCGTGCGCGCGCGATAAAATTTCCGTCTGCAAATTAAAGGAATGATGTGTCTTTGTGGTGGGTAAAAGTTTGCCTGAATAGTTGTCATCCATTCGCAGAAAAAGCGATAGATTCTTCTGCAACTTGTAGCAAGGTGCGGCGTTCGGCGCGGGCACGCTGTTGCAACCGATTATATGCTTCCAATTCGCTGATGCCTTCGCGCTGCATCAGCAAACCTTTGGCGCGGTCAATTGCGCGCCGCGCGGCCAATTCGTCTTTCATCTCCGCGGCGGCGCTGGCGGTGCGGGCGAGTTCCTCAAAACGCTGCGCCGCGACTTGAATCATTGCCAGCAATTCGGCTTCTTTGATGGGCTTGACCAAATAGCCCATCACCGGCAGCCGCGCCGCGCGTTCAACCAAATCCTTTTCGCCAAATGCAGTGAGGAAAATGATGGGTACTTGGGTCCGCTCTAAAAGCGCCCGCGCGGCTTCGAGGCCATCCATTTCCGGCATTTTGATGTCAAGGATAACCAGGTCGGGCGTGCGGCCCGCAGCCAGCTTGAGCGCGGCCACGCCATTTTCGGCGGCAGCGACGGTATGACCGGCCTCTTCCAGCATCCGTCTGAGGCCCAGCCGGATGATTGATTCGTCGTCTGCAATCAAGATATTCAACTGTCTCACGCTTTGGCTCCTGTTTGGGCAAGATTGGGAAAACGCAGAATGGCTTGGGTGCCGCCAGGCGCGGCAATTAATTCAAAGCGCCCTTTTAGATCATCATTGGCCAGCGTTTCCACAATTTGCAACCCCAGCCCCTTGATGAGGGCGGTGGTGTGCGCATTGCCCACGCCATCATCCTGAACAATGACCGAATTCTCGCTTGGCCCAACGTGCAATTGAACCTCGATTCGGCCATGACCGCGCCCGGTGAAAGCATGCTCCACCGCGTTCTGAACCAGCTCGCTGGTTGCCAGCGAGAGTGACGTAGCTTCGCGGGAGGGCAGCAGCAGGCAGTCGCCGGTCACGCTGATCGCAATATCTTGGCCCGCCGTGAGCATTGTTTCGGCGATGGAACGAACCACGCGCTCTAGCACATTTTTCACATCCACCACGCGCAGCCCTTGTTCGCTCAATGTTTCGTGGACGGCGGCAATGCTGAGGATGCGATTGATGGTTTCCGCCAGCACATCTTCGGCGCGCAAATTGCGCGCCGCGCTCATTTGCAAGCGCAGCAGCATGGCAATGGTCTGCAAATTATTTTTGACGCGATGGTGCATTTCGCGCACGACGGCGGCATTGATGACCAGGCGCGCATTTTCAATCGCCAGCGCCGTTTGATTGGCCAAGGTCTGGAACAGTTCCACTTCTTTGGGCGTAAATTCGTGGTAACTATCCGTGTAACACGAAAAGACGCCCACGATTCGCTCGCGCACAATGAGCGGCACACTGAGGAGCGAGACCCAGCCTTCTTGTTCCGCCAAGTCGCGCTTGAGATAGCGCTCGTCAGTTTGCACATTGGGCACAATGATAGGCTGCCCACTGGCCGCCACCTGGCCGGCAATGCTTTGCCCCATCGCAATCGAAGCGGCAGATTGTTGCCCCGGCGCATTAATGTTGTGCGTGGCGCGCAGCACCAATTGGCCGCTCGCATCATCCACTAAACGCAGTGAAGTGGCTTTGGCGCCCATCACCTGCGCCGCCATCTCGGTCACTACGCCCAGCATTTCATCGAGGTACAGCGGCAAAGTCACCGTGCGACTGACTTCGGCCAGGGTGGATAGTTCATGGATTTGCTGCTGCATGCGATCATACAGCGCGGCCTTTTCCAGCGCCCCGGCGGCCAGATTGGCGATGAGCGCCAGCAATTCAACTTCGTCGGACGTGAATGTGTGTTGTTTGATAGTCTGCACATTCATTGCGCCGATAATGCGTCCCTGCACACTGAGCGGGACCGCCAAAAGTGAGCGCAGCGTCTCCTCGCGCGTTTCGGGCAACAGCTTGAAGCGCGGATCGCTCAACGCATCGCTTACCGCCACCGGCTGGCCGTGGGTGACAACCCAGCCGGTAAGACCTTCGCCAATATTCAGCGCCGCGCGCCCAATGGCAGACTTGGCCAGCCCGGTGGTGGCCTTGAGCAGCAATTGGTCGCGGCCTAGTTCCTGGAGATAAATTGAACACGAGTCTACCCCCATCACCTGCGAGGTGATGCGCGTGATGACATCCAACGTATCTTCAAGCTTCCACGCCGCCGCCAGCGCAGCCCCGATTTGGCCCACCGCGCGCAATTGCGCGGTCTTTTGTTCCAGGCGATAAAGTGTTTCATCCATAGGTCATCTCTTGGGCTTTATATCAGCCGCGCCTATTTTACCCCAATAGCCCAGCAGGGCAAGGTGTAAAAATGAGCTGGCCTGACCCATCTGGTTGCCTCGGGTCGAGAAAGGCATAGCCCGCATGAGGTTTAAGGGGGTCACGGTTGCCATTAGGCATGGTGCGCAACTCGACCGGGCCAGGCAGTTGCACTTTAAAGCGGGCCTCAATGCCTCTGGCCCCCTGCTCGACCCGCTTTGTGTTGCGACCCCCGAAGGGGGGAGCGCCGCGCAAATCAGGTTTGTTCCTCAACCTCGCTTGGCGCGCGCCCACGCAGCTCGTAGCGTGGGGTGCAATTCCACAGGTCTGTCAGCACCGGCCGCATTTTCTCCAAGGTGTGTTCGTCGGATATGCGCAGGAACTCGGCTGCCTCCGAAACAAGCTCTGGAATTGAATCGGCATTGCGCGCCATGCGCTGAAGCGGGCGGATGCTCATGGGAAAGCCGCTCGCGCTCCAGAACTCGGCTTCGAGGCGCTTTTCTTGTTCGGAGAGCGGTAGTTCTTCACTTGCCGCCAGCAGTTCTTCGATGCTGACCTCGCGCGGCGGCGCGCTCCGCGCGTAATTGGCTTTGCGCTTGGCCATCGCCGTAACATTTCTCACATCCGGCGTGGCGACCCACCCGCTCATCAATACCTTGAACCGGCGCGAGTGTTTGCGCAGCAGCGACTCAAAATGATGCCGGTCACACCATGCGCCGGGGCGCGCCAGTTGGGTCACGCGCTCAAACAACTCGTCGGCCTTGAGCACGCCCTCAAACGCAAGCAGCCCGCCAGCGATTTTCACAACTCGCTCGGCTTGAGCATTTTCCTCAGGCGTCAACTTGTCCAGGTCGGCGCTCCACGTTGGGCGCGGCGGCGTATAGCGCGGAAATTGCCGGTCATATTCTACTTGCCAACCTGCCAGCGATTGTGAAAGCGCCAATTTGTCTTTCCATGCGCCGGACAAAATCAACCGCAGCATGGGAGCAGAGTTGCCGCGAACCAAGGCAAGATATGTAACGCGCTGCGGCGATACATGGTATTCCTGGCAAAATTTTGAAATCTCGGCTTCCAATTGCGCTTCGATGGCCTGCGCCGATTGCGGCTTGAGCAAGAGATTATTGGCGGAACACGCCGCGCCTTTCTCGCACTCACATTCCACTCGAATCCCCGTCGGAGACAATATCCAGGAGCGTATAGCCACATCGCGCTCTTTGGCTGTCATCACAAACGCCGTGACCACCGGCTCGCGCGGTTCGATCTGGACAAGCAATTTTAGCGGCGAGGTCTTGGGCGAAATTTTCTCGCGTTCTCTGGCGCGGCGTAAGGCAGCAGACATACGCGGGCGGGCTTGCTCTTTGGGCGGGTGTTTTTTGTCGGATGTGGGACGGGGCGGCTCCTCTGCGGGCTTGACCACAGACGTGGCTTCAATTGGGGGCAGCCCGCTGGCAGGCTGAATGAGCTTGGCCGGCTCGCCGTTATTGGCGTGGCACAACCCGCTATGCTCACGACATGTTCCACGCCCGCACTCGCCGCACTTGTTCAAGCTGCTGGCGCACACAACGCGCCCACACACAACGCACACATTCATTTGCTTTTGGCACAGGCGGCAATAGACGCGCTTGCAATCTACACATTGCCGCTCAATCAAACATTCGGCGTGCGCCAGGTGACCGCCGGTGCACAAATGCAGGCTCGCCCCAGGTTGCCCGCACACGTCGCACCTCAGCGGTTCGATGCGATGCAGCAGCGGGTCCCACACAATGCGACGCTGCACCTGGGCCGTGCGATTTTCAATCTGCACCACCAACATTTGTTTAGGCTGGACAATCACTTCTGCCGTAACCAGTTCCAAGTCCACGCGCAATTTGTAACGCGCCTCGGCGTCGGCCAGTTTGAGCTGGCGCTCGGCTTGCACGGAAGCCAGCTTGTCTTGCAAGGCCGGTCGGCGCTCCTCTTCGGTGCGCTGCAAGCGGCGCTCCAGGTCGCGCGCAATGTCATCATAGTATTGTTCCAGGCGGGCGCGATCCAGCTCAAGATAGCGCGCGGTGCGGCGGCGCAGACCGTCAAGCGAATCGGATGCTTGACCCAAAACAGCGCGTTGCGCGCGTTCCAGCAGCCCGGTCAATACATTGGGCGCAAGCGGCTGCTCGACCTTGATCCAAATTGGCAGCGCAGGTGAGAGATTGGCAAATTCCGGTTTTTCGTCAAGCGTAACTTGGGCTTGAATCGGCGCAAAATCCACCGGCCAGCCGGATTGAGCATCCATCGCCACCGAAACAAGGTGCTCGTGCTTTTCGTCAGTCGTCAGCGTCACCTTGAATATAAAGTGGACGTAATGGCACAACGCGCGAGCCTCGGTTTGGCGCGGCGCTTCAACCAGGCGCGCATTGGGAAAGGCGAGCGCTTGGCGAGCGAGCGCCGCCAAGCCGTGTTTGTCAAGCCGAACAGTGTTGATATAGATCTGGGCTGGGGCCGGTGACTGACGCGCCAAGTCTACCATGCGATCCACCAGCGGGTGGCCGACGGTCAAGTGGAGCCTGCCGTCGCTGGCCGCTTCGGGCGGGTCGAACACAATTTGCTGAAAGACCGGCGCGCCAAGGGGCGCCGCCAGCGCCTCGGGCAACAGCGCCTCGTAAACGCCATAGCCCGGCGATTCTACCAGCGCGCCGTTGACCTGATAATAACTCAGCACGAAATCGGCCAGCTCACTCATAACATTCGTCACTCGGCTGCAAAATCTTGGCCAAACAAAACTTCGTCATAATCTTTGGTTTGCTGGTATACGTCGCGCGCTTTGACCAATTCTTCGCCCCAGTTGCTCAAAGTTGTGCGCGGCCTGGTCGGGCGTGCGCGCGCTGGCCCACAAATCCATCACGATATCTTCAAAGTCGCGTTCGTCGGACATTTGCCCCAAAATCATGTCCATTTCGCCGATGACCAGCTCGAACATGTTCAGCTTGCGGTCCAGAATGTCCAGGATGTAATCTTCCACGCTGCCTTCGGCCGAGAGATTAAAAATCTCGACCGGCCTCGTTTGCCCCACCCGATGAATGCGCCCCACGCGCTGCTCGATGCGCTGCGGGTTCCAGGGCAGGTCAACGTTGACCATCGCGCGGCAAAATTGCAGATTGCGCCCCTCGCCCGCCGCCTCGGTCGAAAGCAGCGCGCGCGACTGCCGCTCAAAGCGATGAATGGCGTCATTCTTTTCGGCGGTCGTCATCTGGCCGTGATACTCCACAAAGTCCACGTTCATCCCGCGCAGCCGGTCGGCCAACAGTTCCAGCGTGGCGCGAAAATGAGTAAAGATAATGATTTTCTCTTCGGAGTTGGCTAATATGCCCGACATCATCAGCTTGTCGAGCGCGTTGCCTTTGGCCCACGCGCGGATGCTGCCGGCGCGCTCGGCCAGTCGCGTCAACTCGGCGCGGTAGGGTTCCATTGCTTCGTGTTCCGCCAGCGCGAGCAACGTCGGTTGGGCGGCGGCGGGGCAACTGCCGATTTCACGCTGCAAGGTTTGCAACGTAAACTTGTGCGCCTGGGCCAGCCGGCCCTCGTCTGAGGACTCGCCCGGCGCGGTCAACCTGCCGCGGATAAAGCCGCTCACGTCATCGTACAAGGCGCGCTCTTCGGGCGAGAGCTTGAGCTTGACGGTATGGGCGCGACGCGGCGGCAACTGCACATTGATTTGTCCCCGGCTGTGGCGCACCATCACATCGGCCAGCAGCTCGCGCAAGCGGCCGCGATTCTTGGGCAGGCGTGGGTCGCCTTGCGCCACGAACTGGCACTGGAACTCGCGCGGGGTGGCCAGTTGCCCCGGCTTGAGAATGGTGATGAGGTTGTACAACTCATCCAGGTTGTTTTGGATCGGCGTGGCGGTGAGCAGCAGGATGTATTTCTGTTGCAGCGAATTGACAAACTTCCACGACACGCTGGCGCGATTTTTGAGATGGTGAGCCTCGTCCACAATGACAAGGTCGTACACAAGATTGGCAATCGCTTGGCGGTTTTCGGCGCGGCGGGCGGTAGCCAGGCTGGCAATGACGCGGGGAAAAGCTTCCCACGCCTTTACTCCCAGGTCGCGGAAAGATTGATCGTAACTGGTGACAAAATCGCCCAGGCGAAACTTGCTGCCCAGTTCTTCGCGCCACTGCTCGGCCAGCGCGGGCGGGGTGATAATCAGCACGCGCCGCGCCATCTGGCGCAGCAGATATTCTTTGAGCACCAGCCCGGCTTCAATTGTTTTGCCCAGGCCAACCTCATCGCACAGCAAACCGCGCCCGCGAAAACGGCGCATGGCCATCTGGGCCGCGCGGATTTGATAATCGAACGGCGCAAAGTCGAGCGTATCCACACAGGCCAGCACATCAAAGCCGGCCATCAACGCCAATCGCTCGGCCTGCACCCGCAACTGGTGAGCCGCCAGGCTGGCGAATTGTTTGTTGGCGACAAGGTCCAGCACGACTTGCGCGCCAGGCGCCAGCCGAACGGCATCGGAGGAGAAATTGGTTTCAGTCATCATTGCGAGGATAATAGCATGGCTTGGTCAATCTTGGGTGTTTTGGTTTTCTTTGATTTGCTCATGTCAATGCTCCAGGCTTTTTGGATATGCCGACCGTGTTCAGCGGACGCCTGCTGCGTGAGCGAGGACAATGCGGGTCGCTGTCACCCAGCTCCCCGCCAAAGGCCATGACCACCGCCGGACAGCCCCGGCACATGGCTAGATGTGAGCAGACGCGACAAGGGCCACGCATCGTCTCTTCCAGCGAGCGGAAACGGGCGAAAATGCTCGATTCGCGCCAGCCGCGCATGAAATCGCCATTGCCCACGTCCGACTGGCGCACGTGGCTGCACGGCAGTACGCTGCCATCTTGCAAGACAGTGACGAATTTGCGGGCGGCGCAGCAACCCCACACCCCGGCCCGATAAAGCCGCTCAGGGGGAATGTCGCTCAGTAAGAAGGCGAGCGAAGCGTCGAGGGTGAGGCGTACCGTCTCGGTCTTGCCTCGCAGCATTTTTTGGAGCGCGCGGTACTCTTTAGCGCCAAGGGATTCACGCGCCAGCCAGTCGTCGCCGGCGAGCGCATCTCCTTTGGGGACAGGCGGCTTGGGCCGCAGCAGGTTGACTGACTCTGCCCCCAGGCTCTGGCCAAGCTTGATCACATTGGCTAGGTGCGGCAGGCTACTGCGGGTGAGGAGAAAGTTGAGGCCAAAGCGCAATCCTGCGTCCCGACATATTTCCAAGGCGCGCAGCGCGGCAGCAAAGTTGGGGCGGGTATAGGCGTTGGTTGCCTCGTCGGCGCCGTTGAGCGAGATTTGCGCCTGGCCCAACCCCGCTTCACAAAGAGCCATAGCCAGTTCGCGGGTGAGCTGGTTGCCGTTGGTGGTGAGATTGGGCACCAGGTTGTGAGCGCGGGCCAGGCGCACCATATCCAGCAATTGAGGATGAAGCAAAGGCTCGCCGCCGCCCAACGCAATCTGAAAGACGCGCGCCTGGCCGGCCTCTCGAACCACCCGCTCAAAGAGAGCGAACGAAGCGTGGCTCGCGGCTACGTTAGAACCTGGCTGGGCCGAGTAAAAGCAGCCCGCGCAGGCCTGGTCGCAGCAACTTGTGACGGAAAAGTGAATCGTCTCTGGGACCGAAAGCGAATTGAGCGGCGCAGTGGTCACAGGCGCTACATCGCGCACCGCTTCCACCATCGCCAGTGCGCCTGATGGCGCACCGGGAACAATAAAGCCTCGCTGCCGCAGGTAAGCAGCTAAAGAGAGGGGATAGTTGCGCGCCTTTTGGCTCAACAGAAAATAAAGCGCGTCCAGGCCTGCCAGGTCGAGCAGAGCTGTTTCGGCTGTCTCGCGTTGAAACAGCAGTGCGCCATTCGGTTCGGGGCGGATGATGGTTGCGGGCGAGAGGGTGGTCACAGCCTGCGGCCTCGGTCAATAAATCATGCCGAATTTTATTTTAGCGGCGGCTTTTTCGGCGGCCTGTTCCAACAAGTAGGCATAATAGGGGTAGATGAATTGCCCGTCGTCCATCCACCGGCCGTGAATGCTCAAGGTCACATCAGGGTTCAAGCGCACGCGCAGGGAGAGCGGCTGGGCGTGGCTGATGTCTTGCAGCACATAATCACGCGACGGACCAAAATCTATCTCGGCCATCAAGTCCAACATGCCAGCTCGCTCATAGCTGTCATGGGTGAGTTTATAAGCTTCCTGCTGTTCATGCGCGGTCAGTTTGCCCGCTCCCACCAGTTCGCAATGCAGAGCCATCACAATGCCATCCCAGGGGATTTCGCTCTCGGAGTAATACAGCGATTCATCCACAAAACTTCCTGGCTCGAATCCGCCGTCATCATCATCATCATAACCACAATCTTCCAGGGTTTCCCTCTGTTCTTCAGTTAGCTCAGAGCGAAAAGTCTGAGCTTGCACAAGTTGGCGGCAGTGAGCGCCGACATAGTTGAGAACAGGCTCGATGACCCGCACGCCGATGGTCGTCGGGCGGCGATCGTTGAACTTGGCAATCTGCTTGTCAAGCAGAGCCACCACCTGCTTGTCAGGTTGAGCCTGGGCCGCAATATAGTCGCGCAGGCGCACAGTTTGCAGCTCGCTCAACAAATAGTACGAGCGGACAAAATAGCCCGAGCCCAGCAAAGCCCGCACCAGCGTGCCCATACTTTTGGGGTGCGGCACCTTTACACTGTAGGCTGCCTCCGAAGAATCAATCTCGTATCCGTTCCAGTGAGCTTTTAGCATGGTCCACCTCGCTATCAGTTAACTTGCCTCATCGTTGCCTACCAACGCCAATCAACTCGGCCCCTCTTCCAGTTTCCCAAGCTCTTGGGGATTATAACATTGGGGTCATATCGTGTCAAAAGGCACGAGGGAGCAATCAATGAGATTGTTGTCGCCTCACCATACAGAAAAAAGTGCATGGTCGGGATTTCACAATCACGCGTGCTTTTTCGCTTTCGCTCTGCTTGCATCCCGGAACAGAGTGAAGGGACGAGGGTGCTTTGCTAGCGGGGGCCGCCTGCCGCGCCCGGGCGAAATCAGCCTGGCCCACCGTGGCGTGCTGCCGAAGACTGGACGTGGGGAAAACGCTGCGCGTTTCCCCACCATTCCGGCCAATTCATGCGTGCCGAGCGGCAGCGGATGCCCGCGTACCACCACCGTGAGGCGTTCGCCGGACAAGAACTCGAGCAGCGCTGCCAAGGTCTGCGCTCGTTCCTCACGCATCTTGATCCTCTTGCCTTGCCGGCGCATCTTGCCTTGCCGGCGCATCCCTCGAATGGCGTGGCCGCAGCCAATCGGGCTCTAAAAGGCGAATGCTCTCTCTTGGCAGTGTCTTTAATTTCGACCAGCTCTCGCTCAGCAATCTGTTCTCACGAACGAGCGCCAACCGTTGCTGCAAATAACGGTCCAGCGTATCGAGATCGGCGCCCTCGATCAACAGGCGAAGGCGTTCACGCGTCGCATCCACCGGATCAAACTCTACCACACGGTGGAATTGATCCAATCCCGTGCGGCTCAAGCGTTGAATAGGATTTTCAAAACGTCCCAACTGCGCGCGCAATTCCGTGATGTCAATCATGAAATGTCCCGTGGATAGAGTGGCAGGTTGAAACGCGCCGAACTCGTACTCGAACGGCGTTGAGCGCACCGGCTTGCCTGCCAGCGCGTGCATCTCGCACCACAAATACTTGAGCGCGAGTTGCGCGAGTCCTTCCTTCTCCAATCGCCGCATAGACACCGGGATGCGCACACTGGTCAATATGCCAAACTCGCCGCATTGTGAGGCCCGCTGCACGTAATCATGATCCTCAGACATCTTGAGTAATTCATCAAATCCGCCAACGGCCTGGTGCAACTCGCGGCGCGCCAGAATACAAAAGCCCGGCGCACGCGGCGAAATTGGCCGCACGACCTGCATATACAGATTGGTCGCTTCGATAATGATTTGATCCGTCGAGTCGCCGCCCAAGGTTTCTATGAGACAGGTTGCGACGGCGTAACCCGCGCGTGTGAATTCGCCCAGCGCGCGCTCAATAAAATCGGAGGGCGGTAGAACATCGGCGTCAAAGAACAGGAACACGTCGCCTTTTGCCGCCCGCGCACCGGCATTGCGTCCCGGTCCGGGCATACCGCCGCGCACGACAGTGGCGCCGCGCGCCCGCGCCAACTTCGCTGTGCCATCGGTGGAACCTGCGTCGGCCACAATGATTTCATCCGGTGGACGCATCTGCCCGCTCAGCGCATCCAGCAAGCCGGGCAGATACGCTGCTTCGTTGAGCGTGATAATGATGACCGAAACAGTTTGCATAATTACATCGTAACTTCCCAATAATCTGGGGTAATTGCCTGAACCATCATCTCGCTTTGTACCCCGGACAGGCTATTTTGTCAAGGAACAAAGCCCTTCATTTTTCAGGACATTATGGACTGGACGGGCAGGACGTTTTCGCCTATGAT
>JBGSMF010000291.1:0-11852 GCA_041740315.1 Thermoflexales bacterium
ACCCCGCCACGCCGCCCGGTGGCCGCCGAGCCGCCGCCCGCCTTGATGCGGCGAATTTCTTCGCCCATCACGCCTTCGGTCTTGGTCAGTTCACCCATCTGAAACAAGAGCAATTTAGCGCCTTGCCGGTCTACAACCCCCACCACAAAGCGGCCATAGGCATCCCACAGGCTTGCCAGCGGTGTTACATAAGGCTTGCTCCACACAAATACATGATTCTTTACCGGGACGGCCAGTGGGTAGCTTTTCCAGAAACCTTCAGCCGCGCACGAGAATACCGCTACACCGCGCCCGTTCCAATCGTACTCAAGATCGACAAAATGCTCTATGGCCTCTATATCTTGCGGGGTAGCCTTCATCGCGCTGGCCTCGCGCAACAGTCCGCGTAGCGCCAGCTTGTACTTGTCACGACTTTGCTGGGTGGGGTCAACGTTGAGATAGATGCTCAGGATTGGCCCTTGAGCACTTTTCCACTCGGCCAGTTCTTGCAAATCGCGTCGGCTAAACATTGTTATGCCTCCCTTTTTTTGAAATTAGAGTTTGGCCTGCCACAAGCGGCAGATTGCAAAATTTTACTTGGGTCTTTCACCTAATTTGACGGGCACTTGCAACTCTTGGCCGTCTCGAATGACTGTCACGTCCACTGTTTGCCCTACTTGGGTCTTGTTAATGAGATAAACAATCATTTCATCAAAACTGTGTATGGGTATTCCCTCTATGGCAATAATGATATCTCCCCCAACTGTGAACTCGCTGCCGCGCACGTTTGCTATATCGTCGCCGCCGCGCAGCCCGGCCTGCTCGGCCGGTCCGCCCGATGGAACGCTGGTGATCAACACGCCTTGATCCACCGGCATATTCACCTCAAGCGATACTTCGGCCAAAGTGAACCTGTTGTCAACCGTCACACCCAGATAGGGATAGGACACGCTGCCTTTTTCAATGAGCTGCGGGGCGACCCGCCGGACGGTGTTTGACGACACGGCAAAACCGACTCCCGAGTTGACGGTCGAAAGTCCCTCGGTGCGGATGGCGGAATTAATCCCAATGACCTGCCCGCGCAAATTGAGCAGCGGCCCGCCCGAGTTGCCGGGGTTGATAGCCGCGTCGGTTTGGATGATATCTGGGTTTTGGAAATAGCGCGCCTCGCCTTCTACATCGGCAGAGAGCGAGCGCCCCAGCGCGCTGATGATGCCGACCGTCATGCTTCCTCGCAGCCCAAATGGGTTGCCGATGGCAATCACTTGCTGGCCAACGCGCAGTTCATCGCTGTCGCCTAATTCGAGTGGAAACAGCCTGTCTTCTGGCACCTCTACCTTGATAACGGCCAGGTCGCTATACGGGTCTTGGCCCACCAGGCTGGCTCTGGCCGCGCGCCCATCCCAAAAAGTGACAATCATTTCCTCGGCGTCAACCACAACATGGTTATTGGTCACAATGTGGCCTTGCTTGTCAATGACAAAGCCCGATCCGGACCCCAGCTCGGTCAGCTCGCCTTCCAACGCTCCCGCAACGTCAATGTTGACAACGGCCGGATTGGCGCGCTCGTACAGATTGATCAGCAAAGCTTCTTCCGAAGCGGATGGGGCCGTCCCTTCTGGGAGCGCGGTTGGAAGAGCCAGCGCGGTGGGAACCTCCGCGACCCTGGGTGTGGCGCGCTCTCTTGAAATTGGAAACTGGCCGCAGGCCAAATTTGCAAGAATTAGAACCGCTAGAACCAGTACAACCCGTTTCATCCTGTTTTCCCTCACCCTTTACAACTCTTGACTTTTGCGCAGCTCTTGCAGTTGTTTGAACAATTTGCGTTCGTCTGCGGTTAATTCCTGTGGAATCGTAATTTGCACTTTGACCAACAAATCGCCGCGCTTGTCCGGCTGGCGCAGTTGCGGCAAGCCTTTATTGCGCAGGCGGAATATTTGCCCCGATTGCGTTTCGGGCGGAATTTTTAGATTGACCTGGCCATCTAGCGTGGGAATGGACAGCTCGCCGCCCAGCACGGCCGTGTAGAGCGGCAGGGGCAGATCGCAGCGCAAATTGCTGCCGTCCGCCTCAAAGAGGGGGTGAGGCGCAAACTTGACCACCAAGTACAAGTCGCCGGCGGACGCGCCGCCCATGCCGCTGCCGCCCTCGCCTGCAAAGCGAATCTTGGCGCCTTGGGCAGCGCCGGCAGGGATTTTGGCTTCGAGGCGGTGGCCTTCCTTTTCAAGCAAGCGGCGCGTTCCTTGCAGCGCCTCTTCTAGCGTGATTTCGACTTCTTGTTCCACGTCTCGGCCGCGCCTCTGCACCCCGCGCCGCCTGGCTGGCTGCGCGCCAGCGCTTCCCATGCCCCCAAAAATGGCGTTAAAGAACTCTGAAAACCCGCCTTGAAAGCCCCCCTGTCCAAACAAATCACTCAAATCGCCATAGTCAACCCGCGCGCCACCCTGTGTGCCCGGTGTGGCCCACTGGCCCCAGTTGAACCCGCCTGGTGTTCCGCCTCTGCGCTGCCATTCGTGGTAGCGGGATCCAAGCTTGTCGTACTTGCTGCGGCGATCTGGGTCCGAGAGCACCTCGTAGGCCTCGTTGATCTCTTTAAATCGCTCTTCGGCTTTCTTGTCGCCGGCGTTGACATCGGGGTGGTGCTTGCGGGCTAACCTGCGGTAGGCGCGCTTGATGTCGGCTTCTGTCGCAGTTTTATCCAGTTCGAGAATTTTGTAATAGTCTCTATAATCCATTCCCATACTCCAGGGCCGCTTTTAATTTTAGGGCGTTCGAGGGGCAATGTCAAGCAGTTGGAACGAGTTCTTATGAAACTCTAACACTTGTTCAGACGCGCAAAAAGCCCCATGCGTTCCCGCTGGGGCTAGGCGAGCCGGCGTTAGCCGACCCCAAGCAGTTTCGGGACTGGCCCGAAACTGCGCCAGATAGCAAGCCTAGGACTGGGCTCATTATGCCTATTATGTTTCTTTTGTTTGTTATATTGTATCTGCTCAGCCTACCCTCCCGCAGGTTGCAAGTTTGGCTGCCTGGGCGATCTGACAATCTTGTCGAGTTGCGCTGGCTTGTTCAAAGACGCTCAAACCTGCGGGAGGGTGAGCAGTACTATGGGACAGTTGTTGTCATGGGTGAGGTGGATGAGGGCAGCTGCGACATGATTTGCTTGAGGTCAATGATGAGCGGGTTGCCGCTGCCGCTGGCCGGCAAAATCATCACGCTGACGTTGGGGGCCAGTTTTTCAATGTAGCGATAGGTCAGCAAGTCGGGGTTGGCCTTTAACGCTTCGCTGATCAGGCGCAGAGCTTCTGCGTCGGACGTGGCGCGAATGATCTGAGCTTGCGCGTCGCCATTGGCGCGCGTGATGGCGGCATCGCGCAGGCCTTCTGCTTCTACGCGCACCCGCGCGGCTTCTTGTTCCTGCTTTTGCACCATGTATTTGGCCTGCTCGGCTTGCTGCTGGGCGATCTGTTTCTGCTCCACCGAGGCGGCATATTCCTTGGAGAAGGTAATATTGCGCAAGATAAACTCGACCAGCACCAGGCCCTCGGAATCCATGCGACGAGTCATCTCTTCCGAGATGTATTGGGCCATCTCTACGCGCTGGGTGCTCACCACCTCTTCAATCTTGTATTTCGCCACGGCGTTGCGAATGACGCCGCGCACCAGCGGGCGCACCAAGCCATCGGTGTAGCGATCTTGCCAATCAATGTGAAGTTTCACCACTTTGGCTGGATTGATGGTATAAATGAGGGAAGCGTCAATGCTCACTTCTTGCCCGTCTATGGTGCGGGCCAGGATTGAATCGTCGCCCTGGATTTGACCCTCGGCAGCCATGATGGACATTGTATAAGTTTGGCGCGAGATGGAATAGCGCTTGACCGATTCAAAGTAGGGCACAATCCAACGCAGGCCGGGCTGCAGCGCCTCGGCGCGATAGCCTGTTGGAGAAAGCGCGCTGAGCACTACCCCGCGCTCTTCCGGGTTGACAAACACCAACCCGGCCCCCAGCGTGCTAGCGCCGGCGCCGGCGACCAAGAGAATAACAACCAGGGTCAGGCTGATTTTGGCTTCGCGCCTCTGGGTTCGCTGCATCGTCACCATAAACAGGTACACGATCAGCGCGCCAATAAGCAGCCAGCCTAAAAAGGTGAAACCTGGACCAATGTTCATTTTTGCCTCCTTGATGTTTTACCTCATCCTTGCAGAGGTTCAGAAACCTTTGCAAGGGTCTGAAACAAGTAAACCAAAGCACCCGTTTTCTTTTGAAAGACGGGTGCCCAGTCGTTATCGCCTACACAACATCATAACATTTACGCCGGCATTGCCAATGGCGGCTCTGGCTCTAGTTCCGGTTCTGGCCGGCGGGTTTGAAAATCTAGATTGCCTTCCAGCAGATCAATGATGATGGTGTCGCCATTTTGGAACTTGCCAGACAGCACTCCCTCTGACAGCGCATCTTCGACGCGGTTTTGAATCACTCGCCGCAGTGGGCGCGCTCCAAATTCTGGGTCAAAGCCTTCGTCGGCAATAAAGTTCTTGGCAGCTTGAGCTATTTCCAGCTTGATGTTGTAATCAACCAGCCGGCTTTCCACCTTTTTCATTTCCAGCTCGACAATCTGGGTGATTTCCTCTTTGGAAAGCGAGCGGAAAACCACCACACTGTCCAGGCGGTTGAGGAATTCGGGCCGGAACACGTGCTTGAGTTCGGCCAGCAGCTTGTCTCGCATTTGCTGATACGATTCTTCGGCGGTCTTGGCTTCGTCGCGCTTGATGGCAAAGCCAAGGGTGGTGTTGCGCCTGATCATTTCCGCGCCGATGTTGGAGGTCATCACGATCATTGCGTTGCGAAAATCCACCCGATGCCCGCGCGCGTCAGCCAGGTGGCCTTCTTCCATGATCTGAAGCAGCATGTTGAACACATCAGGGTGGGCCTTTTCAATCTCGTCAAATACCACAATCGAATAGGGCCGGCGGCGCAGCGTCTCCGTAAGTTGCCCGGCGTCTTCATAGCCCACATAACCGGGCGGCGCGCCAACCAGGCGGGCCGTGGTGTGCCGCTCCATAAACTCGGACATGTCGAGCTGGATCAGGGCGTCTTCGCTGCCAAAGAGAAACTCGGCCAGGGCCTTGGCCAATTCGGTCTTGCCAACGCCGGTGGGGCCCAAGAACACAAACGAGCCGATGGGGCGCTTGGGATCTTTGAGGCCGGAGCGGCTGCGGCGCACGGCTTTGGAGATGGCGGTGATGGCCTCGTCTTGGCCGACAATCCTGGCATGGAGCGCTTTTTCCATTTGCAGCAGGCGTTCAGATTCTGCGCCCGCGATGCGCACAACCGGAATGCCCGTCCACATCGAAACCAGTTCGGCAATGTCTTCGGATGTGACGCGCAAATTTTCATCATCTAGCGTGGCGCGGGTCTCTTCGAGCGTCGTCTGCAGCTCGGCTTCGCGGGCGCGCAGGGCTTCGGCGTCTGCCAGCCGGTCGCCTCGCACCGCCTCTTCAAGGTCGCGCTGCGCGTTTCTCAGTTCTTCAAGCGTTTGCCTCAGGCTGATGTGCTTGGGCGATTTGTACATGCGGACGCGCGCAGAGGTCTCGTCAATCAAGTCTATTGCCTTGTCGGGCAAAAAGCGTTCTGGCACGTAGCGGGCGGCCAGGTGGGCGGCAGATTCAAGCGCCGCATCGGTGATGGTGAGTTTGTGGTGATCTTCGTAGCGGCTGCGAATGCCGCGCAGGATTTCGATCGTTTCATCCACTGTTGGCTCGTCAACCATGACTGGCTGGAAGCGGCGTTCCAGAGCGGCGTCGCTTTCAATGTGCTTGCGGTATTCTTCCAGTGTTGTAGCGCCGATGCATTGCAGTTCGCCGCGCGATAGGGCTGGTTTGAGAATATTGGCGGCATCTACGGCGCTGCCCGCCGACCCTGCCCCGACGAGCATGTGGACTTCGTCAATGAACAAGATGCTGTCTGAATTTTTTAGCTCTTCAATCACGCGTTTGAGGCGCTCTTCAAATTGCCCGCGGTACATGGTGCCTGCCACCAGGCTGCCCACATCCAATTGCAGCAGGCGCTTGTTGAGCAGAGGCTCTGGGGTGTCGCCGGCAATGATGCGTTGGGCCAGGCCCTCGACGATGGCTGTTTTGCCTACCCCAGGCTCGCCAATTAACGCGGGATTATTCTTGGTGCGCCGCGACAGAATTTGGATCACCCGTTCGATTTCGGTTTGCCGGCCAATGACGGGGTCTAGCTTGTTGTCTTGGGCTTGCGCAGTCAGGTCGGTGGCAAGTTGGTCTACCAGCGGCGTCTTGCTGCGCTCTTTTTTGGGCGCGGCGCCGGTCTGCGTTGCTGGCTGCAACTGGCCTGCGCCGCTGGCTACCGCTTCGCTGATGTACTTTTGTGTTTCACTGCGTATTTGCTCTGGCGATACTCCCAATTGATGCAAAATGTCAATGGCGACGCCATCGCCCTGTTTAGCCAGTCCCAGCAGCAAATGCTCGGTGCTGATGTAGGATTGGTTCAATTGCTTGGCTTCTTCAACGGCCAGCTCAATCACCCGCCGAGTGCGGGGGGTTAGCTCAATTTTGCTAAAGGGCGTGCGTCGCCCCGGCCCGCTGATTTTTTCTACGATAGAGTTCACGCGGCCAAGTTGCACGCCTAATTTTGCGAGCACCTGGTTGGCAACGCCCGAACCTTCTTTTAATAACCCAATTAACAAGTGCTCGGTTCCGATGTAATTGTGATTGAATTGCTCGGCGGCTTCTTGCGCCAGCGCCAGCACTTTTTGTGCGCGCTCTGTAAACCGGTTTTTACTTGGCATAATGCTTGACTCCTCACACCCTCTTACACATTCCACAAAAACCTATACGTCTCTCACCTACGCTATTGAATAAAACAAAATGGGGAATGCCGTCCTTGGTTGGCATTCCCCACCAGTATACCACACTTTAATATTGTTCCGCAAGGGTTAAATGCGATGGCGATGATTTAATTGCCCCGGCGGGTGATTCTCTTTTTGCTTTTTAGATAGTTTGAGGCTGAACCTCATTTGTTTCAGCCGGCGCTTGCAATTCTTCTACCGACGGGGCTGGCTCACCAGGCGGCAGAATCTCGGCTGGAGGTGTCAGCTCGATTGTTTCTACCGGCGGGGTTGGCTCAACAGGCGGCAGAGGCTCGGCTGGTGGCGCCGGCTCGTCTTGCATCGAGTCTGCCAGGGTCAATCGCCAATCTTCTTCGGCATATTCGGCCAAGTCTACCCGCTTGAGGCTCAAGCCCAGCCGCCGGCGCTCCGGCTCGATCTTGATGATGCGCAAGGTCAGTATCTGTCCTTCGTGCACCACTTCTTTGGGATGGTTGATGCGCCCCTCAGACAGTTCTGAAATATGGATCAGCCCTTCAATTTCATCATCATCCTTGATGCGAGCAAAAGCGCCAAATTTGACCAGCTTGGTAATGGTGCCCTCGACCAATTGCCCGATCTTGTAGCGTTGTTCAATCACGCTCCACGGATCCGCTTCGGTCCGCTTGAGGCTTAGGGCAATGCGCTTGCGCTCACGGTCAACGCTCAACACTTCAACGTCAACCTCTTGTCCCACTTGCAACAGCTCGCGTGGGTGTGACACCCGCTTCCAGGACAGCTCTGAAAGGTGCACCAGGCCATCTGCGCCGCCCAGGTCAATGAACGCGCCAAAATCGGCCAGGCTGATCACTGTGCCCTTGAGCTGCATGCCCTCGTGAAGTTCTGACAGCAGTTTTTCTTTCTGAGCTTTGCGCCAATCGCGCATGGCAGCTCGCTCTGATAGGATCAGCCGATTGCGCGCGCGATCAATCTCGATGACTTTGAGGTGCAGCTTTTTGCCAACCAACTGCTGCCAGCGTTCCTGGGGTTGCGCGCCCGACTTGTCGTCTTCTGGCTCTACAACTTCTTCTGGTTCGTCTTCCAAGCCAAGACCTTGGCGGGTGCGGGCGCTGACCAGTTGGGAAGCAGGGACAAAGCCGCGCACTTTGCCCACCTTGACAATCAGCCCGCCTTTGTTAAAGCCGGCCACAATGCCTTCAAACACATCTTGGGTGGTGTGCAATGCCTCGGCATCGTGCCAGTCTTTTTCTGCCATGGCACGCGACAGAGACAAGATAATGTTGCCATTCTTGTCTTCAGGAGTGACGATGTACACCATGATCTCATCGCCAGTCTTGAGTTCTGCCAGCGCCTCTGCCGGGATGCCTTCAAGCTCGCGCCCGGCGATGATTCCTTCGGATTTATAGCCGATATCAACCATGATTTCGTGAGGCGAAATGCAGGCAATGGTGCCCGTGCGAATCTCGCCCCGCTTGGGTTGATCAAGCGTGGGTCCTTCGCTGAGCAAACTCTGCATCGAGTGAGAGTCGTCGGTTGCCTCTAGGTTGCCTCTCCTTTCATTTGCTAACTGAACTTGCTGCTCATCCATGAAACGTATTCTCCCATAGTGAAGATAGGGGCAATTATAGCGCGTTTCCATCAAAACGCAACCTTTTGTGCTCCCGTTTCAAGCGGGGTGTCGGCAGGCGCAAACCAATCTAGGCGTGTGGACTAGGGTGGTATAATGGTAAAAGTGCAATTTGTGTAGGGAGCAAACGCAATGAAAATTTTGGCGGTGGATATTGGGACCGGCACGCAAGATATCCTTTTGTTCGATAGCGAACGCGGGGTGGAGAATAATTATAAACTGGTGATGCCATCGCCCACTGTCATGCAGGCGCAACGCATTCGGGCTGCCACGGCCCGCCGAGAAGCTATTGTTTTGACGGGCGTGATGATGGGCGGGGGGCCATGCGCGTGGGCGGCCGAGGCGCATCTGAAGGCAGGTCTTGGGCTGTATGCAACACCAGAAGCAGCGCGCACTTTTAACGATGACCTGGAGTATGTCGAAAGAGAAATGGGAGTGCGCTTGGTGAGTGCGGATGAGGCGCGCACGTTGTCGGCTCGGGAGCAACTTGTCCCGGTGACCATGCGCGATCTAGACCTGGCGGCCATTCGCTCGGCGCTGGCTCACTTTGATGTGTCGGGTCAGTTTGATACATTGGCCGTGGCTGTGTTTGATCACGGCAACGCGCCGCCGGGGTATAGCGATCGACAGTTCCGTTTTGACTATATCAAAAATAGAATTTCAAATTTCAGATCCAAAATTTCAAATCCGGACCCGGCGTATATTGTGCGAGAACAATTAGGGGGCTTTGCTTTTCGGCGCGAGGCGATCCCAGAGGCTATGACGCGATTCAAGGCGGTAGCCGATTCGGCCAGAGATTTTGATGGCCCGCTGGCGCTGATGGATACCGCCCCGGCGGCTGTGCTGGGCGCATTGGAAGATGAGCGGGTGCGCGCACCGGCCTACAAGATTGTGGCAAACGTGGGAAATTTTCACACCCTGGCTTTTCGATTGGGGGCGGGGGGAATAGAGGGTTTGTTTGAACATCACACCGGCGAACTGACGCGCCAGGAACTGGAAGACTATGTGCGCCAACTGGCCGATGGGACATTGATACACGAGCACATCTTTGCAGATATGGGGCATGGAGCGCTGGTGCTCGACGCCACGCCACGCCAGATAGAGTTGTTGGCAGTTACAGGCCCACGCTGGGGCTTGCTGCGCGGATCGGCCTTAGAGCCTTATTTTGCTGTGCCTTTTGGCGACATGATGATGGCAGGTTGCTATGGCTTGGTGCGCGCATGCGGCTATCTATTACCAGAATATGCCGAGGCGATTGCCAACAGACTGGCAAGCTAGCAAAAAGCTTGCCCTGAGGTTTGCGTATCTGTGATTACCAACGTGTAAGGATGGCCGCCAAGAGAGCTGCGCGCTGAGGCAGGCTGGAAATGAGCACGTGTTCGTCGGCAGCGTGGGCGCTATCGCCAATGGCTCCCAAGCCATCCAGTGTGGCAACGCCCAAGGGCGCGGTAAAGTTGGCATCGCTGCCACCGCCGGTCGCCCCTTCGCGCAGCTCCAGTCCCAGTTCAGCGCCTAGCGATTTAACCCTCTCAAAGGCCTGAGCAATAGCTGGTGTGCGCTCCATCGGCGGGCGGTTCAGCCCTCCGCTGATTTCCAGCCTGGCCCCTGGCAGCACCGGTTTGAGTTCAGTCAGTTTTTGCCTGAGCCATTCAGCATCGGCCAGGCGTTCGACGCGCATATCAATCTTGATGGCCGCTTTGTCTGGCACTACGTTGCTGGCTGTGCCGCCGGTGATGGTTCCTACGTTCACCGTAAGCCCCTTGGCATAGTCGGTCAACTTTTGGATGGCAATGATGTGGTGGGCCAATTCCTCGATGGCGTTGATTCCCTTTGAGTGGTCAGCGCCGGCATGAGCGGCTTTGCCGTAGGCTACAAGGGTATAGTCACCCACGCCCTTGCGAGCCGTCTTTAAAGCTCCGTTTGGCAAGGCCGGTTCCATGCACAGCACTAGCGCCGATTTGCGAGCCTCGGCTTCAATGAGGGCGCGTGAGGCGGCGCTGCCGATTTCTTCATCTGACGTGAACAGCAAGCGCACCGGGCGCGCGGGGCGGGTATGGGTTTGCTTTAGCGCTTGCAGGGTTGCCAGGGCAATGGCGGCGCTGGCCTTCATATCAAATACGCCCGGTCCGCGCAACTTGCCCTCGGCTTCGCTCCATGGCATGGTCTGCAATGTTCCCACGGGCCACACCGTATCTAGGTGGAATAGCAGCAGGACGGGCAGGGCGGTTTCACCGCCGGAAGGCCAGTTGGCGGCGACCTGGTTACCCACTAGAGTTTGAGGAAAGATTTGGACGGTTGCTTCTAAAAGGCGCAATTGGTCGGCTACAAAGGCCATCACTTGATCCACCGCAGCCTTGTTGGTAGAGGGAGATTCAATCTTGACCAGTTGGCGTAAAATGTCAATGATGTCACATTGATGGTCGGTAAAGTGTTTGAGCCAGTCCATTGCCTTTCCTCCACCCCTTTTTCTTTGTGCGCCTCTGTGTTTTTTTGTGAATCTCGGCGTAATGCCTGAACAGTTACGCTGTGGTTGTAGTATACCAGCCGAGTGAACATGCGTCAAATAGCAATTGTGCTATACTAGAGAATGTGGCAGAGATTGCATACTTTGTGCCGGGCAGATCGCCCTCTTGGGCCGTTCGCCAATCGCCGCTGCAGATATATCTTCCTAGCATGCCTGCCGGCGTGGCATCTGCCTATATTCAGGCGACCACACAGCCCGGCGACCTGATACTCGACCCGTTTTGCCAGACTCCCCAGGTGATCTGCGAGGCGCTGGCGCTGGGCCGGCGTGTGTTGGCTGCCAATTTTAACCCGGTGGTCATTCGCGCGGTTGAGCTATTGCTGCCTTGGGCTGATTGGCCCGACCTGCAGGCAGTGGGGACGGCATTCACTCACCTGGCAGATAGTGTGGCGAGCAATGAAACGCTGCGGGCGCGGCTGGCGGCTCATTACGTCACGCGCTGTCCCACTTGCAAAAAGCCGGCCCAGGCCGAATATTTTGTGTGGGAGCGCGACCAGCTTGAACCGGTGGAAAAGTGTGTGCGCTGCAAGCAGTGCAACGCCGAAAGCCGTGGGCCGACTGACAAAGATGACCTGGCTTTGGCCGGCCGTTATGAGGCGCGCAGCCTGCCTTATTGGCTGCTGCTCGACCGGGTGGTATCGGCAGAGCATGGCGACGAGCGCGAACGGGCCGCGGGCGTGCTGGCGGCCTACACGCCGCGCGCGTTGGCTGCCATTTCCGATATTGTGATCAGGTTCGATGCGCTGCCCAAAGCCGAGCGTGATGCGCTGCGCCCATTGTTGCTCGAAACGCTGGCAACGTGCAGCGCTATTCATCCCCACGAAGAAGAGCAATTGCGCTCACCCAGGCCGCGCAGCCTCAAGCCTCCGCC
>JBGSMF010000292.1:0-30655 GCA_041740315.1 Thermoflexales bacterium
GCCAGCTCTTGGACCTGGGCCGCCAGTTCGGCGCGATTAGGCGTGATCAATTCGGCGGCGGCCGAGGGGGTAGGCGCGCGCACATCGGCTACAAAATCGGCAATGGTAAAGTCAATTTCGTGCCCCACGCCGCTTACCACCGGCACGGGCGAGGCGGCTATCTGGCGCGCTACGCGCTCGTCGTTAAAGCACCACAGGTCCTCAATGCTGCCGCCGCCGCGCGCCACCACAATCAGGTCAATGTCATCGCGGCGATAGAGCGCCTCTAGCGCGGCGATGATTTTGGGTGGGGCATCTTGGCCTTGCACTGGCGCAGGCGCTAGCAGCACCTCCAACAGCGGCCAGCGCCGCCGGAGCACGTTGAAAATATCACGAATGGCCGCCGTAGACGGCGAGGTCACCAAACCGATGCGGTGTGGAAAGGCTGGCAGGGGACGCTTGCGCGATTCGTCGAACAAACCTTCGGCCTCTAGCTTGGCTTTGAGCAATTCAAACTGGCGGTTCAAATCACCCACCCCGGCTGGCTGGAGGGTGTCTATGTATAGTTGAAATGTGCCGCCTGCCTCGTACACCGACACCTTGCCGTGCGCCAGCACCAGCGCGCCTTGCGCCAGCCATTTGTCATACACCTGCGCCGCATTCCGCCACATCACGGCCCTAAGCTGCGCCCCGCTATCCTTGAGCGTAAAGTACACGTGGCCGCTGGCTGGCCTGCTCACACCCGATACCTCGCCCTCTACCCACACGTCCTGCATGCGCCAGTCAACCTCAAACATCTGACGGATGTAGCGCGTCAGCGCCGAGACGGTATACGCTTCTTGATCGCCAGAAAATAGTTTCGCTTGCATACCTGCAATGTTAACCCAGGCTGGCAGGCGTGTCAAATGCGGCCCGCCACTTTCAAGCAGCGCGCAATTTGGCAAGTGGAACGGCTGCGATTGACCCCCTGCTACTTTAATGCTAAGATAAAACCCAACACAAACTGTGATGGTTATGACTGAAAATCTGGAACAGGTAATTGGGCATCTTTTGATGCAGCGAGGATTATGGCTGGCGGTGGCCGAGTCGTGCACGGGCGGGCTGTTGGCGCATCGTATCACCAGCGTGGCTGGCTGTTCGGCCTACTTTCGGGGCGGCGTCATTGCTTACGATAATGCCATCAAAATAGCTCTGTTAGGTGTGCCGCCTGCGCTGATTAATGACCACGGCGCGGTTAGCCCTGAGGTGGCGCTGGCCATGGCGCGCGGGGCCTGCCAAGCCCTGCAGGCAGACCTTGGGCTGAGCGTCACCGGCATTGCCGGGCCGACTGGGGCGACTCTAACCAAGCCGGTGGGCCTGGCCTATGTTGCCATTGCAGCGCCAGGCATAGAGCATGTAGAGCCATGCCTGGCAAGCAGCGCCGGCGGCGACCGTCAGGCCAACAATATGATTTTTGCCACCAGAGTGCTGAGGCTGGCAGCAGAATATCTTGGGGGGGGCAAGTGATGCGTTTCGTGAATGATCCGATTGTGGTCAATATGCGCACAAACGCAGAGGGACAAGTGCAGCCACTGGCATTTGTTTGGCATGGTCGTCACTACCCCATCACCGGCGTTGGGCGCACCTACACTCAAAATGATGAGCGCTATTTCCTGGTCATGACCCCTGGTGACCGGGTGTTTGAACTGCGTTGGAATCTGCAAGACAACTGCTGGTTTGTCAGCCGCGCGCCTGAAAGCAGGCTGGTGATTTAGTTAAATAGTCCATAGTCAGATAGTCAAGTGGTCAACAGTTGGGTGGTCAGATAGTCATGGAGCTTGATGCTCCTTTGTTGCAATGACGCTGCCATGCAACTGGGCGACTGGCTGGCTATTTGACTATACGACTAACGACTAGTGACTAACGGCTTTTGTTCGCTACACGCTGCCCGAACTTGGCCATGTCAATGATAAAACGCTCGTGCGTCCCCTGGCCCACTTGTTCCTGCTCGTCGCGCGCCTCTACCCGAAAGGTCAATTTGCGGCCCTCGATGCTCAACAGCTCGGCGCGCACCGTGACCCGTTTGCCCACCGGCGTTGGCGCCAGGTGACGTATATCCAGGTGAGAGCCAACCGTCAACTGTCCTTGAGGCAGGCGCGGCTCTACCACACCCCGGCTGGTTTCTTCCATCCACGCAATCATCATTGGCGTGGCCAACACCGGCACACCGCCGCTGCCCAGGTGTTGAGCCGTATGCTTTTCTTCCACAATATACTGCATTTCATTTTTCAAGCCTGGAACGATTTCGGTCATTGGCGTCTCCTGTGAATGTAAGGAGAAAGGTAAATGTTCAGCCTACCCTCCCGCAGGTTGCAAAATTAGTCGTCTGGGCAGGATGGCAATCCTGTCGAGTTGCACTTGCTTATCCAAAAAGTTCAAACCTGCGGGAGGGTGAGTTACGGGAAAAGGTTGATTTACTGCAACGTTGGAACAATCATACGAAACAATGCCAGCAGGTCAATCGCCACCAGCCCCAGATAAGGCAATGCCAGCGCAATCTCTTGCCAGGCGAGGGGCAGCAGCCGCGTCCATTGGCGCAGCCCCACAGTAAAGGCCAAACCGATGGGAATGAGCGCCAGAAAGAGGTATCGTCCCTGGTGCTGCACAAAGCCCAGGTTATAGTACAGATACATCAGCACATTCAAGACCAGCCACAACCCCAGCAGTTGAAAGCGCGCGTCGGCCAGCAGTTGTTTTAACCGAGGCAGCCCGGCCCACAGGCAGCCTATCAGCGCCAGCAAAGACAAGGCCCCTAAAGCGGCATAGTAATGGGCAGGCATCAGCACGGTCATCCAGCCAAATTGTCCCCAAAAACTCTGGAACGTAAATGTGAAAAATCGCTGCAACAGATTGCCCCAGCCGTATTGCTCAATCCACCAGGCCGAGGTGGGTTGCCCCACTACGACGGCATTGTGGCGCGCTTGCGCCAGCAGGTCGGGCCAGCCGTAAATGGCGCTGTTGCGCGCCCACCACGGCGCGGCGATGATGAGCGCAGGCAAACCAACCAGCAAAGCGTAAAATGCAAAGCGTGAAGCGTAAGGCCTGAAACGTGAGTTGAATGTGTACCGCGCCAGTGCCCACGCCACCAGCGGTACGGCGATGTAAAACGATAGCTTGGTCACCAAGCCCAATCCAATCAATCCGCCCAAAAGCACCCAATCGCGCTTTAGAATTTGAATTTTGCCTGCCCCGGACGGCAGGACGGGGGAATTTGCAATCTGAAATTTTGAATCTTGAATTTGTAATTTGTAATTTGTAATTTGTAATACCTTTAGCATCACCCCTGCCATCAGCAGCTCGGCCAGGCTGTCATTGTTCACACCTGCCAGCATGGCCACATGCTGCGGCACAAAGGCCACAAACGCGGCAGTGCCCAATGCAATAGCGGGGTGACCCGGCAGCGCCTGGCGCGCGATGAAAAATGCCAGTGCCACTATGCCTCCGCCCAGCAATACAGACAACAGCCGCAGCGCCACTAGCTGGCCGCCTGTCAGCCCAAACGCCGGCGTGGCCAGCGCATAATAAAGCGGCGGCTGCCAGTCTTCGTAGGTCAGTGGCTCGATGGAAAGATCGGACGAAAACTTTTTTTCAAATACCAGCAGGGTCAGGTATTCCTGATTGTAATCGCCTGTTTCCATCACAGGCAGTTGGCCGGTGGCGGCCAGCGAGCGGATATAGTTATAATGCGCGGGTTCATCGGGCACTTGCCAGGCGGGGGTATAGATGGCGTATAGCGCGCCGAGGATGAGGTAGGTGGCGAGAATGAGCCACAATAAGGCTGAGTAGAATTTTTTCATGGCGTTGGCGTTGGCTGCAGGCGGCAGCTTTCTTGGGGGGGCTGGTCAGGGTCTATGGTCAGGTGCCCGCCGTCAATCCACCCGCCTTGCCCGTCATCGGTGCGGACGAGATAGTAATAACAATTTTGCCGGTTCTTGAGCTGCGTCTGCCAGACCCACTGCAAGATCTCTACCGGCGTGCCGTGCGATTTGCAACTGACGGTTTGCTGCTCCAGCCCAACCAGGTCGGGGCGATTGACGAGGCACTTGGTGTTGCTGTCGCTTTCAAAGGTGGTGATAAACACCCAGCCGCTCAGCGGGGCATAGTGAGGAGTGGGCGTTTGGCGCGTTGATAAAAGGCGCGTGAACTGGGCGGGGCTGCTTAACACCAGGATGCCCAGCACCACTGAAGCAGCTATCATAAAATAGCCCCAGGCCTTGGTGCGGTTATCGGCCGGGCGCGCAGCTGGCGTGTTTTCGTTTGTGCTCATAAGGTGACCCTAACCCGGACGAGCCGGAACCCAACAAGGAGATTTTACCACAAGTACACAAAGGGACACAAAGAAAAGGCTCAATCTAGGGTTTCCCTTCGTGTTCCTTTGATCTTTGTGGTGAATTTTCTTTGCTGGAAAAGCAGATTTGACTGGCAAGGTGCTATTGATGTAACTACTCAGCCTGCACCCTTCGACCTGTCTGCCGACAGAGCAGGCTACGCGCCGCGCAGCCTGAGCGGAGTGAAACACAGTCGAAGGAGCGCGGCGCTCCGCTCAGGCTGCTGAGTAGTTACCTATTGGTGCCAAACTCACGGGTTTGCAGAGCATTTGAGAGGCGGAATCGCCAGATCGAGGGTCAATTCGTCTTGGCGTATCCACCCCTTTACATTCGTTGTCGCCGGAACACGGACCAGGTAGATGTAGCAGTGCGAGGAGCCTTGGGTCATCCAGGCCGATTCCAAAATTTCCACTTGCAGGCCGCGGCACACAGTATAATCAATGGTAAACAAGTCTGGCAGGCCGTGTTCAAAAACAGATTTTCCCCTCAAGAGCATACATTCGCCTTGGGCCGGGCTGATATAGGCCAGGCCGGCCATGGGGGCATATTGGGGCGTGGGGAGCAGCTTGGGGCCAAAGGGGTTTCGCGCTGCCAACTGCGGGGTGATTCCGCACAGCTTGGCGATGCCGGCCAAGAACACCAGGATGGATAGGATCACTGCATACAGGGCCAATTGTCCTATTAGCTGGTGGAAGCCTCGATCTTCCTTTGCCATCGCTTATCTGCCGCCTCACGCTGGCTTGCCCAGCTTGCTGCGCTCCTCGTCGGCGATCTTTTCATCCAGCTTTTCAAACAGCGGTGTGATGGGGCCAAACGCTTGCGCCACAGGCAACTGGCTGGCTTTCCATTTGGCCTCTACTCCGCTATAGTCGTAGGTCAGCGCCAGGTGCGAGCGATGCGCTTCTTGATATTGGTTTACCACTTGCTTGCCCAGCAAATCGCCTTCGTAGCCGAGCATGAGGTGCAGCCGTTGGCAGGTAAAGGGCAAAAAGGGCAACAGCAGTATCTTGAGTGAATCAATCGCTCGCAGCGCCACGTATAGCGTTGTGCCGGCCCCCGCCCGGTCAGTCTTGATCTGGAACCACGGCGCTTTGTCGTCCAGGTATTTGTTCACCTCGCGCGCCAGGGCCATAATGTCGTTTAGGGCCTGTTTGAAACGGCACATGCCAATGATCTCGCCAATGGGCGCAAACGACACATCTAGCTTGGCCAATAGTTCCACATCGGTCTGGTCCATCAAGCCCGGGGCGGGAATGCGGCCATCGAAATTCTTGTTGGCAAAGCTGAGTGTGCGGTTGACCAGGTTGCCCCACGTAGCCACCAGTTCGTCGTTGTTTCGCCGCACAAAGTCGGCCCACTGAAACTCGGTATCGCGCTGCTCGGGCGCATTGGCCGTGAGGTAATAGCGCAGCGGGTCGGCATCGTAGCGCTGCAAAAAGTCGGGCGTCCACACTGCCCAGTTACGGCTCTTGGAAAACTTGTCGCCTTCCAGGTTCAAAAATTCGTTGGCGGGCACATCGTAGGGCAAATTGAGCCTTTTGCCCTCATCTTCCTCGTACAGTTGCCCCACCCCCATCAATTGCGCGGGCCAGATGAGCGCGTGGAAAGGAATATTGTCTTTGCCCACAAAATAGTAGGTGCGCGCCGACGGGTCGTGCCACCACTCTTTCCAGGCTTGTGGCGTGTGGTTGTTGGCGCTCCACTCGATGGAGGCCGAAAAATAGCCGATGACGGCCTCGAACCACACGTACAAGCATTTGTCTTCATAGCCCTCTAGCGGCACGGCAATGCCCCAATCCAGGTCGCGGGTAATGGGCCGTGGCTGCAAGCCGCTCCGGATATAGTTGAGCGTAAAGTTCATCACATTCGGCCGCCAGTAGCCTTTGGTGCCCAACCACTCGATGAGGCGCAAGCTAAAGGTCGGCAAATCCAGGAAAAAATGCTCTGTCTCTCGGATGACGGGCGTGCTGCCGTCCATCCGGCTGCGCGGGTTGATCAACTCCAGCGCGTCCATCAGCTTGCCGCACTGGTCGCATTGATCGCCACGAGCTTTGGTGAATCCGCAACTGGGGCAGGCGCCTTCTACATAACGGTCGGGCAAGAAACGGCCGGCCGTTTCCGAATACCACTGCTTTTCCGTTTTGGTGAACAGGTAGCCCCGTTCGCGCAGGCGCAAGAATATGTCTTGAGACACCCGATGATGGTTTTCTGTGTCGGTATGAGTGAACAGGTCAAAGCTGATGCCCAGTTGCTGCCACATTTCCACAAAGTTGGTGTGGTTGCGTTCAAAGACCTCGCGGGCCGAGACGCCCTCTTCGTCGGCGCTGACAGTGATGGGCGTGCCGTGGCTGTCTGAGCCAGAAACCATCAGCACGTGGTTGCCTTGTAGGCGCTGATAACGCGCAAAAATATCTGGCGGCAGGTAGGCCCCGGCAATGTGGCCCAGGTGCAGGGAGCCGTTGGCATACGGCCAGGCCACACCTATCAGAATGTGCTCAGTCATTGAATCCTCCTGTGCAACTTGCGGCATCTTGCTGATTGTACCACACGTGCCCATAAAGCAAAACCGCCCACGCGGGGCTGGTTCAGCCGGCGCTGTGGGCGGTTAACGACTAGGAAACTAGTTCAAGAACGGCATAGGGATGCCGTTCTACAAATAATCTTTTAGCTCGCGAGAGCGGCACGGGTGGCGCAGCCGGCGGAGGGCTTTGCCCTCAATCTGGCGGATGCGCTCTCGGGTGAGGCCAAATTTCTGCCCCACCTCTTCCAGCGTATAGCTGCGGCCGTTGACCAGCCCAAAGCGCAGCCGCAAGACCCTGGCCTCGCGTGGGCTGAGAGTATCGAGCACCTGTTCTACCTTTTCACGCAACAGCATCTGGTAGGCGTTTTGGGTGGGGGTGAGGGTGGCCTCGTCTTCGATAAAGCTGCCTAGCTCGCTGTCTTCCTCTTCGCCTACGGGTTGTTCCAGGCTCAGCGGCTGCCACGACACTTTGAGCATCCATTGCACTTTGCGCGGCTCTACTTCCAGTTCAGTGGCAATCTCTTCGGCGGTGGGTTGCCGCCCGTTGCACTGCTCAAAATCGCGTGATACCTTGTACAGCCTCCGGATGCGATCGCTCATGTGCACCGGCACGCGGATGGTGCGCCCCTGGTCGGCAATGGCGCGCGTGATAGTTTGCCGAATCCACCAGGTGGCATAGGTGGAAAAACGAAAGCCGCGCGTATAATCAAACTTTTCCACCGCTTTCATCAGGCCCAGGTTGCCTTCTTGGATCAGATCCAGGAAAGACACGCCGCGCCCAATATATTTTTTGGCAATGCTGATCACCAGGCGGGTGTTGGCCCTAATCAGGTGCTCGCGCGCGCGCAGCCCCTCTTCAATCACTTGTTCCAGCTTGACCCGGCGAGTCATGTTGTGCCCATTTTTAGACAAATTCAACTGGGCCGCCAGGCCTTTTTCTAATGTCTTGGCCAAGTTGACTTCTTCGTCTTCGTTGAGCAGCGGCACCGAGGCCATTTCTTTCAGGTACAACCCTACCATGTCATCACTGGGCACATCGGTCAGATCCAGCACATCGCCATCATCGCCGTACTCTTCCTCAGCGTCATCTAATTCTTGCAGGCCGATTTCATCTGCCTCTGTTTCGTCTTCGTAAACCTCGATCCCGGCTTCTTGAAGTTGGGTAAACAGTTCGTCCAATAGATCAATAGACTCTTCGGCCTCTGGAATAAGCTCTAGAATATCGTCTACCACCAGGTAGCCTTGAGTTTCGGCTCTCTCTACCAATTCACCCACAGTGTCTTTTTTGATTTTCTTCATTCCCCTGTCCTGGCATTTCAATAGAGGGCAATTTACTCCAATAAAGCTTTGAGGGCGGCTAGGCGCGGGTCAATATCGTTTTCAGCGCATTCGCAAGGCCCCAGGTTCAAATTTTGCCCGCATTGGCTGCACAAACCCTTGCAATCTGGGCGGCACAACGGGCGGATAGGCATTGAAACCAAGATTTGCTCTCGCAAAGGATGGTTCAAATTTAAAAAACCATCGTCAGTAACGCCATAGACGGTGGTTCGTTTGCTTTCGTTAATGAGGTGAAGTAAAAATGACTCCTCAAAATCAATTTCAAAGGACAGGTGGGGGATTTTGTCCAGGCAACGAACACATTCAGCTTCTAGCACAACCTTTAATTGTCCTTGGGCTAATAAACGACGGTCTGTGCGTGTTACCAAGATTTTGCCCTGGATACTTTCAACAGCCAGATCACTTCCCATCTGCTGATGCGCAATGTCTACAAGCAGGGTTAGCCGTGCCCCAATGGGTGCTTTCAGGAGAGAAGATACATTGTAGCGCATTGCAACCGCAAACCTGGCTGAGTGTAACTCTGGGCAAATTGTTAAATCCCCAACATTATATCATGTCATGAGATAAAGGTCAAGTATTTTCTATAAATTCTGGCTGGTGTTATTTTTATTGCATAATTGACTTGGGATTGGATTTCTGTTAGAGTACACATGATAATAGGAGGATCAAATGCACTTGATTATTGCCACGCGCAATCCAGGCAAACTGCGCGAGTTTGACCATTTGCTGGTAGGGTGCGGTTACCAGTTGACCAGCCTTGAGCAGCACACAGATATTGAAATTGAAGAAACCGGCGCAACTTTTGAAGAAAATGCGCGCCTAAAGGCAGAAATTTGCGCAAAAGCAACAGGTTGTCTGTCTTTGGCCGATGATTCTGGGCTTGAGGTGGATGCCTTGGGGGGACAGCCGGGCGTTTATTCAGCGCGTTATGCTGGCCCTGGGGCCAGCGACGCTCAAAGGGCGCAAAAGTTATTGGCTGCCATGGCTACTATTCCACCAGGCAAGCGCGCGGCTCGTTTTCGTTGTGTAGTTGCGTTGGACTGGCCCGATGGGCGATGTGAAACGTTTGAAGGCAGTTGTGAGGGAGAGATCGCTTTTGAACCCAAGGGCAGCCATGGTTTTGGCTTTGACCCGGTGTTTTACATGCCTGAATATGGCCAAACGATGGCCGAACTGCCAGAGGATTTTAAAAATCAAATCAGCCACCGAGGGCGGGCCATGGCACTGGCGCGCGCACGGCTGCAAGAGCTGGCTAAAAATAAATAACACCCAGGGCGCTTTACAACATCTGCAGAAACTCGTCTACAGCTTGTGCCACCTGCTGGGGTTGTTCTAGCATCACCATATGTCCGGCTTGCTCAATCAGGCGCAGGCGCGCGCCGGGAATGCCTTCGGCCAGCCTGGCGGCATACTTGGGTGGAGTCAACTGGTCGGCGGTGCCACTCACGATGAGTGTCGGCGCGTTAATGCTGCCCAGCCGCTCCATCACGTCAAAGGCGTTGCAGGCGCTATAGTCGCTGTGCGCCACCTGCGGGCTGACCTGGGCCAGTTGGGCGCGCCCCAAGCGCACAAGGTCCTGCGGCGCTTGAGGCCCCCACGCAAAGGCTGTGATTGCATCTAGCGCGGATTCGTAATCGGCCAGCACGCCTTCCAAGATGGCGGGCGCTACCCGCAGCCGCGCGCCGGTGGCGACCAAGATCAGCCCTGCCACGCGCGAGGGATACTCTAGCGCGAGCTGCTGCGCAATCGCCCAGCCCATCGAGTGGCCGGCGAACACGGTCGGCCCAATCTCCAGCGCATCCAAAAAGCCGACCAGCACGGCCGCGTACTCGCCAATGGAAGCGCACCCCACGCCGCCCGACTTGCCGTGCGCCGGCAAATCAATAGCATATACGTTCGCGCCCTCTAACCTGCGCAACTGCGCCGGCCAATGCAAGTGGCTGCCGCCCGCGCCGTGGATCAGCACCACATCCCTCCGGCCCGGCTCGATGTGATGGGTTGTGTAAAACAAACTTGTTTCGCCAACTTGGATATATGGCATCAACACTCTCCCAGACCGTCAACCATCTGATCGCTGGCGACTAATCGCTGGCGATTAATCGCTGGCGACCTATTCCAAGCTTGCCAGGTATTTTTCGGCTTCCATCGCCGCCATGCAACCATAGCCGGCCGAGACAATCGCCTGGCGGAACCAGTGATCGTGCGACTCGCCCGCGGCAAATACGCCGGGGATATTGGTGTGCAGTCGCCCGTCAACCGCCAGATAGCCCTCGTCGTCCATATCAAGCTGGCCCTTGAAAATTTGCGTGTTGGGAACATGCCCAATGTAGACAAACACGCCATCTACTGGCTGGTCGCTTTCTTGGCCGGTCCTGACATTTTTCAGGGTTACCGCCTGCACCTTGCCTTCACCTTTGATCTGGGTGACGACCGTGTCCCACACATAGCCGATCTTTTCATTCTTTTCGGCGCGGCTAACCAGCGCCGGCCCGGCTCGCAGCGCGTCACGGCGATGCACAATATCAACCTTGCTGGCGAATTTGGTGAGGAACAGGCTTTCTTGCAGCGCGCTATCGCCGCCGCCTACCACCATTACATGTTTGCCCCGAAAGAAAAAGCCATCGCACGTGGCGCAATACGATACGCCGCGCCCGATGAACTGGTTTTCGCCGGGCACGCCCAGCTTGCGCGGGCTGGCGCCGCTGGCAATAATCATCGCCTGGGTTTGGTATTCGCTCAGTTGCGTTTTCAGCCACAGCGGGCGGCGCTTTAGATCTACCTCTACCGCCTCATCCATCTCTAGCCGCGCGCCAAACTTTTCGGCCTGTTTTTTCATCGCCTCGGTCAATTCTGGCCCGGTGATGCCGCCTGGAAAGGCTGGATAGTTTTCCACCTCGGTGGTGGTGGCGATTTGCCCGCCTAGCTCTTTGCCGGTCAGAACCAAAGGCTCCAGATTGGCCCGCGCCGCATAGATGGCAGCCGTCAGGCCGGCCGGCCCTGAACCAATGATGATGACCTTTTCCATAGCTACCTCCTTGGTTTGAAACGGCGGGGTCATGCGCCGTTCAATCTCCTGTCCATTTTACACAATTTTGGCCGGCTGGCAAGGCGCAGGCGGTGGCTATGGTATAATTGCGCCACTGCCAGTGGATGGATTGTTTGTGAAGGGAGAAAGTGTAATGCGTAATTTGTTGGGAAGAAGAGAACAGGAACAACAGGTCAAAGGTGAGGGGCGCTTGCCGCCGGGGCAGGCGCTGACGCAAAAATTCCCGGTGTTGCATTATGGGCCGGTGCCACGCTTTAACCCCGCCACGTGGGAGTTTCGTGTTTTCGGTTTGGTCGAAGAAGAAAAGCGGTGGACGTGGGAAGAGTTTAACCGGTTGCCGCGCCGCAAGATCAAGATGGATATTCATTGTGTCACCCGCTGGAGCAAATTCGATACCGAATGGGAAGGTGTGCATGTGCAAGACTTGGTTGACCAAGATGTTATCAAGATCAAGCCCGAGGCCAGGTTTGTCTTGCAGCACGCCGAGTATGGCTTTACGGCCAATACACCGTTGCAAGTTGTCCTGTCGGCTGCGTTTTTGCTGGCTACCCACTATAATGGGCAGCCCTTGGAACCTGACCACGGCTACCCGCTGCGAGGTGTGATTGGCGCTATATCAGGCCAGCCAGGCGAGACGGATGTTTATTTGTGGAAAGGGGCCAAGTGGCTGCGCGGGCTTGAATTCCGCGTCACCGATACGCCTGGCTTCTGGGAACAGGCAGGCTATAGCATGACGGCCAATATCTGGCGCGAAGAACGGTTCGGGTAGATAGCCCACAAAGTAGAGATAAAGCGGCGCAACATTGCGCCGCTTTATTGTTATGTTCTTATGTTGTAACTACTCAGCCGGCACCCTTCGACCTGTCTGCCGACAGAGCAGGCTACGCGCCGCGCATCCTGAGCAAAGTGAAACGCAGTCGAAGGGGCGCGGCGCTTATCCTGAGCAAGGCCGAAGGACGCTCAGGATGCTGAGTAGTTACCTTATGTTGTGCTAACCGGGGATAGAAATACCCCTTTGCATCCTTGACAAAAATTTTGTGTGCGGGTATAATTCAACTATCGTTGAACTAATTTTGCAAAAGGAACACGATGAAAAAAAACGCAAACCTGGCCAAGCTCGCCGACCATCTGAAATTGCTGGCCGATCCTACTCGACTGGCAATCCTCGACTTGTTGATGGAAGGTGTGCAATGTAACTGCTACCTGGGCGACCGTTTGGGCTTGCCCATGAACCTGATCTCACATCACCTCAAGATACTGCGCGAGGCTGGCCTGATCAATGCCGAGCGTGACCCACTCGATGCGCGCTGGGTCTACTACTCGGTGAGCCAGGAGAAACTCGCTAAACTGCGCGAGCAGACCTCGGCTTTTCTCGACCCGCAACGCATCCAACCTCGGTTGCCGACGTGCGGCCCACAATGCACCGACCAGGAAACCGCTTGCGTTGCGTGCCGATGAGTGGCGTGGGGCTCTGCTGCGCTCAATTACAATAGACATTATCGGAAATAGCAGGACTGGCATCCCCATGCCAGTCCGCCAACGTATGGGGATACGTTGGCTACGTTATTTCCGATAAACTCTAATATGTGCTTGTAAAGGATATCAAATATGACTAATGCTAAAGACGACCTCATTCGTGATGCTGTTAGAGAGAGATATGGAGATATCGCGCGCAGTGGCGCCGCAGGCTGCGGGTGCGCTCCATCATGTTGTGGCGGGGATCAAGGGGTCGTTTTGCTTGACACCCTTAATGGCCAGGCTTTCCAAATAGGCTACTCGAAGAAAGAGTTGGGCAATGTTCCCGAAGGCTCTAACCTGGGTCTCGGTTGCGGTAATCCACAGGCCATTGCAGCTCTGAAGCCAGGTGAGCTAGTCATGGATCTGGGCAGTGGCGCCGGCTTTGATTGCTTTCTCGCCGCCAGGCAAGTTGGGCCTACGGGGAAGGTAATTGGGGTGGACATGACGCCCGATATGATCGCTAAAGCGCGCGCTAACGCCAGAAAAGGTTCTTACGACAACGTCGAGTTCCGTCTAGGCGAGATCGAGCACCTTCCCGTCGCGGATGCGAGCGTGGACGTCATTATCTCCAATTGTGTTATCAATCTCTCGACCGACAAGCCAAGCGTGTTTCAGGAAACTTACCGAGTGCTCAAGCCTGGTGGAAGGCTTGCAATCTCCGATGTGGTTGCCGCCGCTGAACTGCCAGCCGACATTAAGGGCGACCTCGCGCTATATTCAACTTGTGTAGCTGGAGCGGCTTATATCTCCGATCTTGAGAGATGGCTTGCAGAGGCAGGATTTGCCGAGGTTAAAATCGCTCCAAAGGACGAAAGCCGAGAATTTATCCGGGAATGGGCCCCCGGTCGCAATCTTGAAGACTATATCCTCTCCGCCACAATCGAAGCAAAAAAACGGCCAGCCAGATAGGCAATCTATGGGCGATGGCGATTGACCTCCACTGCGCGATTGAAGAATAAAAACGCAGATGATTTCCTATGCATAAAAAGCGAGTTTTGTTTCTCTGCACCGGCAATTCCTGCCGTTCGAAAATGGCCGAAGCCATCGTCAATGCGCAATTGGGCGCGGCCGGTGATGAACAACGCGCAGAGCTTGAACGACTCCGGTCTACTTATCTGGCCTTGCCAATCGTCGCCGCTTACTTGCAAGCTGAGGCTGATTTGCGCATCGTGTGCCAGGCGGCCAATGGGATCCTCTCGCAAGCGGTCGGCCTGGATATGGATTCGCCCATCCTCGTCCAAATCGTCGGCGCGCCGGGGGCGCGCAAGATACCTGGCGTAAAGCAGCGGACTGGGTAGCCGGTCAATTGGCAGCGCGCTTTGGCAAAGCGGCACGGGTGGAATACTATGATCGGGCGGCAAGATCAACAGCCCAGCTATTCGCAAGCGAGTGGAAACTCTGGTGCATTCTGATCGCTGAGGTTGAGTCGCGCTGACCGGCCAGGCAACCTACAACCCCGCATACGTCCTAGTTGGCCCGTGACAAGTGTCACTTGCCAGGCGGATAAATAGTGTTATAATACATTCGGTTTTCCTAATATAACGGAGGCGCGATGGATGCTTTTGATATTCAGGCCGAGTTGCTCAAGGCATTAGCTCACCCGGTTCGGCTGCAAATTCTGGAAATTTTGCGCGACGGCGAGCAGTGCGTGTGCCATATCGAGGCGGTGTTGGGGCAGCGCCAGTCGTACATTTCCCAGCACTTGATGTTGCTGCGTAAAGTTGGACTGGTGACTGACCGCAAAGATGGCTTGCGTGTGTACTATAGCGTGCGCGATTCCAGCGTGTACGCTGTGCTGGATGTGGCGCGCAACCTGGCGAGCCGCCAGGCGCAAAAACAGGGCCGCGCCCTGAACTTTGCGCTGCCAAAAGAGGGGGCAGAGAGCTGCTCCTGCCCCAAGTGCAGCCCGGCCCTGGCTCACTGATAGTTGAAAGGTTCTCTTTTTTTTGCGCCATTTCATTCAATCGAGGGAATATAAAAGGAGTCTGCCATGCTCGAATTAACCGTTGACAAGTTTACGTTTCGCGCGCCTGAGGATGCGTACTATACCGATGCCGGCGTATGGGTCAAGCTGGAAGGCAAGTTGGCGCGCTTGGGTTTATCCGACTTTGCCCAGCAGCGCAGCGGCGACATGGCCTTTGTCGAGGCGAAACCTGCCAGCACCAAGCTTGCGCCCGGCGATGAGTTTGCCAGCGTCGAGACGATCAAGGTGACCATTGGCTTGCCTTCGCCGGTGGCGGGCAAGATCGTGCAGGTCAATGCCGATCTGGAGGACGCGCCGGAATGGGTCAATCAGGACCCTTATGGCAAGGGTTGGATGGTTGTGGTTGAATTGAGTGATTGGGAAAGCGACAAGGCCAGGCTGATGAATGCCCAGGCGTATTACGCGCTGATCAAGGAACAGGCTGAGGAGGAAATGAAAAAGCAATGAGCAAAGTTGTGATTGTGCCTTGCAGTGGTATCGGCAAGAGCTATGGCACAGTGTCGCGCGAGGGCGCGTACATTGTTACGGAGGATATGCGCTCGGAAACGACGCAGCTTGTGCCGCTGTCGCTGTTGGTCTTGGGCGACGAGCAGGCGCGCGCGGACGTGAGCGGCGCTCAGGCTATTACGATTGATGGCTGCAAGCTGGCGTGCGCGACCAAGATGGTGTCCGCTATAGCGGCAGAAGCCGGTGGGACAGTGGCGCATGACTTGGCAGTGCTGGATGTCTTTCGCCGCCACCGCGCCTTCGGCAAGCCATCTGGCATTGCCGAACTCAATGAGGGTGGGCAAAAGTTGGCGCAGGCTTTGGCGGAAGAAGTGGTGGAATTGGTAGATGCCCTCACCCCGATTGGCAAAGCCAATCGCCCCTCTCCCAGTGTGCGAGGGGAACCAGGAGATAAAAATGCCTGATTTACCCAAGAAAAAAGTTGGCATTGTGGCGTGTTCCGGCGAAGAGATGGCCGAAGGCGCAGTGACGCGGCTGGCGGCATTGAAGGCGCTTGAGCAGTTGCGCCCCAACGAGACAGTGACGATTTGCCTGCCGCTGTTTTTGGCCGGCGGCGAGGGCGACCGCGCCTTTGCGCGCTTTTATCCGACGATTGCGATTGACGGTTGCAGCAAGCGCTGCGCGGCGCGCGCCACTGAGCTGCACAGCGGCAAACCAGCCGCCAGCATCGTGGTCACGGATGTCACCAGAAACCTGGTTTCTCCCAGAAACCAGGTTTCTTTGTTAGGCACGGCGCGGCGCTTGAACGCGGCCGGGTTACAGGCGGTTGACGTTGTTGCAGAGCAGATCGCCCAACAAGTGGATGAATTGCTTGGCGTAAGGTGGGATCGCAAGCAAGGCCAGGCGGCTGAAAGCTCACAGCCAGCTGAAGAAACAGAATCCAAGGCTGTTGCCTGCTCGTGCGGTTCTGGCATCCCCATTCAAAAAGTACAAGTGGACGGGCAAGAGGTCGCCTTTATTGCGCTGCCGCTCATCTTTGAGCAATTTCGGGCTGCCGGCAAGCTGCCCGGCAATGGCGTCGAGCGTGAGTTGATGGAAACGGTCAAGGTATATAACCCCATCCCGGATGGGCAAGAGGCGGCCTATACTGAGGCGGTGATGCGCGAGTACGCAGCTTTTTGCGAGCCCCCCACTGTCGTAGGGGACAGTTTTTCCGACAAGAAGCTTGGATCTATTGGCATGCTTGATCACCGCAGATCTCAAGTTTCTAAGCAGGAGCACAAGTAATGGCCAAGACTGCAATTTACAACACGACCGTCGCCTGGAAAGGCGAGCACTGGGGACACATCAAGCTGGGCAATGGGCCGGAGATGGATTTTAGCGCACCGCCGGATGCTCAAGGCCATCCCGGCGTGTTGACGCCCGAAGATGCGTTCGTGGCCGCCGTCAATACGTGCGTGATGATGATGTTCCTCTGGGCCGCCGAACGCTTCAAATTGGACCTGGTGTCCTACGACTGTTGTGCCGAGGGCACCAAGCTGATCGAGCTTGACCGCACTGAGATATTTACTCAGGTCGTATTGCGCCCCAAGATCGTCGTGCGGGCCGGTAAAGAAAACAAAGCCGCGCTCGAAAAGCGCATCCGGCGCGCGCTTGAATCGGCCCAAAAGTATAGCCTGGTGGCCAACTCGATCAAGAGCGACATTATCGTAGAACCGGAGATTAAAATTCGGGACGCGGATGAACACGGATGACACGGATTCAGACGGATATTCGAGGAGCAATGTTATGAGCAACAGACCCGGTGACGGCGGCTGCGCCTGTAACCGCGATCCATTTGCGGGACTTGCGCCTGAAATGCGCCCGCAGTGCCAGGACGCAATGTCTGGATTGCGCAAGGTGACATGCCCTGGGTGCGGGCTGGATTATTGGACGAACCGAAGCATAGATATTTGTATTGATTGCGAAAAGAAACAACCGGCGCTTGCGCCGAAAATTCAAATTCAATCAGGAGAAAAGAAAATGATTATAAAAGTTCTTGGTCCCGGCTGTGCCAACTGCGTCAAGGTGGCGCAAGTCGCGCAACAGGCAGCGGATGCGTTGGGCATTGAGGCGTATATCGAAAAAGTGACCGATTACGCCGAAATCCAAAAATATCCTATTCTGTCCACGCCTGGCCTGGTCATCAACGAAAAGCTGGTATGCGCCGGGCGCATCCCCAACAAGGCCGAAGTGACGACGTGGCTGACGAGTGCATTGGAGTAGACAAGATGCTTGACCAAGCGCACATTACATCCGGCTGGCTGCGCGAACACCTCAAACAGTGGGAGGGCGCGCTGCACATTGCTACTCGCCTGGTCATCGCCGGCTGATGAATGGCCTATACTGGCCTGTCAGGTCTGATGGGTAAACCGGAGAACCCCGCAGAGTACGTCCGCTTTCAAGATGGCGAGCTAGAGATTTACCTGGCGCGAGATATTTTCGACCAATTAGGGCCAGAGACGGAAAAGCTCTTGTTTGCCGTTCAAGATTATGGACGCTTTTGGCTGTATTTTGAACCATCCACGAAGGACACGAAGGGACACTAATTTTCTTTGTGCATTTTCGTCCACGAAGGACGCGAAGGAAACTAAATTTTCTTTGTGTGACCTGCCCTCGCGCAAGCAAAGGGTTCGTGGACCAAATAAGGAGTAGGGCAATATGACACAATCAACAACGAGTAGTAGTGTGGCGGGGCAGCTTTCGCTGCTGGATCGTTTTCTGACGCTGTGGATTTTTCTGGCGATGGCCGTGGGTGTGGGAGTGGGTTATCTTTTCCCGGCCGCGGTCAAATCGTTCAACAATGCTGTTTCGATTGGCACGACCAACATCCCCATCGCTATCGGTTTGATCTTGATGATGTACCCGCCGCTGGCCAAGGTGCATTACGAAAGGTTAGGCGACGTGTTCCGCAACTGGAAGATACTGGGCCTTTCGCTGCTGCAAAACTGGGTCGTCGGCCCGATCTTGATGTTTGCGCTCGCCATCATTTTCTTGCGCGGCTACCCAGAATACATGGTGGGCTTGATCATGATTGGCCTGGCGCGCTGCATTGCCATGGTCATTGTGTGGAACGAGCTGGCGCACGGCGACAATGAATATGCCGCTGGGCTGGTGGCCTTTAACAGCCTGTTCCAGGTCTTTTTCTACAGCGTATACGCCTACGTGTTCATCACCGTCCTGCCGCCGCTGTTCGGGCTGCAGGGCAGCCTAGTCGAGGTGACGATTGGCGAAATTGCCAAGAGTGTGTTCATCTACCTGGGCATCCCCTTTATCGCCGGCTTTCTCACCCACTTGATCCTGACGCGCGTCAAAGGCCAGGAATGGTATTACAAGACCTTTATGCCCAAAATCAGCCCGCTGACGTTGATTGCCCTGCTGTTCACCATCATCGTCATGTTCTCGCTCAAGGGCGATCTCATCATCACCATCCCGCTGCTGATCTACTTTGTGCTAATGTTTCTGGTTTCGTTCTGGATGGGGCACAAAATTGGCGCGGATTATTCCAAGACGACCACACTGGCCTTTACGGCCGCCAGCAACAACTTTGAGCTGGCGATTGCCGTGGCCGTGGCGGTATTTGGCATCAACTCTGGCGCGGCCTTTGCGGCTGTGATCGGCCCGCTGGTCGAAGTGCCGGTGATGATAGGGTTGGTCAACGTGGCGTTTTATCTGCGAAAGCGCATGTACGGCGCGCAGACCTGACAGGCCTAGGACGCTGCGCGTCCGTCGAAAACCTGTCAAGTCTCGGGGACGAACACCAATGGCCTTTCTTGAATCAATAACATTGATTAAAACTCTGCCCTGCCTGGCCGAACCCGGCAAGATTATCGTGGTTGCCGAGCCTTCGCGCAATCTCGATGGGGTTTTGCCGCTGGTGGCGGCGGTCGCGCCGAACATCATCTCGTTCAATCCAGAAGCCTGCATGCTCACCCTGCGCCGCCAGCCGGGTTTTATCACCTTTTATCCCGACAAGGTAATGATCACCCAGGTCAAAGATGGCGAAGAGGGGCTGGAGCTGCTTTCGGCTGTGCGCGACCTGCTCAACCAGTGCTGGGAGCAGCGCGATACCATTCAGCCGGTCAAGACTGTGCGCCGCGCGCCGCGCCCGCTGGATGTGTGGACGCTGCTGCCGCAAACCAATTGCAAGCAGTGCGGCGAGGCGACCTGCATGGCGTTTGCGTTTGGCTTGTTGCAGCAAAAACGCGCCCTCGAAGAATGTCTGGTGGTGGCAAACGATGTTGCCTTTGCCGACCGCCGCGCGCAACTGGCGGCGCTGTTATGATCAAGTGATAATTTTTGGACGCAGATTTCACGGATAAACGCTGATATGGCTTTTAAAAATCCGTGTCCTGAAAATTTGGGAATGAGCTATGAGCGAAAGACCAATGATGACGGGCGCGTGCTGCGCCAAAAGCGACGACAGCGTGACCCAACTGCGCCTTTCGGATGACGGCCACACCGTTGGCATTATGGGCCTGGGCGCGGTGTTTGCGCAATTGTGGGCCTTGGGGCGCAAGCCCGATGAAGCAACCGACGAAGAACTGGTGGGCATGGTGCGCGCCCAGAAAAACTATATTATGTCCAAGGCTGAGGTAGAAGCCAAATACGCCGCCGCCCTGCGGCGCGCCTACGCCTCATTCTATGCGCGCAAGTAAGAAACCGGCTTTTGGGAAAAACCTGGTTTCTCAAGATTGGAGAGAACACAATGTCAAAACACCGCAACAAACCGCGTGCTGCTACCCGCAAGCCGGCGGCGGCGCCCGCCCAACCCTCACCCAATCGCCGCGCCATGTTGGCGGCGGCTTTTGGCCTGGGGCTGATTGTTGTGTCGGCCATTGCCTTGCTGTGGATGTCTCAAAACGCCGCCACATCTGCCGCCGCGCTGGCTGCGCCGACGGCAGTGGCCGGGCCAACCAGCGCCTCACCGGCGACGGTCAACGCGCCGGCTGCTGCCTCTGCCGCCTTGCCCATCAAGCGCATCAATGCCCTGACCCAGGTTCCTGCCGGCCAGGCCGAGCGGGTCGAGGTGGCCTATTTTCACCGCACGCAGCGCTGCGCCGGCTGCGCGGAAGCCGAGCGATTGATCCGCAAGATGTTGGACAGCTATTTTACCGATCAAGTCGCCAGTGGCGCGATTCACCTGGCCGTGACCGACGTGCAAAAGCCAGAGAATACCGCGACGACGCGCAAGTACGGCGCAACAGGCTCATCGCTCTTTTTTAGCATCGTCAAGGACGGCGTCGAATATCTGTGCCCGATTAACGATGTGTGGTACGTGTTGGGCAACGAAGCGCGCTTTTTGCCGCTGCTGCGCGACAAAATCAACGCCGCGCTCGGAGAAGACTGATGGATATTGGCACGTGGATTTACGACGTCATCAGCGCCGTCAATGCGCCCATCCTGGCCGCCTTCCTGGTGGGACTGCTGGCCTCCATCGGCCCGTGCCCGCTAGCGAGCAATATAGCAGCGGTGAGCTATACGGCGCGGCAATTCGCCGACCGCCGGGCCGTGATTGTCACCGGCTTGCTGTATACGCTGGGGCGGGCGATGGCTTACGGCCTGGTGGGACTGGCGGTCTTGGCGGCTGGGGAGCAAATCAGCCAGTTGGCCGGCGGGCTGCAAGATGTGGGCGATGTGGCGTTGGGGCCAGTGTTGATTGTGGCCGGCCTGGTGTTGCTGGATGTCATCCCGCTCAACCTGGGCGGCGGGAGCGCGTGGCTGGCCCGGCTGCAAGAACGCGTGGCTGGCTGGAAAGGCATCGGGGCGTTTCTGCTGGGCTTTATGCTGGCGCTGGCCTTTTGCCCCTACAGCGCGGCGATCTATTTTGGCATCCTCATTCCGATGGCGTTTGGCGCAATAGAAGGCTTTGCGCTGCCGTTTGTTTTTGGCATCGGCACGGGCCTGCCGGTGCTGGTCTTGGGCGTGCCGCTGGCGCTGGGCGTGCAGCGCGCTGCGGCCGGCCTCAATGCGCTGGCGCAGACTGAAAATGTGGTGCGCAAGCTGGCCGCGCTGATTTTTATCGGCGTAGGGCTGTACAGTTTGTGGCGCTATGTCGAAGCGGCTATCGCGTGATTTTGCAAATGAATGCTTACGAGTGTCGATCCGACTTGTTCAAGGCATTAGCCCACCCGGTCAGGCTGCAAATTCTGGACCTGTTGCGCGATGGCGAACTGTGCGTGTGCGACATAGAAACGGCGTTGGGGCAGCGCCAGTCGTGCATTTCCCAACACTTGATGCTGCTGCGCAAAGTCGGGCTGGTGGCTGACCGCAAAGACGGCCTGCACGTGCACTATAGTGTGCCCGATGTGAGCGTGTACGCCGCGCTGGATGTGGCGCGCGGCCTGGTGAGCCCAAGGTGACGCCGGCCCAGTTCTTTGAGCGGCAGCAGAGCGAAGGCGCGGTGCTGTTGGACCTGCGTTCTCCGGAGGAGGTAGCCCAACTGGCTTTGCCGTTTGCCCTTCACATTCCCATCAACGAGCTGCCGTCCCGCTGGCAAGAGCTGCCTACCGATCGGCTGGTGGCAACGTTTTGCTCGTCGGTCACGCGCGCGGTGGTGGCCTGGGTCTATTTGCAATTGCGCGGACTGGACAAGGTCCGCATCCTGGACGCCCGCTACAACGATTTGACCGAGGAATTGGTGCCCGGCAAAGTCTACAAGCGCGCCAAGAAATAAGGGCGCGTAACGCTATGCTCTCTGGGCCTCCCCAGCACCAGATCTTTAAAGTGGGCGGCAGGGTGGCACCGTCCACACCATTATGAGCGTGAAATCGCTCGAGGAGTCGAGTAAGCCATGTTGCATACTGTCATCGTTGTCTCTATCATCTTTTTGCTCACGGTCGTCATGATCATGAGTGGGCGCGGTGGAGGCAACTTTTACGTGATTGCCCTGGTCCTTTCGGGCGTTCCGGTTCACACGGCCTCCACAACAAGCCAGTTCATTCTGCTTGCAAGCGCGTTAATGGGGGCGCTGGTTTTTGGAAAAGCCAGGACCATGTCGTGGCCGCTGGTGTTCTTTTTTGGTGGGCTGAATTCTCTCATGGCTTTTGTCGGAGGGTTCGAAGCTCATCTGTTCAGTGGGATGGCGCTAAAAATTGTGCTGTCCGTTGTCTTGGGCATCGCCGGGGCCGCCATGTTGTTTCCGGAGAAAGAAGCGTCCAAGACCGCCGATTCACGCTTTGGCTATTGGAATATCGTGGAAGGCGAGAACAGATACGTCGTCAATTTGTGGTTGGCTGTGCCGTTGACTTTGGCAACCGGCTTTTTCTCTGGGATGGTGGGGATTTCTGGCGGCTCGTTTCTCGTTCCCCTGATGGTGGTCGGTTGCGGCGTGCCGATGCGCACGGCGGTCGGCACGGCCACGGCCATGCTGGCCGCTACGGCCTTGACCGGTTTTGCCGGCAATGCCTTGCACGGGGGCTTTGATACCGCGCTGGCTATTCCGTGCGGGGCTGTGGCAATCGTGGGCGGCCTGATTGGCGGCCGGATCGCGCTCAAAACAAAACCGGCCAAGCTCAAAACTATTTCCGGCCTTATCACGATCGTTGCCGCCGTTATCATGATGGTCAATGCGCTATCAGTCAAGTGATTGACGGTAAGGCTAGCAGGCTGTCGGAGAGAGCGCTGTAGGGCAGGTTTCCATCCCTACCGTGCGTCTGGCGGTTATGGAAAAACCGCCCTACAAAACCGTCTCTCCGACAGGTTGCTCTAATAAGAAATGCTGCTTTGCGCGCCAAAAAAGCCTGGGGCGCGCTGCAAAAATTATCCACCAAGAACACGAAGGAGTTTAAATCTTGGTGTTTCTTCGTGTCATCTGCCCTCGCGTAAGCAGAGGGTTCGTGGAAAAATTATTGGCAAGACAGAGTTGAATTGTAAAGGAAAATCTAAAGAGGTGAAAAAATGGACATTCTCGCTTTTGTAATCAAATTGCTCCAGGGCGGCCTGGGCAACCTGGCGGCTTATCTGGCGGCGCACGTGCTGTTGTGCCTGGTGCCGGCCTTTTTCATCGCCGGCGCCATGACGGCGCTGATTCCCAAAGATACGGTGACGCGCTTTTTGGGGCGCAACACGCCCAAGTACATCTCGTATCCGGCGTCGGCGCTGGCCGGCTCGGTGTTGGCGGTCTGCTCATGCACCATCGTGCCGCTGTTCGCCGGCATCTACAAAAAGGGCGCCGGGCTGGGGCCGGCGATCACCTTTTTGTTCTTTGCGCCGGCGGCCAATATCCTGGCGCTGGTCTATACCGGCGGCGTGATTGGGGTTGACCTGGCCTTTGCTCGCTTTTTCCTCTCGCTGACCTTTGGCATCGGCATCGGCTTGATCATGGCGCTGATTTTCAGCCGTCAAGATATTGCCCACGACCAGGAAACCGACGCGCTGTTTTCCGGGCAGGGGCAGATGCGCCGCGCCGCCTTGATTTTCTTGCTGGTGCTGGTGGCGCTGCTGCTTTCGGGCACGCTCAAGCTAGGATTGCTGACCGACACATACTTTCAGGTGACGCTGCCCATCCCCGGTGTGGATCGCTTTGAGGCGGCGCTGTATCAACTGGTGCCGTTTGATGCCGACAAGGGCGAAGAGGGCGTGACGGCGCAAGGGGCGATTTTGATTGCCCTGCTGCTGCTCATCGGGCTGACGGCGTGGAAGGGACTGGAAAACATTATTGAGGGGTTCAATGGCTGGACGTGGGCCGCGCTCGGGCTGGTATCGCTGACGCTGCTCGTGGCGGCGGTGGGGATGAAGCCGCACGCCGGCGGGCTGGACATTCTCTTTACCGGCAAGTTTTTTGGCGTGGCATTGGGCCTGGCTGTGCTGGCTTACCTGGCGCGCTATCATTTGGAAGCGCAACAAGTGCGCGATTGGCTGTGGGAATCGTGGCGTTTTGTGCGCCAGATTTTTCCCCTGCTCGTCGCCGGCGTGTTTGCGGTGGGCGTCATTCGCCAGCTCATCCGGCCCGAATGGATACAATCGCTGGCCGGGCAGAACACGGTGCTGGGAAACCTGGCGGGCGTGGTCTTTGGCGTGTTTATGTATTTTCCCACGCTGGTCGAGGTACCCATTGCTCAAATGTTCCTGAGTTTGGGGATGCACCGCGGGCCGCTGCTGGCGTATCTGATGGCCGACCCGGAGTTGAGCCTGCAAAGCATCCTGATCACGGCCACCATCATTGGCCGCCTGCGGGCGTGGGTGTACGTGGGCTGGGTGGCGCTGTTCAGCACGCTGGCCGGGCTGATTTATGGCGCGTGGATTGATGGGACGAGCCTGGGGCTCATCGCGCTGTACCTGGCGCTCTTTTTGGGCTCGTTGGCGGCCGGCTTGTGGTGGATTGACCGGCGCAACAGCCGGGTTGTTAATGTGCCACGCACCTCAGAGGTGCGTGGCACATGAGAAATACTATGGCGCAGGGATACGTAGACGAACAAGGGCAGTCGGCAAGGCGTGATTAAATGTCCATAAAAGCTGACGATACGCCCACGGCAAAACGCTATATCTGCTTGGCGCTGGAAGCGGCGGAAATCATTGAGTTGAAGCAGGCGATGCTGGATCGCGACGTTCAAGGGGCGGCTGATTTGTTTTGGCGTGTGATTGCCCCCCGCGTTCAGGCGGCGGCCCAACGGCGCGGCATTGTCCTGGAAGAAACCGAGGGGGATGATGGACGTTTACCTGGATAATGCCGCCACGAGCTGGCCCAAGCCGGAGACAGTCTACCAGGCGGTAGACCACTTTATGCGCGAGATCGGCGCCACTCCCGGCCGGGGCGGGCACCGGCGGGAAGAGGAGGCGCAGCGCATTGCCGATGAGACGCGAGCGGCGCTGGCCCAACTCTTTAACGCGCCCGATCCACGCGGCGTGGCGTTTACGTTGAACGCGACCCAGGCCATCAACATGGCGCTCAAGGGATTGCTGCGGCCTGGCGACCACGCGCTCACATCTTCCATCGAACACAATGCCACGTGGCGGCCGCTCAAGGCTTTGGAAAAGCGCGGCGTGGAGGTGACGGCTGCGCCGTGCGCGCCCGATGGCACGCTGAACCCGGCCGAGGTGGAAGCAGCCCTGCGCCCCAATACGCGGCTGGTGGCCATGCTGCACGCCTCTAACGTGCTGGGCACAATCTTGCCCATCGCCGAGGTGGGCGAGATGGCCCATCGCCACGGCGCGCTCTTGCTGGTAGACGCCGCCCAAACCGCCGGGGCTTATCCGATTGACATGCAGGCGATGGGGATAGATTTGCTGGCCTTTGCCGGGCACAAGGGGATCTACGGCCCGCATGGCACCGGCGGCCTGGTGATGCGGCCAGGCGTCGAGATTGAGACATGGGTTGAGGGCGGCTCAGGCTTTCCTTCGCGGCCCGAAACCATGCCGCAAGAGTTGCCCGCCCGCCTGGAAGCCGGTACCCAAAACGCGGCCGGGATTGCGGGCTTGCTGGCTGGAGTTCGTTTTGTGCTGGACGCGGAGCGAGGCGTGGAGCACATTCGCGCCCACGAGATGGTGCTGGTTGCCCGGCTCATCGAGCAATTGCAGGCCGTGCCGGGCTTGAACATTCTTGGGCCGCAAGGCCCACAGCGGCGCACGGCGGTCGTGGCAATCACGGTGGAGGGCTATGTCCCTGACCAACTGGCCGCCGTGCTGAACAAGGTGTTTGGCGTGGCAACGCGGGCCGGGCTGCACTGCGCGCCCCAAGCCCATAGCGTGGCAGGGACGCTGGAATATGGGGCGCTGCGTTTTAGCCCGGGTTATTTCAACACCATCGAAGAGATTGATTACGCCGTCCAATCTCTTCAGGGGGCTTTGTGATCCACGAAGGACACGAAGGAGCACGAAGATTAATATTAGCGTCCCTTCGTGTTCTTCGTGGACAAAAAGGGTAGAAGAAAATGCGATGACAGAATTGCTTTTAAAAGACGAGGTGTACGCCATCGTTGGCGCTGCGATGGAGGTGCATCGAGAGCTTGGGCATGGGTTTCTCGAAGCAGTCTATCAAGAAGCGCTGGAGATTGAGCTGGCGCAACGTAACATTCCCTTCGAGCCGCGCAAGCCGTTGAGGACTTCTTATAAAAATCAGTTGCTCAAAAGAGTACGAAGCAGACTTGATCTGTTATGGACAAGTCATTGTCGAGTTGAAGGCGCTCGACCAGCTTTCAGGCAAAGAACAGTCCCAAATTCTCAACTATCTAAAGGCCACTGGCTTGCGAGTTAGTCTGCTCATCAACTTTGGCAGCCACGGCAAACTGGAATGGAGAAGGTTCGTCCGATGATGTTTGAAAGTAATCCACAAAGGACACGAAGGTTCACAAAGGGGATTAGAAATTAGTGTCCCTTCGTGAACAAGTTGGGAAATGGAATGACCAAAGAGCGAATCGAAAAGACATTGATTATTCTGGATGAAGACGAAGTGTGCCAGGCGATGCGCCTGGCCGGGCAGGACGACGACGAGGCAATTTACCGCTTTGTGCGAGACGTGATTGCCAAAAAGATCGAAGCTGCCCTGCGCTTGCGCTGCGGATAATGGGGGCTGGCCTGGGCCAGCCCTAGGGAGGCGAGATGCCCAAAGTGAGCGTGGTACTGGACGAGCAACAGCAGGCCGAGGCGCAGGTAATCCTGGCCGACGGCGATGGAGCGGAGGCTCTGCGTTTTCTCAAAGAGGTGGTCTGGGCCCAGGTGCAGGCTGTGCGCCGCAAAGCGTTGCGCAGTCACCTGGATCAGGACGCGGCCTAGTATTTCAGGCGTTTACGGTGTCTCGGTCACCGTCAATCAAATCGTAGAGGTGAAAGGGAAAATGAGTAACAACAACGTTCCAGAAAACGCACTATTTGTCTGTTTCGACGGCATGTCCAATGTGGGCACGCTGACTGGATTGGCTGGCCTGGAGGCCGTGAAACGACTTGCAGGTCAGGCCGGCATCTTTTGCCTGGGTGGGCTGCCCACACAAAGCCAGAGCGTACTGGACAAGACCCGCGCCGCCCGGCGCATTATCACAATAGACGGCTGCCTGCTCAACTGCGCTCGCAAGATTGTCGAGCAGGCCGGCTTTGCGCCCTACAAGACCATCAACCTGGTGGCAGATTGCGGCATCAAAAAGGGGCCGCCCCAGGCGTATGGCGACGAGGAGATGCAAATAGCGGTCAAGGCTATCGTGGACGCGATAAAGAGCAGCGAGTAAAAGCAGCAAGGGAAAAAATGACAACCAATTACGTGGAGTATCACCAACATCTGGAAGAACGCCTGGCGCAACTGGGGAGCGAACTGCCCGGCCCCATGACGGGCTTTGCGCGGCTGCACAAAAGGTCCATCGAAGACGGCGCGTTGAGCGCCAAGACCAAAGAGTTGATGGCGCTGGCGATTGGCGTCGCCGTGCGCTGTGAAGGCTGCGTTGCCTATCACGTGCACGACGCGATCAAGGCCGGGGCCACGCGCCAGGAACTCTTGGAAACGATTGGCGTGGCGATCATGATGGGCGGCGGGCCGGCGCTGATGTACGCCGCGCGCGCGCTGGACGCTATCGAGCAATTTACACCTCAACCCACAGGAGAGAACAAATGAAAATCGCAGCAGTTTCTAAAGACGGCGTAACCATCAGCCAGCACTTTGGCCGCGCGCCGCTCTACGTCGTCGTCACTGCAGAAGACGGTAAAATCATCTCGCGCGAGCAGCGCGACAAATTGGGGCACGCACATTTTGCCAATGAACCGCACGAAGAGCAACACGGGGCCGACCCGCGCGGGCACGGCTTTGACCCGGCGGCGCAAAATCGCCACGCGCGCATGGCCGCCGCGATTGCGGATTGCCAGGTCTTGCTGGCGCGTGGGATGGGGACCGGGGCTTATCAGAGCTTGGAGCAGGCCGGCATCCGCCCAGTCGTGACCGATATCGCCAGCATTGACGAGGCGGTGCAGGCTTACCTGGCTGGCAGCATTGTGGATCACACTGAGCGATTGCACTAGCGACAATCAAGACAGTCATGGTGAGTATCAAGATTCTCGGCCTCAAAAATTCAGAGCGTTTCGTCATCCGGCGGACGGCGGTAGCGGCTGTGGAACAATTACGCCAGGAATATCCCGACCTGGAGGCCGACATCACGGGCATCAAGGACGTGAGCGAGATTCTCAAATACACGCCTGTCTTGATGGCGCCCAGCCTGGTAGTGAATGAAAAGCTGGTCTGCGTTGGACGCTATCCCAGGCGGGAAGAAGTCATCGGCTGGCTGCGCGCGGCGTTGAGTGATGTTGGCACGCAGCACGCGAGGTGTGAGGGAGATAATGACGCTGGTTGAAACCGCGCTCGAAAAGGCGCACGCGATCCTGGGCAGCGAATGTAGCTCGATTGGTCTGATGGCCTCGCCCGAAGGCTACCCGCATGTGTGGGCGCGCGACAGTGTCATTACGTCGTTGGGCGCAATCCTCTCACCCGGCCACGAGACTTGTCTGCGCGTCTCGCTGGAAACGCTCGCGGGACAGCAATCGGAACTGGGCGCGATTCCCAACAACGTCAGCGTGGCGACGGGGAGGCTTGACCACACCAACGCCGGCTCGGTGGATTCGAACTTGTGGTACATCCTGGGCCACTATATCCATCTACGCGCGTTTGGCGATGCAGGCTTTTTGCGCGAGTATTGGCCGTCGCTGGAGCGAGCGCTGTTGTGGCTGCGTTACCAGGACTCGAACGGCTGCGGGCTATTAGAAGTCCACGAGGCTGCCGACTGGGCCGACTTGCTCGCCAATCGCTTCAACATCCTGTATGACAATGCGCTATGGTACGCCGCGCTGCGGGCGATGGGCAAGATGGCCAAGGCGCTGCCAGTGGACGGTCAGCATTACGACGAGATGGCGCGCGACGTGCGGCACAAGCTGCGCATCGTGTTGTGGGTAGGGCCAGAGAGCCAGGCTGAATGGGGGCCGAGTTGTCCCGGTCACACCGAGTGGAAGCACACGCTCAGCCAGGTAGACCCGGTGCTGGTCAAGCGGTCCTTCTTTTTGCCTTACGTGGCCTTTCGCGATTTTGGCGACTATTGCGATGTGTTTGGCAATTTGCTCACCATCCTGTTCGGCGTCGCCAATCCCGCGCAGGAAAAACGCATTCTGGACTATTTGCACCAGGTCGGCATCGCCGAGCCGTACCCGGTGCGCGTGCTGCACCCGGTCATTCATCCGGGCAACAAGGACTGGCGCGACGCGAAGCGTATCGCAACAACAACCTGAATCTGCCAGAGCAATATCACAATGGCGGTATCTGGCCCTTTGTTGGCGGGTTCTACGTGGCCGCGTTGGTCAAAGCAGGGCGAATGGGCCAGGCGCGGCGGCAATTAGAAAAGCTGGCCGAGGTCAACCGCCAAGGCGTTGATTCGGAATGGGAGTTCAATGAGTGGTGTCATGGCGCGACGGGCCGCCCGATGGGTTATCCGCACCAGGCGTGGTCAGCAGGGATGTACGTGTTTGCGCATCACTGCGTGCCGATCTTTGACGAGACGTGGACGAATGACGAGTGACGAATGACGAGTGATGAATGAGGAACGAGTATGAACAAAGTAATTCTTACATTGGCGCAAACGCTTGAGGCCAAACAAGCGGCGGCGCTGGCAACCGTCATCGAAGTGAGCGGCGCCTCGCCGGCCAAAGTTGGAGCCAAATTGCTGCTGCGCGCTGATGGAACAATGTCCGGCACCGTCGGCGGTGGCAAGTTGGAAGAAGCCGTTTTGGCTGAATGTCGCAAAGCGATGGCCGACGGTCAAGCACGCATTGCGCACTATGCCCTGACCGAACAAGGCACGGACGCAATAGGGATGTTGTGCGGCGGCGATGCGCGCGTGTTCATCGAGCCGTATAACCCGCCGCCCAAACTGGTGATTGTCGGTGGGGGGAATATCGGGCGTCCACTCAGAGCGATAGGCGAGATGGTCGGCTTTGAGGTGATTGTGGTGGATGCTGAGCCGGGGCGTTCCACCATGCCGGGCCTGGACGCGGTGACATTGAACGAAGACTCGTATGTTGTGCTGATCACCACCGACCACGTCTCCGACGAGGCTGCGCTGCGACAGGTCATCACCTCGCCCGTGCGCTACATTGGGATGATTGGCAGCCGCAGCAAGTGCAAGACGATTTTGGAGCACCTGCGCACTGATGGCTTGGAAGCGCAGCTCGAGCGTGTGTATGCGCCGATTGGCCTGAACTTGGGCGGCCCGACGCCGGGAGAAATCGCGCTGGCGATTATGGCCGAGGTCGTCGCTGTACGGCGCGGCGGAAACGGAGCGATGCTGTCGCGCGCGAGGGGTGAAGCGTGAAAGCGGGGCGCAAAAAGGCGCGTGATAAAAAGCAAGCCGCCGCCCAGTGGGCCATCGTCGGCTTGCTGCTGGCGACCAGCGCCATGCCCTGCCCCGAGTGCGGAGGCCCGCTGGCGCTGCACATCTGGCCGCTGCTGGCGACGCT
>JBGSMF010000293.1:0-18496 GCA_041740315.1 Thermoflexales bacterium
TACGTGCGCGCGCTGGACGATCCGCTCCAGGCTGTGCGCCGGGCCGTGGCCGCTCGCGCCGGGCGAGCCGATTGGCAAGCGGGAGACAATCTGCGCGCCTTTTTGAACGCTGTTCTCAACCCTATCCAGGCCGCTGCCGGAGACGCCGGCTCGAGCGAAAAGAATCAACCCCCAGCCAATTACCTGGCTCAACTGCGCCAAAACCTGGATGACCATTTTGACCAGGAAGAATTGCGCGATTTGTGTTTTGACCTGCAAGTAGATTACGCTAGCCTGCCGGCAGAAGGCAAAGCCGGCAAGGCCAGAGAACTGGTGGCCAAGCTTGAACGCTTGGGGCGCTTGGATGAACTGGTGGCGGCGGGCAAACGAAAGCGCCCCAACGTCCAGTGGCAAGAGCAGGCCAGCGCCCAACCTGGCACGCCTTGGGTCGCTTCGGACCGGCTGGTGGTGGTGCTGGATCAGTTTGAAGAACTATTCCTGCGCGTGGGCGGGCGTGCGCGGCGCGATTTCTTTGCGCAACTGACCGACGCGCTAGACAACCCAGAACGCGATATTCGTTTTGTGTTTTGCCTGCGCGAAGATTATCTGGCGCAACTGTATGAAGCGCGCGCTTTTTTGCCGGATGTGTTTGCCAATAGCTATCGTCTTATGCCGTTTGACCAGGGCAATGCGCGGCTGGCTATCACCGAGCCGGCCGTGCGCGCAGGGGTGATGGTTGAACCGGCGCTGGTAGACGTGCTGGTTGGGCGCGAGCACACAGCACCCTTCCCCCGCATAGAAGGAAAGGATGTGAGTCAACGTGGCGACCTGGTGGAAGCCGATGGCAGTGTGCCGCCGCCCGCGCTGCAAATTGTGATGGATCGGCTGTATCGCAAAGCATTGCCGGCAGGATATGCACTCGATGCGCCCCCACCAGTCGGATTGACCTTGACACTGCCGCATTACGAGGCATTGGGAGGCACAGGTACAATCCTAGCCGCCTATGTAGACGATGGGCTGAACAAACTTGAGGACTTGACCGAAGATGGCGCGCCGCTCAAGGCTGACAAGCAGATGGCCGAAGCGATGCTCAAGGTGATGGTCACGTCGCAAAAAACCAAGGCGGCGTTGACGCACGACGAGTTGGTAGAGGGGCTGGCCGAAGTGGGCGAGATGGACACAGCCGATAAAGCTGATTGCGACAAAGCCGAGCGCACTCTGCGAGGATTGGCCCAAGTTCGTCTGCTGCGCGGCTTTCAACGCGAGGGGGTGGCGCTGTATGAATTGGCGCACGACCACGTAGCGCGCGAAGTGGCGCGGCGCATCAGCCAGGAAGAGATGGATACCAAGGTTGCCCGCGAACTCTTGCGGCGCGAGACGGACAACTGGAAACACACCGATAAAAAGCTACTTATCCCCTTGGAAGCGTTGAAGATGATCCACGAACGGCGCAAAGACTTGCGGCGGCTTACACAGAATGAGCTGGAGTTGTTATTCCGCTCGGCGTTGTCAAATGGTTACGAGGTTACCTATTGGTTTGAGCAAGCGTGCAAAGCAGGCGTAGCGGCGGATGCAATTACGTTGGAAGGATTGAAGAGTGACAATTTCCGCGCCCGGGCCGAAGCGGTTAGGGCTTTGGCGCAATTCGGTGGACGGTTTGCTGATGCCATTATTGGGATGCTGGGTGATATATACCCGCAAGTGCGTGTGGCGGCGATTATGGTGATGGAAAAGCTGCAGCCCGCCGGCGAATGGCGCAAGCACTTGAAGTATGAATGCTATGTGCCGGCTGGTGAGTTTGTGATGGGGGATGATAATGGAGATAGTGATGAGAAGCCAGCCCACAAAGTTTACATGGAGGCTTTTTACATCGGCAAGTATCTGGTGACGAATGCCGACTATAAACGTTTTATGGACGACAGTGAGCAACCCTGGGAGTCGCCTGCTGGCAAAGAGAATCATCCGGTTGTCAGTATTACGTGGTATCAATCGTGCAGTTATGCGCGGTGGGCGGCGATGCGGCTGCCAACGGAAGCGGAGTGGGAGAAAGCGGCGAGTTGGGATTTGGGTGAGGGCAAAAAACGCAAATACCCCTGGGGCGACGAGTTTGACAAGGCCAAGTGCAACACATCAGAGTCGGGTATCGGGACGACGACGCCGGTGGGGCAGTATAGCCCAACGGTACATCCTGAGCTGGTCGAAGGAGGGGATAGCCCTTATGGCGTAGTGGATATGGCCGGCAACGTGTCGGAGTGGACAAGCAGCTTGAAATACAACTACCCTTACAAAGCTGATGATGGGCGCGAAGATGCGTCGTCCTCGGATTTCCGGGTGCTGCGGGGCGGATCGTTCCATTACATTGCAAGCGGCGCCCGATGTGCGGATCGGTACTCAGACAATCCCATCAATGTCTGGGGCCGCTACGGCTTTCGTATGGCGGTCTCTCCCATTTCTCACGGATGAGGTCTCTAAAGGCAACTGGCCACCGGTGCCTTCAAGTAGGTTGCCACAGTGAGAGGTGTCTAATGTCACGTCACTTGATGCTTGTGCCCTCATTGGCCTGTCCGGCCAGTTGCGCCTATTGCTTTGGCCCACATGCTGGCGGCCCCCCAACGACACAGGCAACCCTTGAAGCTGTTGTACAATGGCAAAACGCACTGGGAGACAGGGAACCGCTTGAAATCACCTTTCACGGCGGCGAGCCGCTTGTTCCAGGCGTGAATTTTTACCGGATGGCGCTGCCACTTTTGCGTAATGGGCTATCGCCGCGCCGGGTGCGTTTTAGCCTGCAAAGCAACTTGTGGCTGCTCACCGACGACTTGTGTGAACTGTTTCGGGAGTACAATGTTTCCATTGGTACAAGCCTCGATGGCCCTGAACCGATCAATGATGTGCAGCGCGGCCAGGGTTATTTTCGGCGCACAATGGCCGGCATCGAGCAAGCTCGCGTGTATGGCCTTGATGTAAGCTGCATCTGTACTTTCACCGCCCAATCTGCCCCACGCGCTGATGCGATATTTGATTTCTTCATAAGCAAGGGGTTAGGCTTTAGCATCCACGCTGCGCTGCCCTCATTGGGGTCTTCTGATAACGGATGGTCTCTTTCTTCAGCGGCCCACGGTGAATTGTTGGTGAACATGCTGGACCGCTACCTGGCAAACCTGGACAAGATTCGCATTAGCACACTGGACTCGATGTGCTGGAGCATTTCAGCCAATCACGGCGGAATATGCACATTCGGCGATTGTCTGGGCGAGTATCTGGCCGTTGCGCCGAATGGTGATATTTATTCTTGCCAACGGTTCATTGGTATGCGCGAGTATGGCCTGGGTAACGTTTGCAATTACCCGACGATGAAGATCCTATCTGAAACACCTGCCTGGCGTCTGTTTCAGGAACGCCAAGACCACATTGCAGCGGAATGTGGCGACTGCGCGCATCTGGCCTTTTGCCGAGGAGGATGTCCATACAATGTATTAGCTGCTAATAAGGGCAAATTCAATGGAACATTGCGCGACCCTCATTGCTTGGCTTATAAACGTGCGTTCAGTTACATCACCAACCGGGCATTGGCCGAGGTATTTTCGGAAGAAAACCTCAGGGCCGTGGCGGTGCACGGTCCTGGTAAATATGGCTTGATGCGCAAAGGCGAGCTATTACAAATTGTGCGCGGTGGGCCGCATCCTCAAGAGTTAGCCAAGCAGTCGCGCAAAATTGTGGCTGCGGTTGCGCTGGCGGCAAGTAGTTCGCCCCAAGAAGCAGTCGAAAGGTTGCGGCGCGCCGGATTGGTGACGGACCCCGTTCGCGCTCTGCAAAGCGTGACAATGCTAAAAAACCGACTCTGCTCTCAATCGCAGAACTTGGGCAACATTTACATTTGCATCACAGGTGGTTATAATCTGGTATGCGACCATTGTTATGCGCCTGCTAGCCCATATCAAATCAACTCATTTATGGCAGTAGAGGATATGGCCTACCTGGTGCAAGAGGCAGCTCGTGCTGGTTTCGGTAAAGCAGTGATTATAGGGGGCGAGCCTATGATACACCCACAGCGTGAGGCGCTGTGGGATGCGCTAGTTAGAAACCGTCGCGAGGCCAAACCGATGAAAATCGTTCTGTATACTAATCTGACCTATCCGTTGTCGCCGGATTTGTTAGAGCGGCTTGCACACAGCGCCGACCAAATCGTGGTCAGTCTGGATGGCGATGAAATCACTCACGATGCCCAGCGCGGCGCAAGTACGTATGCCCGCACTGTAACAAACCTGAGAGCCTTGACCAGCCTGACAAACCAGCAAAATCTAAAAACACAATTTGGCTTGACCGCGGTGCTCATCCCAGAACAAGGCGATGAATCAAAAGGCGACGCAGTGCGAGCATTGGGCCAAGAACTTGGCGTGCCGGTGCGCTTCAAGTTGGTGCTGCCGCTGATTGGCGCGGCAGGCCAAGTGCTCGCACCTAACCATTCTTTACTCGAAGACAATAGCGAGTTGCTGGCCTACGCTGCGCAACCACGTTCTACTTGTGGCTTGGGAATGAATCTGTATATTGCGCCAGATGGCAAGTGTTATCCGTGCTATGCGCTGATGAGCGAAGCGCACACTCTGGGCAAGGTGCGTAGTGATGGATTGGCTGCCGTGCTGGCGCGAAACGACGCTTACCGCCGCGTCACGGTGGATAGCAACCAACAATGCCACCACTGCGTGCTGCGCTATCTGTGTGGTGGTTTTTGCCAGGCGTGGCGCTGTAGCGATAACCCCGACGCGCCACCGACCGATTGCAGTGTTCTGCAACAACGAGCGCATAGTTTGTTGATGGGTGCATTAGAAGTATTGAATACAAATGTTGAACAATGGACAGCAGCAATGTTGCCAGTGCGCCGAAATGTTTATCCTCAATGTTTGAGGGACAGCAAGCCGAAAGCTGACTGCTGACAGCTAAAAATGAAAGGAGTTGTATCATGGAAGAGCTGGCGGTTTGTCTTGGCGTGGTGGTTTTGATCATCATTTTGGCTGTCGCATATTATCTTATCACTCGTCCTCGTAATGTGAAGCTGCTCATTGCCGCACTGGAGAACAGCGACGCTGATGTTCGCCGGGGAGCTGCCGAGGCACTGGGCAAGGTTGGAGGTGCTCGTGCCGTAGAGCCACTCGTTGCTGCGCTCAGGGATGACAACTGGCGTGTGCGTCGGTCTGTTGCCGAGGCGCTGGGCAAGGTTGGAAATGCTCGTGCCGTAGAGTCGCTCATCGCAGCGCTCAAGGATGACGACTCAGATGTGCGTCAGGCTGCCACCAAGGCGCTGGGCAAGGTTGGAGATGCTCGTGCGGTAGAGCCGCTCATCGCCGCGCTCAGGGGTGGCAACCAGGGTGTGCGTCGGTCTGTTGCCGAGGCGCTGGGCAAGATTGGAGATGCTCGTGCGGTGGAGCCGCTCATCGCCGCCCTTGCAGATCACAAAGATATACGTCAGGCCGCAGCCAGGGCAATAGTCAGTATCTATCGAGCAGGCCAAATTGACGAAAAACATAAACAGCTTATCCTAGCCACAAGAGATAGAATACGACAGCCTCATTCAGATAAACATGTAGACCAGCATTCATGCAGTGGGAGTGAAAATTATCACTCTGACACGGGAATCGGCATTAACTTTCCTTTATGAACACTCGCCCATGCGTGATTTTCACTTCTTTGGAAAGTCACCACTGTTGAGCATAGATTTTGGTTATGCCCATTTTTATCGTTCTCACAGGCGGCCCAGGCGGAGGTAAAACGACTCTGATCAACGAGCTGCGTGCTGACCCAGCCTGGCAGAAGCACATCCTGGCATTGCCAGAGGCTACTTCTGTGGTAGGACAATTGGGTATTGCGCCATGGCAGCGGTTGTTCGAGCGCCTGATGGTTGAAATGCGGTGCGCTTTGGAAGACACGCTAGCGCGCGTCCTGGAGCCAGGTGATCGGCGCATCATACTATGCCATCGTGGCACGCTCGACTCGCTGGCTTTCTGGCTGGAACACGGCTGGACGGAAGACGAGTTCTATTCGTATACTTGTACCACGCGTGATGAACACTACCGACGCTATGCGGCGGTCATCCACTTGGTCACGGCTGCAGATGGGGCCATCGCACATTATGCTCGTTGGCCGCAAGCGCACCGCCCCGAGCAGCCCGAAGAGGCCGTGCGCCTGGATCAGCGCTTGGAGCATGCCTGGGGCGGGCACCTCCACTATCGCCGGATTGGTAACGTCGGCAAGAATTGGCCTGACAAGGCCTGCGAAGCAAAGGCCATTATCAGAACTTACCTAGAGGAGGGTTGAAGCATGCTTCTCTTTAGACCACCTGATATCGAGAGACTGAAAGAAAGACGTGACGTCAATTCCAACCAATATTGAACATGGCATTAGGGTTGACTTTCCGTTTTGAATCCGTTGCTACTTGGTTCTATGTCAAAGCTCCGTTTCACATTCATGCCCTCCTTAAGTTGCCCGGCAAAGTGTCGGTACTGCTTTGGTCCCCAGCGAGGGCCGATCATGTCTCTGCCGGCTTTCGATGCTGCCCTGGCTTGGATGGCATCTACCGCGTCCTCTGGCCAACAGTTGGAACTGACCTTCGACGGCGGCGAGCCAATGTTGGCCGGCAAAGATTGGTACTGCCATGCGCTGCCGGCCCTGCGCCGTCAATTTGGTGAATGCCTGTGGCTTGGTGTGCAGAGTAATCTGTGGTTATTGAGTGATGAATTCTGCGAGCTTTTCCATGAATATCGGGTATCGCTCAGCACCAGCCTAGATGGCCCGGAGCAGATCAATGATCTCCAGCGTGGAGCGGGACACTATGCCCGCACGATGGTCGGTCTCGAGACCGCTCACCGTCATGGGCTGGATGTGGGCGTTATCTGTACATTCACTTCGCTCTCGGCTCCATATTACCGGGAGATATTCGATTTCTTTGCGGCACATGGCCTATCCTTCAGCGTCCACGAGGCCGTATGCACGTTAGGCAGTGACAGAGGGAGTGATTTGGCGCTCTCCCCTCATGCGCATGCGGACCTGTTCATCGCCATGTTTGATTACTACTTTGAGAATATCACCCGCATGCGCATCTCGACATTTGACCAAATGGTGCGTGGAATCTCGGCCAAGCAGGGTGAATTGTGTACATTCAGTGGCTGCCTGGGCGGCTACCTGACTATCGCTCCTGATGGTGGTATATTCCCTTGCAATCGTTCTACCCCCCATCCAGAATGGCGATTGGGCTACGTTCATGAAATGCCAACATCGGATGATCTGACTCAGACCTCAACCTGGCAATACTTGCGCCATCGCGAGTTGGCTATGCCGGAAGACTGCGGCGGTTGTGCACATTTTGCCTATTGCAAGGGCGGGTGTGCCTACAATGCGATAACTGGGGGGCGAGATCGCCGCGACCCGCACTGCGAGGCCTATAAGCGCATTTTTACACATATCACTGACCGTGCGCTAGAGCAAGTCTTTTCACAGGAGAACTTGCAAGTGGTAGTCAAGGAGGGGGCTAGTTCATATGGATTACTGCACAAAGGGCATTTGTTGCAGGTCATGCGTGGTGGCTCGCATCCGCAAGAAGTGGCTGGCCGAGCGCGTAAAGCCGTTGCCGCAGTAGCACTGGCTGTCAGCCCTACACCCGAGGAGGCCGTTGCAAAACTTGATTGCGTTGGACTGGTCACGCAGCGTGAGCGCGCCCTGAGAAGTCTAGTGGCACTACAAAGCGAGTTGCGTGCCCAAACGCAAGTACCTGGGAGAGCCTACATTCATGTAACCTATGCCTGCAATCTGATCTGTAATCATTGTTATCTCCATTCTGCGCCAGACACTCGCTCTTCTCAAAGTGAGAAGGTAAGTAGGCTTGATGGCTTTATGCCCGTCGAAAAGGTCATCTGCCTAGTACGTGGTTTGGCACAGGCTGGCTTTTGCAAAGCCTCTATCACTGGCGGTGAGCCAATTTTCTACCCTCAGCGTGACTCTTTGCTGGCCATGCTGGCTGAGTTGCGTTCACAGGTCAAGCCTATGCAAATTGTCCTGCGCACCAACCTAACCTACGCTCTGACTCCGGCGCTGGTCGAGAAAATAAGCCATGCCGCTGATGAAATTGTCGTCAGTGTGGATGGAGACGCAGCAAGCCATGACGCTCGGCGCGGGGCAGGCACCTATACCCGTGTGACCGAAAATTTGCATCTGATGCTGAGGACCGTTCAACCTGGGCAGATTGCCCTGGCTGCAACGCTCACTGCTGCGCAAGCACACGGCCGGGAGGGACAGGCTGTGAGCGCACTAGGCCAGGAATTGGGCGTTGCTGTACGCTTCCGGCCGTTGCGTCCATTGGGGCGTGCCGCGGCATTGGCGATCCAGATTGATAGCTATGTTCCCTGGCAGGAAGATGCTGAATCCTTTGCGTATGCTTCGATTCCTAGGGTAACCTGCGGGTTGGGTTTGAAATTGCCCATTGAAGTAAATGGCGATTGTTACCCTTGCTACGCACTAGAAACACCGCAAGACTACTTGGGCAATGTTTTCAGGGAAGGGGTGGCCGCCGTGATTGAATCAGAACGTTATCGAGCACTCAAGCAGGTAACGGTGGACAGCAACCAACAATGCCGCCACTGTGCGCTGCGCTACCTGTGCGGCGGATTCTGTAGGGTGTGGAGCGCCAATGGCGATCCCGATGCACCGCCAAAGGATTGCTCAGCATTGTACAAACGCGCCTATAGCCGCTTGCTTGCTGCACTAGAGGTATTACAAGTCCGACCGGAGCGATGGGAGGCGGCTGGCTTGCCGCTATTTGTTTCTTTACTGATCTCTTAACAGAACGGAAGCCAACACAAAGAGTACACCTTGGCGAGCATTTGGGGGAGCCGCCGGAGCTCAGCCGAACGGTTCACCAAGAGCATGGGAGGGTGTGTAGAGAAGTATCCAAGATGCAACAGCCCACACAATTGACGGTTGAAGAAAATGTAGAACAGGCTTGCCCATCAGGCTAACCAATTTCGAGAAAACATTTTCGCGATAGCGACTCTCGGGATGGGCAATCAAACTGCGAGCACAAGCCAACAGTTCGTTGACTGGTTCTGTCTGACCCACAGACGGGTCGGGTGGTTCATCTTGAAAAATTAGTGGGTGAGTTATGCTTTAACCATGCGCCTTGACTCAATAGGGCAGGCTGTACTTTTTCGTTTTAGCCATCCAAACTTCCCAATAGGTGCTGGCCAAACGGCAAAGCGTGCCCTTCAGGTATTTCCCAGAAATGCCGGATGTTGGCCTGGTTGACCAACTGGCTTTGGGCCGGAAAGACCTCCACAACGGTCACATCTTCGCCAAGGATTTCATCCTTGATGCGCTGCAAAACATCCCACTTGGTACTGACCTCTTTGCCATCGCGGCGAGTGATTTTCAAGTGCCGGATGATGCCCCAGGGCGTTGTTTCCTCCAGCACCTGTGTCTGATAGGTTTTCCACCAGGGTTTCACATCTACCCTCCCCTTACATCACCAGGGCCAGTTGGACCGGCTATTGATAAACCATTCTTGCTCCATGCTCAATGGCCTGGCGGTACTTGGCGCAGGTGGCCGCAAGTGGACATTCACGTTTGCCGCTTAGCACTTGCTCGTATCGCCGCCTGAACTCGGCCATGTCGCCGGTGATGCCTTGGGCCTCCATCTCGCTTGAAATATGTATCATCAATAGAGATTTCCGGTTGGAGCATTTTTCAGTGACATGTGTTGGCAGCAATTCTGACATAGTGGCCTCAAAATTGCCCTTGTCCGGGCACTCAACGAGCTTTTTATAGCTAGCACTCGTTGGTACAGATTGCTAAGAGTCTGAACTCTAAAACGACACATTGCCACTAAAAGTTGGCTATTCGGAAATGTCTAATCAAGGTGAGGCACAGGCGGCCGGCGCTCCCGCCGCGAGCTTCGTGAGTAAAGCCCAGCCCGTCGGCAATGCTTCTGGCACTATCCTGGTTGGCTTGCTTGTTATCAGTTTTTTTGGTCATAGCGATTTTCTTGCCCAACTGTGTGAAAAAGAACGGGCATATCGCTATGCCCGTATTGTGTGACCGCCAGCTTTTCTAACCGGCTTTGCCGAACACCTTGTCCGGCGACTTGCCCACCGATGCTGCCACCCGCTCTGGCGTGATGTACTCTGATCGGGCGCTGCCGCTGCCCAGGTCAATGTAGGTCGCAAAGCGCCGCAACTCGCCCAGCAAAAAGCGCACCAGGTAGTCACTGGCGATGCAGGCAATCATGCCGTTAATCGTCAGCCCTTGCGCGTTAGCTGCTGCCAGTTCCGCGCAGGATAGCGTGTGCCCAGCTATCTCTTCCGGCAATGGCTCAAGCAGTTGGGGTTGAACGAGCGCCGGTGAAGGCAGGGCGGTGCAATAAGTTTCTAACTTGAATGCTTCTTGTAATGCGCGAATTTGGTTAGTCGAGCCAAAAAGCACTTGACCACTTTCTCGCGCGTTGCCACAATCTAACCACCAAACTGAAGCACTGGTTCTTCCCTCAAGTGATTGCGCGATGCTCTGCCGCGCCGCCGCGTTATCTACGCAGCCAATCACCACCGTCAGCGTATCCCAGTTTGAGGCCAGCCTGGGATCGTATGGGGCAGGCACAGCCTGTATCTCAGTGCCCCAAACGGCATAACGCTGCGCCAGGGCGCAGGCCTTGTTGATCCCCAACTCTGCCGGCACGAAATTCTGGCGCGGGATGTTCTTGTCCTCAACCACGTCCGGGTCCACAAACACCAGCTCGACTCTTTGCCAGCGTTGGCGCGCTTCACTGGCGATCCGCGCCACGTGGGGCGCGAGCCAACTGCCTGACCCACCACAGCCTGCCAGGATGATCTTTAGCTTGTGCGCGCGGTAAGGAAACACTGGCACGGCTAGCGCATAAGATGGGTCAAGCGCGAGCGGTGTAACGACTGATTGCTTTTTACCTTTACGTGTCATCGCGTTCCCCCACCACATCCGTTATCCCGTCCGGCAAATCGAAGACCCACGCCGCTGGAACTTCCCAAAAGTGACCGTATAACCCAAGCCTCGTGCATAACGTCGGGCGTTCAAAGAGCGTGCCCATCACCGCGTATATCCTAAAACCGGACTCGTCCGCATCATCCGTTCTTGAAAAGTTGGCGGGCATCCAGTGGTGCGAGTGGACTTCGATCAATGCCCGGCTGTATGTTGGGCACGGCTCGATGGGCTTCACCCTGGCTGCGCTCCGCTCCTGGGGCGGCTCGTGCAATTGCCATTCGCCATCCCAGATCAAGTGGAACAGTGTCTCGCGCGGCTGTGGTGTACCATAGTGTTTGGCTATCTCCAGCATTTGTTCAACTAGCTCCTCTGGCACATGAGGATACGCAAGTGCCACCACTGGCTCTATTCGCGCCAATCCCTGGACCTCGCACAGAGCCACAGGGATAGTTACACTCAAGCCCTCACGCTGCCCGCGCACAAACACGCCATTGCCTGCCATCACGTATTCATACATCGCCGCCTGGATGGGCGGCAGATTCGATTGTTGCGCTATGATATGTGTTACCAGGTTCATCTTGGCCTCACTATGCTCATCACTACTTCGTTCACCGTGCCCCCGGCGCTGACCAGGTCCGTGGACGGATAGCGTTTGCAGTCCCGCTCGGCTACCACGCGCCACATTTCGCGCACGTCATTCGGGAAACTGTGCGAGTGGCCGGAAGCCAGGTCGCCATTAAAAGCTGAGGTCCAGTACACCTCGATCGCTTCCAGCGCAGATCGCCCGCGAATCGAGTTCCCACCCAGGCACACTTTGCCATCGTTGTATACGTTGGGAAACGGCGCTTTCCAGGCGCGGGCGGCCGGGTCAAACTCTTTTTTGACGGCCCACACATACAGTTCGTCGCCGTAGACGAGGAACACCAGCGCCGGCAAGGGCAGCTCGATCTCAGTTTCAGATTTGTGACCTGCCTGCCGGCCAGGCAGGCCTGTGAGCAACAGCTTGCGCCGGCCCGCCGGGATAAAAACAACCGACCACTCGCCGCGCCTTCCTATTCCCCATCGCTTGACCCCTGATAGCCAACCCGTGTCAATCGTCTCGTTAGAAAAAGCGGCCCGCACAGAAGCGGGCGACACAAATTTATAACTGACCTCTCCTTCGTGAGTTCTACTCCTGAACAGGAACTGGTCACCAATGAATAATAAAGCCGCTTGCTCATTGTCCAGCATGGCAGCCACACCGGGATTCAACTTTTTTGCAGTCATTCGCCCTCTCCATCTTCCAGATAATCCCTGGGCGACCAGGAGCCACGCGCTTCCATCTCCTGGGCGCTCACCACGCAATATTGGGGATTGTTGGGCATTTGCTCAACACAGCGATTCCACACCTCAACGACCTGGGTCAAGTTGAGTGGGTTGTCGCGCAGCCAGTCCACCACCCGGCCAAATCTCTTCCATATCTTTTCCGCCCGCTTCCACTCAACTGCCAACTGCCTGACGTTTTCGAGAGACCAGGGAATTGGCTCGTATGTTTCGGGGCAAATGTCCAGCATAAAGTTGCCCGTGTCGTGGGCAATGACATTCAGCGCGTCGGGCAAGCACGCCACCACACCGCCGGCTCGCCTACACAGCCGCGTGAATTTTTTCCAACGAACTCGGCCTTGTTCAGGTGGAGATGGGATGTCGTTCAGGCCTATCTCTTCAACAGCCATTTCCCACAGGCCGTGATAATAATCCCACACGAGCGCGCCCAGGGCTTGGATGGGCCAGTCATACTGATCGAGCGTCTCTAGGTCTATCCCCACCAGCATGTAGGGAATGTTGTTGTCGCGTTCCATGACCCAACCGTCATCTATGGGAAACAGGCGCTGATTGACCAGCTCAAAGAATTCTTGCTCCCTGGCCGAGTAGAGATCGCCGCGTTCGAGAGACGCCTTCGAGCGTTTGTATTGAGCGGGGAAAAGCGCCTTGTACAGCGTCAGCATATTGGCCTGGTCGAGCTTTTCCTCCAGGTACTCCATCACCTTGCCGACGGAAAATTCTTGAAAGACGCGCAGCCAATCCAGCGCGTCCTTTGCTTGCACCGCCTGTGTTTGCATGGCGCATCCTTACGTGGAGGCTTGCCACGCCGGCAAGCCTCCATACGATTTTCAGATTAGAAGCCGATGGGCACGAGCCGCCCCATCGTTGCCGGCGCATGACCCAACTGTTCCATTGCACCCATCACGCTGCGCATGTCTTGCTCCCCTTCCTTGATAGCCGCGTTGATGCGTTCCATTTGCGCCAAAATGTCTTCAATCCCCAAATCGCGCACCTGGAAAAAGATTTCCACCGCCGCATTCAATTGGCGCGGGGCTTGTTCCAGTGCATTGAGTACGGCCTGGTTGCCTTTGGCGCCGGGGCGCTTGGCCACGGTGATTTCAAGATAGCCTTCCTTTTGTTGCCGGTTCACAGTGGCGTTCGCCACATCCGGGTAATACGGGGTCAGGGTTCGCTTCAGCGTTTCGTCGTCCACGACCAAAATATCCGGCAGATCGAACCGTTGTCCTTCGAGAATGATCTTGGCCATAGTTATCCTCCTTCTCAGAACAATGCAATTTGTGACATGGGCGCGACTTGGCCCGTTGACTGAGGCGCATCGGCCGGTTTGCTTGCCGCACTGTCGCTGGCTGGCGGCTGGGGCGGCGAGGCCGGTTTGCCGGCGGCTTTTCGGGTCACAGTCTTGGCCGCCGCCTTTTTCTCCGCTTCCACTTTTTCCTCGAGTTCGCGCTCATCTTTGAGCAGCTTGCGCGCCGGCATGTCCAATTCGAGCTGCGTCAGCATCTCGGACAGGATTGCCGGCAATGTCAGCGTGGATAGAGAAGCGGTGCGCACGATGGGCGCGTCCTGGTGATTCCTCACTCCAATCACGACCGTTCGATCTGTGCCCTCGCCTCGGGGCAGGATTTGCATAGAAACCTGGATAGTGCACTGGCTGAAATCATACGGTTCGTCAAAAATGTTGTCGTTCATATTTCTCCTTTATTTGAAATTACATCAACTCAACAAGGCCAGATAAGCTGGCTAGCCTCGAATTATCTTGGTTTGGCTGGATAAACTCATTCTTCAATTAACTCCAGAGCAAATATCCTTATCTCGCTTTCCGTTTTGTGATGTCCTGCTTGTGGCATATAATAGTAGTACAGCATGGCAGCCAGGGTATGTTTGCACATAAGGGGATATTGTGACTTAACGCATAGTTTTGCACTGGATGGAAGCATAGGTTTGCACAACATTGCGGAATTCGAGCCATTTTGGGCACAGAATCGGGAGGGCGTTACTGGCTCTGGAAACATAGATTTACCGAGAGTGAAAAATGGAAGCATAGCCTTGCCCAAAATATGCCCTGAATATAGGGACAAGACAAAGGCGGTAATACCGCCTTGCACCAGTTTTGCGCCTGCCCAGTCTCAAGATCATCATCGAACAACGTATACTTTCAAGGACCCAAATGGAAGCATAGTTTTGCAATCCCAAAATGGAAGCATACCATTGCACTGGCTGCAAAACTATGCTTCAAGTCACAGATATTATGGACAAACTCAAAACTGTTGTAAGCATCAGCGACTATCAGCTATTTACGGATATGCTCTCCCCACTCCTCAGAGATCAAGGGCTTGATTTAATTGCCTCATTTGCTGACGTCAAAGCGGGATTGGAATATGTTGTCAATAACCCACCCTCACTTGTTGTTATTGACATGATGATGCCATCCTTGCGCAAACCGATTGGTGTGAGAGCAGAACAGTCTCATCCTTATATTCTTTATGATTGCCAGATGCCGTTTGAGGCCGTGCGTAGCATTTGCGCCAAATGCCCACAGACCAGGATCTTGATGACGACCGGTGAAAGGCATCCACACCTTTATCTTGTTGGGTTTGATGCTGGCACACACGGAATTGCCAGCAAGCTGGATGGCTTGTCCTCGTTCCTTATCATCCTGAAGCGAGTCATGGCAGGGGAAAATCGGGTTGCCTCGGAACGCATGCGCAATATACTTGAGGAGTACACGGCAGTTCCAATACCCGAGCTAAGCTCGCTTGAAGTTAAAATTCTCGAACTGGTTCAAGGAGGACTAGAAAGCCGCGAAATAGGCCGCCGCCTGGGCTATTCAGCAAAGACCGTCAGAAATGCGCTGAGTGTGATCAACCAAAAGTTGGGCACCAGCAACCGCTTTGAAGCCACAGAGATAGCCATTGAAATAGGCTTGGTGGGCTGGCGGATTGGCTGCGATGGCTAAAAGAGAGGACAGTTGTCCCTTGACAAGGCAGTGCTTCAGCATATAGTCTAGTTTGACAACATCACATTGCTTGGTGCCATTAGAGCAGAAAGCCTTTTTCAGAAGAAAGGAGATAAAAATGAAAAGTTCGATTTCTTTCGCTAGCGTTTTAGTCTTTGTAATCCTGTCAACCGTGCTGTGGCCTGTTCCTCTAAGCAACGCTGGGGGATCAACTCTACTTGCCACCACAAAAACCGATACTCTAGCAGATCTAGCTTTGTCACCCTGGCCGCACTTTTTACATGATCTAGGGCGTACTTCTCGCAGCCCCTATATTGGCCCAGATCACCCAGTACTTAAATGGCATTATTCTCACCCGACGGGCTTGGGGGCACCCGTCGCTATCGGACCGGACGGAACGGTTTATGCCAGCCAAGATGTAGAGGGTAAACTATATGCTATTGCTCCTGGCGGAAGTCTCAAATGGACATTCCTGATTCCCCACCCGACTATTCTTTTTACGCCTCCAGCATTGGGGCCGGATGGAACAATTTATATTGGAGATCCAAGCTATAGCCAGGGCCATCTATATGCGTTGAATCCGGACGGATCCCAGAAATGGAGCCATTTTACCAATGGTATCCGTGCAACGCCAGGATTTGGCGCTGACGGCACGGTCTATATCGCTTCAACCAGCGCTGTACTCTACGCCCTCGATCCGGTTGACGGCTCTGAAAAGTGGGTCTATAAAGGTAACCGGTGGGCTGAAAACTATGCCTCGCCCGCCATTGGCAATGATAGCACCATATATATTCCCTCGCCGCATGAATGGACACTGGATGCGATCAACCCCGATGGCACAAATAAATGGAGCCGCGATACTGATGTCACTGGAGATCACCGGTATATTCCTGAAGACTCGCCTGTTATCGCTGACGATGGTACGATTTATATCCGTGGGGCCTCCACCCCCTGGGGAGTAGGCGGATGGCTCCATGCTTTTACCCCCGATGGCGTACTGAAATGGGAATATAATCTATGGACAAGATATGGCAGTAGTCCTGCCCTGGGACATGATGGCACCATTTATATCGTAACCTGGCCAACGAAACTTCATGCCCTGACGCCCAACGGTGAGTTGAAATGGACCCATGAGTTTACTAATTCTCCCCAAGTAGAGTGGGCACCAATACCAGTTGTTGACGGCAATGATACCATCTACCTTCCCACACCGGATGGTAAGCTCTATGCTATCAATCCTGACGGCACGGAAAAATGGGCTTATCAGGTATCCACCACCGGCGGCGTGGGACAACCTATCATTGACGCTGATGGCACTCTGCTTGTTGGCGGAGCAGGCGGCCTCTATGCAATCGGCGAGTCGAACAGCCCACCCGATTGCTCAGTCGCAATGCCTAGTGTCAGCAAAATTTGGCCGCCGAATCACAAATTCGTGCCTGTTGAGGTGGCCGGAGTAAGCGATCCTGATGGCAACTCAATCTCCATTACGATTAACAGCATCTTCCAAGACGAGCCAGTGAATGGCAATGGCGATGGCAATACCAGTCCTGATGGTCAAGGTGTGGGCACAGCCACTGCCCAAGTCCAGGCTGAGCGTGATGGTGGGGGTAACGGCCGCGTCTACCACATCAGTTTCACTGCCGACGATGGGAATGGTGGCTCTTGTTCAGGCGAGGTGTTGGTCGGAGTTCCACATGACAAGAAAGATACTCCAATTGACGATGGTCCATTGTATGACTCGACTGTACCGTAATTGGCAAGGATGGATAACTAGCTTCAGCAGGCTATAGGCAATAAAGACAATAGGTGCAAAAATCCCGTACTTGCCATGGGAAACAAGGTGTTTGCACATGTGAATCGGCGCATTTTTCAGCCCTAGTACGGGAGCTCTGCACTGTGCGCGATCTTTCTAGTGTAAAATACTCGGCAGACACTCAATGAACTGTCTGCTGGGTATTTTCATTTTACACAATCTCGGCCACCGCGCCGCAGAGTTGGGCGCGATCCTTCACCAGGTCATTGACCAGGATCACCCTGTCCGCAAACAGCCAGGCCTGGTCTCCACCTGCGCCCACCACAACCACGACAATTCGCAGCGGGTTGCGCTGTTTGGCCTCAGACAGCCGCTTCATAAATTCCGGTGGCGGTTCAGCAAAGTCGTCATCAGTAATCATCAAAACATCAGCGCGCAGGACTTGCCCTGAGCCTGCCGAAGGGTTGGCCTGGATCAGTTCAAGAGCTTTGACCAGGGGCGCATACGGCTCGGTCCCACCACCGTAAAAGTGCGACAGGTGATTCAGCAGGCTATTGGGATCAGGTTCGTTGAGAGGTGGCGCTTCCCATACGTGGTACTGGCCCTGTCCCGAAAACGGCACGCTGAAAAAGCCGCGCCGGTCCCGGCGCGCGATCTCCAAGAGCGCCCATTCCAACGCCACGGCCAGACTGTGCGGCGCGCCCGACATCGAGCCGGATTCGTCGCGCACCAACACCATCGGCCCGCGCCCTTGCTGCTCTTTGCCTTCATAGTGACGGTGGCGAATCGCCCCATCCGTGGCGCGGCGCATCCAGTCCAATTCCTGCGCCGGGTCGCCGGTCAACAAGGCGGCCCATTCCACGCTTGCCATTGTCTCTGGCCGCAGGTCGTGTGTCTTGTAGCCCACCATCTGGGCACGCCCGCGCGGTGATTTTCGCCACTCGCTACGCGCCATCCGTTTTGCCCAGCCCAACATCTCAGCCAGCTTTTTCAGGTTGGGGTTGCTGTGTAATGCCTGCATCGCGGCGCGCGCGGTTTCTGGGTCCACGCTGGATGAATCGCCGCCGGCAGCCAGGGAGAATCCGCGTGCCACTTCACCGGCTTCACTCGCCTTTTCCTGGGCGTTCCTGGCCGCATTGTTGCACGCTGCCGCAATCTGCGCGGCATTGGCGTTGGCGTTGGCCTGGTAGGCTGTGTGTGCCGCGTTAGCGTTCTCTCGCGCAGCATCCGCTTTGGCCTGCGCCTCCAATGCCCGTTGAAACGCTTCTTGCGCCTGCGCCTGCAATGCCGCCGCCGCTTGTGGATCGCTCTCTAACTTTTCTTCAGAGCGTTTGTTCAGCATCTCAGACAGCGCCGTGAGCGCATCGGCCTGGGACTCGGCCTGGTCGGCTTGATCTTGTTTTTGGGCTTGCTGGCGGGCTTGCTCTTTGGCTTCTTCTGGAAGCGCGGCAATCACTTCTTTGATAAAGGCTTGCGCGCCGACGCCGGCTGCG
>JBGSMF010000294.1:0-2514 GCA_041740315.1 Thermoflexales bacterium
ACAACATAGTTTATTCTTGCAGGAAAGTCATTTCCAACCGACAGACATGTCAGCTATGCGCTGTCGGTACTAAGCGACATTCATGTCAGGCATGCGCTGTCGGTTAAGTGTCAGGCATGCGCTGTCGGTTAGCAGATAGACTTCACCTGGGAAAGGCTCTTTCAGATTCCGAGAGCAAAGTAGATTACATGTACATGTAATGTTTAGAGAGGCCATTTTGGACAGTTCGTCTCCAAAAAATCGGTTCCGCTTTTGACATACTACTTTCGGGTTATTGCGCTTGAATCGGCTAATCCTAGCCTCAAAAAGCGGAATCGACTTATTCGGCGCGATCTAGGCCGCTAAACATTACATGATGTACTGCCGGCCTGATTTTTGGCCCAAGTGATAGTGACATTCTGACCTGTGGTTTCCTCCGGCATAACAAATTGCCCAGCCAAGCTATAGGTGCTTAGCCTTGCCACCCTGACAACGTTGTGACCTTTATCTTGCATTACATAGTAGGTGTGCAAAGTCAGTTCAGAAGAATTGTCGTAGTAATAATATACTTCGTCCTCTATCCTGTAATTAGCCTTGGCCGTCGGCTCCAAAGTGTGTACAGGCAGTAACGCTAGGGCCGAGACTTTATCTAGTGGGAGAGGCCCATAGGAGGAGCTCAAGAGAAACCTATCCATTATTGTCTCTCGGAAGATGAACGTGATTGTACAAAGCGAAACTAGAAATATGCCTATGACTGGCGAAACGCGAAATCGATTCTTCATGTTATTTGACTGATGAAACGAACTGTGCGAACTCCGCCCAACGGGAGCATCACCCGCCGACCAGGCTGCGACGTATAACGCCCGCGCCCCGAAAGACGATGGCCACGCGAAAGTAGCCTTGGAACTCGCGGCGTATGGGCGGTCGGGTGCATGCAGTGTTAGGCGTGCCACTATGAACCCAAAAGCCCTGACAACTCTAATACTCGCTTTGACCATTGAGAGGCGAGTTCAGCGACTTGAAGGCGTTGAGTGGTGTCCTCCCAAATACTGGCCCAATTGCGTTTCCACCGTGCCAGTTGAATTTGTAATTCGACCAATTCTGCGGCTGTGTCAATTTCAGTCTCAACGGCCGTCCACTCGATGAAAAACCTGCTTTCATCCAGCAAGTTTTCCACAGCTTCCCGATTCGCCGTGTGGCTTGAGAATGATTTGATACGACTCAGGTTTGCCGCGAGGCCTCCCAAACGGGTAGAAACATCGTCCCGCAAGTAACGTTCTCTAACAAGTTGGCTATGGTTCATTGGCTACTCCAACAACTGATGAGCAATTTGAGCAACCCGCTCACGCAAAGCGGGGTCAAGTATTTCAAGCGAGCGATTATTTTGGCGTGGGCGGATGTTGATGAGTGATTCAAAGGTAACTTGCTTGGCGTGCGGATTCCAATCTGCGCCCCAAATATCTTCTTGTAGGCTTCCTTCGTCTAGCAAAGCTGATTCACAGTCAGCGTGCATGATACCCCCGCCAGCCAAGATGCCCTGCCGAACATCAACTGCCAGTTTAATATAGGTCTCCAAAGCCACCAGCATGTCATCTATTTGTTGCTGGGTAGCGTGTGAACGTATGATATGAATCATCTCTTACCTCGATTGACTCCGCTTGACAACAGCACGCCTAACGTAAGCATCAGCCGCTTGCCGGATGCGACACGTAACCCTCGCGCCCCGAAAGATGATAAAACGCACACGCAACCTCTGGAACACGGCGCGTAAGGCAAGTCGGCTGCATGCAGTGTTAGCCGCGCCTCAAACCTGCGCAATACCTTTGCGAGGGGTCGGATTATTGCCCCCCTGGTTTAACTTGTGGTTGACAATTTCTAGCAAGGCACAAGACCCTAGGCTGCCAAGAACAAGCCGCAACGCCCAAAAACAGCTATTCAATCCCCCATACGCATATTGTGCAACGTAGACAACTAGAGTTATCAAACCAGCGGCACCCACCGCCAATGGAAAGGCAGACCAAACAGTTTTCCATTTATGGCCTGTCAAGATCCTTAGCAAGTTCACAACCCAGTAGATCCAAGTGTTTATCAGACCAATCGTCACAATTAAGAAAGCGAATACATCTGGCCAGAAGTATTTTGGTTGGGCAGACGGGTCTACAAGTGTTCTGATTCCGTATTCTAGGTAACCGGTGACCACAAAACGAGTTACCTCGAAGCCGTCTGCTAGATTGCCAAATATTCCGAACCACGGCCCTGCGAATCCTATCAAAAGTAGTGTCGCATTGAATGAGCGCCATAATGCTATTGTCACTTTATCTATGGAGACAAAGCGTTTGCTCATTGTGTTTGTTAGACCGTTTTAATAATCTGATGGATCTAATGTAGACGCGGCTAACGGAAGCATCACCCGCCGACCAGGATGCGACACATAACGCCTGCGCCCCGAAAGACGATGACCACGCGAAAGTAGCCTTGGAACACGCGGCGTATGGGCGGTCGGGTGCATGCAGTGTTAGGCGTAGCCTACCCAAT
>JBGSMF010000295.1:0-4106 GCA_041740315.1 Thermoflexales bacterium
AAAGCCCGGCGCAATATTCAAGCGGGCCGCTTCAACCGGGTGCTCGCGCAAGACCTGCGCGCACAGGCTGTGGATGGTGCCGATACGCGCCGCGTCCAATTCGGTAAAGGCGGCTTCCCATTGGCTGCGCTGGGGCGGGTGGCGCGCCAGCCAACTGGTGACGGCCTGGCGGATGCGGTTGCGCATTTCTCGGGCGGCCTTGTCGGTAAAGGTGATGGCCGCAATGCTGCGCAGGGGCACGCCAGATTCTAGCAGCCACAGGTAGCGCCCCACCAGCGTGCGCGTCTTGCCCGACCCGGCCCCGGCGGTGACGACCAGGTTGTTTTGCGCGGTCGCCGCTTGCAGTTGCGGCTCGTTGAGATTGAGCAGATCAAGGATATTCATTGCGTTGTTCTTTACCACAAAGTACACCGAGGACACAAAGGCTCAAAGCACAAGGCGGCAAATACCATCCTTCAAATGTGGCACATTAAAGTTAATGATGAACCCCAATCTCAGCCCAGTCGTCTTGAGATAGGATAACAATTGCGCTTTATGAACAGGGTGAACAATTTCCACAGCTTTGATCTCAGCGACAACCAAGCCGCCGAGTAGTAGGTCTAGACGCTGCCCCTCAATTTGCAAGTTTTTATAGGGCACAACAACTGCTTTCTGGCGCTCGAATGACACACCTCGTAGCGTGAGTTCATGACACAAGGCATCTTCATAGACTCGCTCAAGAAACCCTGCTCCCAAAAGCGTATGCACCTCAAAGGCAGCGTCGAGCAATGCTTTGCCACACTATTCTGCTTCCTTCGAAATTGGCTCATGTTTCGTCATTTTTTCCCTCACGTTTGTTGGCTTGTCCATCCTTCGTATCCTCTACCTGGCAGCCTGTCTGCCGCTAGGTAGACAGACAGATTTGTGTACTTGTCTATTAGATGACTCTGCTGAAAAAACCACAAAGGACACCAAGCACACCAAGGGACACAAAGGCTCCATCTAGAGTTTTCCTTCGTGTTCCTTTGTGCCCTTTGTGGTCCTTTTTGGAAGAGCCATTCAATTATTACCACGCTTTGGGCGTAAAGCATTCGCAAAACGCTATGGCGGGGCAAAAAGCCGGGCAGCCATCTTCCGGCGGGATGGGAGCAAATTGCCCGGCCCGCACCGATGCCGCAATAGATAGGGCGTGCCGCACCGCCGCGTCAATCGCGCCGGCCACGCCGCCTTTGAATTTTTCCAGCCTGAGGCTGCTAGGCTTGGCCGAGCCAATGTGCCAGTAAAATCCACTGGACACCTCTGCCCCAAGCGCCTGCTGCGCCGCCAGCGCATAAAGCGGCAATTGCAAGCGATGGCCTGTTTCCAGGTCGTCAGCCGAGATGAGCGCGGAACCGGCCTTGTAATCAATGATCCGAAGCCGCCCATCGGGCGCGCGGTCAACCCGGTCAATATAGCCACGCAAATGAATTGCAGATTCCAGATTGCAGATTCCAGATTTCGACTTTTGGTCGTCGGTGGTCGCACCCAAGACGAGCGGGGGTTGATCTTGCAAGCCAAACGGCATTTCCAGCATTGCGGGCTTGTAATCGCCGGCCATTTCAATCAGCGCGTCGAGCGTGCCGCGCAGTATTTCAGTCAATTCTGCTTGCTGGTGCTCCCACAGCGCGGTGGGGCGAAAGCCGTAATCATTGGGGGCGGCAGCATAGACCTGGCGGGCCACGGCGGGCAATTCGGCGCGCAGCCGGTCGGGGTTGCCATCTGGCACGCTGGCATATAGCCGCTCCAAGATCAAATGGTAGATCGAGCCTAGAGTCATCACATCATAACCGGCGTGGGGCGGTTTGCGCGGCTCTAGTTCCATAGCATACGCGGCCCAAAAATTAAAAGGGCACTTGGAAAAGGTCTCTAGGCGGCTGCTAGACCAGAGCTGCCCCGCGCCAAATCGCCCGGCCAGGCGCTCGGTGAGCGTTGCCAGGTCGCCGCGCCAGGGTGAAGGATCGGTCTGGGCGCGCGCCAGCAACACCAGGGCGATGGCCCTGGTGGCGTCATTGCCCAACAAGCCGACCATTTCTTGTTCTGAAGCAGGGTTGCGTACGGGGTCGGTGGGGCGGATGCGCTCTAGCGGCGCGTCTGGGAACAAATCGCGCGCGGCCGACCAAAAAGGCGAGGGTTCCCAAGGCTGGCCATCATCGGCCAGATAAGGTCGGCACAGCAGCAAGCGGCGGTTGGCGCGCGTGACGGCCTGATAAAAAAAGGCGGCCTCGTCGCCCTGCAGCCGCTGTTCGATGGCAAAGCCGCGCTCGCGCAGCCAATGACGATCGGATTCACGCAGCAAAGCGTCTTCTCGCTCGGCGCGGGGAAAATCGCCTTCCGCCAATCCTATCAGCGCGACCGAATCGAATCTCAATCCGCGCGCTTCCAGCGCCGAGGCGACCATAATCGCCTGGTTCTCGGCCGGCGTGGAGTAGGCTGCGCCCTCTAGCGCCTGGCTCAATTCGGCGACGAACTCGGCATGTCTGTTAGAGCGTGGGGCAGATTGAAGCACGGCATCGGCCAGCACCAGCCCGCGCAAGATATCTTTGAAAACGAGCAGCGCGGCCACATCGCGTTCGGCGGCGGCGGGATCGTGGCGGGCGCGCGCCACAATGTTTAACGTTTCACGGTTAACGCTTGATCTTCCACGCCTTTCCAGCGCCGGATCTTGGCCAATAAGGTCTTCTACCCAAGCCACCCTCTCGCGCAGCGTCAATTCTTGCGGGGGAGTGAGGCGCGCCACCACCTGCTCAAACACGGCTTGCAGCCGCTTTAGCTGGGCGCTGCTTGGCCGCGCCAGCACAGAGGACGGCGCAAGGTCCGGTTCATCAAGAACAGCCGCAGCCTCGGCCTTGTCGTCAACCGCCCTCCCGCCTAAACGCCGAAACGTTTCGCGCCACTGGTCTAGGCCGTTGACCACTTGGCCCGCGCGCGCAATGCCATCCAGGTAACCGGCATCGCCGGGCAGCAGGCCGCACTCGCTCCAATCAAAGTACGGGCTGGCCAGCGCGTCGCTCAACGCGCGCGGCGACCAACTGGCCGGTTCAAGTGGCAGCTTGAGCAAATTCATCAAGGCGGCAATGGCCGGGTTTGTTTTGAGTTTTGCGCCAGCCGCAAAGCGCAATGGCAGCCCAAACTCTGCTGCCGCCTCTTCCAGGAATGGGCGATAGGCAGATACGTCGCGCGCGATGACGGCAGTTTCGGCCATCGCTACACCCTCGCGCACCAGACGCCCCTTGATCCAGCGCAACGCTTCACGCGCTTCACCGGCCCGATTCTGCGCCTCGATGAATTCGATTGCCCCACCAGAGGCACATTTGGGGGCGGACGGCTCAAAGAGATGGTTTTCCAGGTGAACAAGGCAAGGTGAAGAGGTGACAAGGTGAGGAGGTGACAAGGTGAAAGAGGGATGTGGCAAAGCAATCATTTCAACGCCAAGAGTATCAGTGAGCGCGGCCTGGGCGCGGGCAAAGCGGCGATGGGCCAGGCGGCCTGGGCGTTGAGGATCGCCGGTGAGCGTGATGAGGGTTGCGGCGGCGCGCCCGGCCAATAGTTTGAGCACGCCAAGCTGGGTCGGATTAAATTCGTCAAAGCCGTCAACGACCAGCAGCGACAAATCAGCTAGCAAAGCCGGGTTTTCTTGGAGGGCGATGGCGGCCAGCCAGCCTTGGCCATCGGCATCCATCCAGCCGTTTTTGATGAGCCAGGCCTGGTAAGCGGCATAGATGCGCGCCAGTTCCGCCAGGCGCGGCTCGCTTGAGGCTGTGGCAGATTCTAGTTCTTCTGGGAAAACGCGGGCGCGTTTAAGCTCGCCAAACAAGCCAACCAGCAGGCGCGCCAGGCCGGCCGAATGGCGCAAGGGAGCATAATAGGATAGTTGGCCGGCCTCGCTCAATGCCTGAACAATGTGCAAAATCAACCGTTGGCGAACGGAGGGCAAGAGGCGCGGCAATAATTGCCCGCTGTTGCCAGAACGGCGAGCGGCCAGCGTCAGCACCTCGGCATACAGGCCATAAAAGGTCTGCACCTCCACGCCGATTGCGCCGCCCGCCTGGGCCAAGCGGCGGCGAAACGCGGCGGCCTCGATTTGATCG
>JBGSMF010000296.1:0-13109 GCA_041740315.1 Thermoflexales bacterium
ACCGTGGCGCGCGAGAGGTGCAGGTCTCTGGCAATTCTGCGCTGGCTTTCACCAGAACGCAAACGGTGAATGAGTTCTCGCATGTGATTCATATGCATTCGCTCCATGTCTTTTTCCCTCCAAATAGAATTTTGGGGCTAGCCCCCTTTGGAGGAATGGTGCCACACTTTGCTGGTTGGACAAGTGGCCTACATCGAGCGACACCGGGTGGCCCACACCGGGCGACACTGGGTGGCCTACACCGGGCGACATGGGGTGGCCTACATCGGGCGACACTGGGTGGCCTACACCAGGCGACACCAGGTGGCCTAGTATACCCCGGTCAATGACAAATAGAACATCGGCCAGCGATTGACCACGCTTGAGGAGAGCAAGGCGAGTTTTGAACATTTCCGCTTGCAAGTCTTGGCGGAATGCGGCAACACTTGACGCTCCCCCCTCGAATTTGAGCAGAGCCGTTTGTTTTTGGGTAATCATTGTCTTTACTTCCTTCTGTTTGTCAGTTTGTCATGTTTGTTGTGTTTGTCAGTTTGTCAGCCTGGGCGGGCAACACCCTGCCCTGCGCAAGTTGACAACCTGCCTCGGTAACGCGACGCTTGTTCTTTGCGGCCGGGTCTTTTTCCAACCATCCCTTGTCCTCCCATTGTTCAGCCAATCGCCGCGCTTCACGCTGCCCCATCTCCCCTACTCTCTGAATGTCTGCTAGTGTGAGATATCCCTCATTCTGTGTTATTGCCCACGTCACGAGGTCAACCAGATTTTGTGGAAGGACTGGCCCCACGGTTGGTTTGTCCACCGTCAAGCCGACCACCTTCGACTTGTCCACCCAAAAGGTTTGGCACTCGATAATGTCATTACGCTCCGCGAGGCGCACCAGTGCCCGGCCCGGCACAGTGATAGCTTCGGCTCCACCCTTGCCCAGAATCACCTCGCTTTGCTCGCGCCGGGCGCAGCGGAATTGCACGCGAGTTTTGAGTTGGTTCGTAATACGGGTGTTGAGTAGATCAGCCTTGAAGTCTTGCCCGGCAAAGATCAGTGTCATCCCAAACTTGCGCGCTCGCATGGCCAGTTGGCTGATGTTCTTAACAAGCGCACTTGCTTTACCCGCTTCTTCAACCAATGCGCTAAACTCATCAAAAATTGTCACAATCCAGGGCAAGCGGTCATCACTATATTTGTGGTACTCGACCAGCGATTCGGGAAACTTGCCGGTGGCAAAATACAGTTGTGCCCTGCGGTCAATCTCGGTCAGCAGTTTGTCGGTTATCTCGGTGGCTGCAGCCACATCCTGAGCAATCGGCGCTTTGAGAATGGGCCAGCTTTCAGCCCAGGCAAAGGTCAACCCTTCCATGTCGGCCAGGTACAATTCGACGGGCAACGATTGCCTCGCCAATTGGTAAACCAATGAACGCAGGAAAGCCGATTTGCCGCTGTCGCTGGACCCGGCCACAATGATATGAGTGAGCTTGGCCAGTTCACGCCACAACAGACCTTCACGCCCCAGCCCAAAACCAATCAGGTATTCACCTTCTGGACATTGGGCAAGGTCAAGGTCAATCCTGTGAGGCAATCTTGCCGCTGTTGGCTTGGGTTGGGATTTCAATTCCACGAACAGGGTCAGCGGCCGGCGAGTCACGTAAATCGTTTTTTCCAGCACGTTGGCCAGATGGTCTATCACCTTGTCGGTCACAAGATCGTGCGCCGTAAAATGCCACAGCGCCTCAGCGTCTATGGTGTAACTTGCCAACTCGCCGCAAATCAAGGTAGCCCGCGAAAAGCGCACACCGAAAATAGTGCCGTCCTGGTTGGTGTGTTGAAAGCCCAAGCGGTCAAACACTCGCAAAATTCGGTTGCCGATGATTTCAGCGTCACGAGGTAAAGCGGGCAGCCCACGTGTGCTTTGCGTCAGTTCTGTGGACATTGTGGGTCACTCCTCTTGGCGTTCTTTGCAAGGTGTTCTCTAAGCCGCGCTAAAAATTCGCGGTCATCTATCACCGCAAAACCGCCGCCCATACGACTGTTTGGCTTGGGCAGTGCCGGCAGTTCGAGGGGGATCACGTCTATGATGATACCATCCGCCACGGGTGTTACCGGTTTTGTTGTATCGGGTGTGATAGTGTGCGCCCCGATTGGTGAAACCAATCGCCATACCACGAAAGCACAGCCGCCGATTGCCAAGATACCGGCCAGGTACAAAAGCCAAGTGCCGAAATCAGAGCGCCGTTTTATCTCTACCAGTTGAACGTCGTAAGCTGCCTGGGTTGCCTCAAGGTCAACCGCTTGCCGTGTGGCTTGCGCTGATTGCGCTGCGTCAATCGCTTGCCGGGTTGCTGCTGCATTGATACTTTCCGCCGTTGCTGTTGCCGCCCGCTGTCGATCCAGTTCTGCCTGTGCGCTCTGCGTGGCTTGCACCTCAAAAGCTTGACGCGTGGCCGCCGCGCTTTGTGTGGTTTGAAAGGCTACCGCTGCTCGTGTGGCTTGCACCGCTCTTTGGTTCGCCTGCCATTGGTCGGCTTGGGCCGTTGCCGCAGCCAATGTAGCCAGCGCCCCACCTACCGGCGATTGCGCCCCGACTGCAGAAACAAGGCTGGCCAGGGCGACAATGCCCGCCGCAATCAGTGCTGCTACAACTGATAGCGGTTTATTCATTGCCGCCCTCGCTCTCAAGCAACATTTGCCGTGTCTCGATCAACTTTTGCGGATCTTCAATAACAGTGATTGATGGCATACGCGGCGCAGTCCCCACGTTGCCCGCCACTGCCTGGACCAGTTTCAGTGTATCCTCTTGCTTGCGAGGTTCGCCAACCGGCAGGATGGATTGAGGTCGTGTAGCCGCCGCCATTAGCCCGACCGCTTGCGCTTGAGTTGCAAGCTGCGCCATGGTCGGCTCGCTGCCAGGAGCAGGGAAGGCCGCGCCAATACCAATCTGTGGAGCGGGCAACCCTCGCGCAATGGCGATCGCGTAGCCGACGCGCTCAATCAAGCCAGGAGCAGTGTAAACCGCCGTTGGTCCCAGCCCTCTATTTGGGTCGTGCAAGGTTAATGTGTTGCCCACCTTGCGAATGATGACAGGGTATTGTCCCGCCGCATTTGGATACACACTATTGGCTTTTCGATTCACCCAAGCTACCGCGCCCAGGCCAATCAACACAGATACTACCAGGCCGCCGATAGCACCAAAAGTCACCGCCCAAAGGTTGACATTCTTCGTTTCAACCTCAGTTCCCACCACACCGGCCTGTATCGTTGCGGTCGCCTGTATTTGCTGGGCGATGGCCTCGCGCGTGGCAGCCACTTGCACAGCCGCCGCGGTGGCAGTTGCTTGGCCATTGGCCGCGTTTTGAGTCGTCACATAGTTAACGGCTACCCGTGTTGCGACCAGGGCCATGTCACTGGCTTTCGCGATTGCAGTAGCCTCCGCAAATTGCTCAGGCTTACCGATCACAATGTTGCCGCTGGGGTCAGTCAAAACCGCGTTGCCACTGATGGCGCAAATGGCCATTACGGCAATGACCAGCAGCACCAGAATCAAAACCACGCTGCCCTGTCCCTTTTCGTCACCCATTGCACACCCCATGTCAATTTGCAGCCGGAGCGATGTCAACCGTCGCCACCGGCAAAGCGCCAATGCCGTCAACTGTTAGCACTTCCCAACCTTTGCCGTTTTTGGTTAGCCGGCCGGCTTGTGTCAACTCTTTGACGTAACCGTAAACTGCTGTCCGGCTGACGCCAAGCTGCTCTGCAAGTTCCGTCACCCCAATGTCAGGGGTTGACGCGCATAAGGTGAGCAGTTTGCCAACCCGCTCAGCTTTGGCTTGCGCGTCTTGCTCCGCCTTGACGGTCCGGGCCAAAGCCAGGGCGTCATCGTCAACCACGCTTGTACTTTGCACCCTGGACCGACCGTCAGGGCAGGTATTAGGGGCAGTCTGCTCGGCCGCCAGGCAGGTAGACTCAAACGCGGCCTGTGCTTGCCGCGCCTCTTTGCGCGCTTCACGTTCGGCCAATCGCGCCAAGTGATTGACGTCATCCCCTGCCACTTCGGAAAGGTAGACAACCAAAAGGGGCAACACCCCTGAGAGGACAACAGGCCGGATTGACACAAGCCACTGCCAACCTTGCAATCCCAGGTCAGTTTGAAAAGCCAACCCGTGCAAAAGATTTGCGTAGGTTGACACCGCCGAAAAGAGAAGCACGCCCGCCCACAGCCACCGTGTACCGCGCGCTTGGCGTTTGCGGTTTTGTATCCCCATGGCCAGTGCGAATAGTCCCAGATCAACCGCAATCGCTTGAATATAGCCTGCTAACATGTCGCCTTGCTCCAATGTCGAAAAGCCCCAGGCCACATGGCGCAGGCTGCCGACCAAAGCCAGCACCAGTGCCAGCCACAGTAATGTTTGCGCTGACCACATTCTGCCAATCACCTGTTTTGCCATTGCTACACCTCCAGTGTTTGGGCTGTGTCCCCCCCCAATGTAGGGAACACTAGCTGGTTGCCAGTTAAACAAAAACCAGTGTGTGTATGCCGGTTCGGTTTGCAGAAGCTTGGAACCACCCCACGGCACCCTTCATGTTGCCATTACTAAAATCAAGACATATCTTGCTAATCACTTGCGCATACTGAAAAGTGCTATGTTTACTCTCGGGTAGAGTGGGGGCATTGTCGCTTTCAAAATGGCCGCATCACTACTCCCAACGAGACGATTTTAGTATAGCATACTGCTACCAGTATGTCAATAGCAATAATATAATAGCATTATGGCAGCACAAATAGCATTTACAAAAAGTCGCTCTTACGTTATACTTGTTTCATCTATCAACCTAAGAGATTGGCATGTCACGTACATCTCGTAAAACCATCTCCAATACATTGGGCGATTACTTGAGATCCTTGCGAGAGCAGCGTGGGCAGACGATCCGCAAGCTTGCAATACAAGTAGATCGCACTGATGCTTATATTAACCGCCTTGAACTTGGCAAGCGTGGCACCGACCACATCTCCCTTTACAAGCTTGTCATTGCTCTGGATGGCGATTTTCTTCATGCTCTGGCTTGCCTATGCCGTGACGAGGGCATCCCCGAAGAAGAAATAGCGCGTATCATGTCCAATTCTGTTGCGAAATCACCATCTAGAAAGTCCACTCCCCGACCGAAGTAGGTCTAACTTGGATATCCCTGTAGATCTGATTTTGATAACAGGCGACCTGATAAAGTAGTGGCTTTGCTTGGGCAACATCATAACCTTCAGGCCATGGTCAGTAAGCGCGCTGCCTCTAGCAATGTTTCAACCGAAAGTGCTGGGATACTATTCTGGTAACAATCCGACGCCCGTCCAGCCGTTTGTAATGATTTGGGGCGGCTTGGCTACCCTCGCCGGGTTGATCTGGATACCGCTTGGACAAATTGTGGGGTGGATAGCGTGGCTATTTTTGGCGTGGACCATTGGCATGATCGAGCTGACCAGCCAGATACCGGGCGCCAGCATCGGCTTGGGGAATATTCATGTGGCGTGGATTGTGGCTTACTATGTTGCATTGGGTGGATTGACATGGTGGGGCACGTTGCCGCTGGAAAGACGCGCTAGTTTGCGCACGGCACTCGCTCATAGGCTCGCCGGCAAAGTGAGGCTGCAACACGCGCTGGCGGGCATGGTCATTGTGGTTGCCCTGGCTGCCCTGGCGTTGGTCAAGCTGCCCGATGGCAAACTGCATGTGGATTTTTTAGATGTGGGGCAGGCTGATGCTGTTTTCATCCAAACCCCTGCGGGCAGATATGTGCTGGTGGATGCAGGCGGCAGCGCCTCCGGCACGCTTGACCAGCTTGGGCGGCGGTTGCCGTTTTGGGATCACTCGCTCGATGTGGCCATCATTGCGCGCAGCGATGATGCCCATCTGGCGGCGTGGACGGCTGTGCTAGAGCGTTACCAGGCCGGAATTGTGATTGCGCCGCCTGGGTGGGGCGATCCGCAAACCGCGCTGACCACGCCGACCATGCTACGCCTGTCGCAGGTCATTGCAGGACAGCGCGCCCAGGTGGTGCCAGCCGTTGCCGGCACCAGGTTGCAGCTTGACCGGGGGGTAGATCTGGAAATCGTGGGCGCGCCGGACTCTTGCAAAGAGCAAAACTGCGAAACCAGCCTGAGCATCAGGCTGGCAGCAGGCAATGTATCATTTTTGCTGGCGGGTGAAAGTGTGCCCCCCAACGGCTGGCCCGCCAGCACAGTCCTGCGCCTGGCGCGGCATGGCAGCGAGCAGGCCAACCCGCCCGAACTTCTGGAGGGGACCAGCCCAACGGTGGCCATAGTTTCTATAGATGCCAACAACCGCTTTGGGCTGCCATCGCCGGCAGTGTTGGGCAAGTTGTCTGGCCGAACCGTCTTTCGCACCGACCAGCATGGCAGCATCCACATCAGCACTGACGGCACACAATTGTGGGCGCAGCCAGAACGCCAAGCCGATTTTTCGCGCCCGTAGGCTTGCATCCCCATACAAACCGATTGTTGGGGGCGTTCTCCAACCCAGACGAAACAAGGCGCATTTCAGTTTTGGGGCAAACATGTGGCATAATAGAGTAAACGCTGTTCAGGAGATTCAGGCGAAACACGTCCAGTTGACTTTATTGTAGGGATATGGTAACCTCTTGACTAGGCAAAACCAGTCGGTTAGAAATAGGTAAAAATCAATTAATCAATTGCCCAATTGGTTAGAAATTGGTAAAAACCACCATCGAATATCAAGGTAGCTATGCTCATCCCTCTTGATTTCGACGACTATCGTCATGCCCTCGACTCTAGTCAACATGAAGCTTTTTACTTCTTGTTTACTTCGACTGACGGTCAGAACTTTGGTTTTGTGCGCGCCCTGTTTGGGCAAAGCTTTGTGTTAGAGATTGTTGCCTTGTGCTTTGAAGGGCGGACGTGGGTTTACCAGCGGGGCAGCCCGTTGGTAGGCGCGCCTGGGCCAGCCTTCGAGGCTTCTGGCCCCAACTTGGCCTTGCAATGCTTGATTCCATGGACAGAGTGGTGGTGCCGCTTTGAAGGCCATGTTGGTGAAATTTCATCTGGGCAGAGCACCCCGCTCAAATTCAATTGGCAGTTTCGAGCCGAGGGGCCAGCCACGCGCTACCGTTTTGGCCCATACCAGCAAGTGCAACAAGATGGCGCCTTGTCTGGCACGCTTACGGTGAGCGGCAAAGAGCACCGGTGCAATTTTGTGTGCTCGCGCGATCACAGTTGGGGACAGCGGCAGATGCATGTTGCCCAAAAATGGATAGTGGCCAGCCTTCCCTCACAGCTGTATCTAGCTGTCATGAATCTTGACGCCAATTCACAAACAGCGCACTTTGGACACTTTTTTCCCTCGCCGGGCCAGCGCCAGGATTTTCAATCGCCCACCGTGTTGCCTAACGACGGGGGGTGGCATATCAAAGATGATGGCGCGATGGCGGGCGCATGGCATGCGCAGCGTACCGCGCCGCCTTTGATTGCGTATCTGGGGGCAGCCGGTCGCGAGACTGTCCGGCTAGAGCCGCGCCCTGGCGACTTGTACCGCGATGAAATCGGCCCGGCAATGTTCACTTCGCCCCAGGGCCATCAAGCTCTCGGCTTTGTCGAGTGCGCAAGGAGGATCCCATGACTCAATGGTTATTAAGCGGGCATAACACGCAAGAAACATCCGGCATTGCGCGGCCGGTGACAGCCACGATGAGCGAGCAAGGCCTAGACAGCCAGTTTGATTTTATTTTGGAAAAGCTGGGCGGCGATTTGTCTCAGTTTGATCGAACGGTCAAATCAACCCTGGCGGTGCAGGGCCGCTTGTACGTGAATATGGAGTACTTTGCGCGTAACATGGCCGCCGTGATCCCCTTTGACCCAGCTTCGATTGGTGTGCCTCCAGAGATGGTCAAGAACCTGAAACACCCCTCGCTTGCTCGCCAACTCACGGTGGGGCCTCGCTTTTACCAGCTCTATACAGAAACAGCGCGCTTTTATCGCCAGGATTTACCGGGGCTGGACCAGACCTTGCGCCAACTGTATTGGCGCCTGCGCAGTGGTGATAATGATGATAAAGCCGTATTGGAATTGTTTGAGCCAGAGCTATACGCCCGTTCGCGCCGAACTGATACGGCTCACCTGGTTGCCTCATTGGTGATTATTTCGGTGGGGGGCATTTTGCGCGAGCGCGCCCCAGACCTGCTGCCCCTGTTTGCCGGACAGGCCACTATCACGTCGCAAATGGGCCAGCGCATCTGGGCCTTGCGCGAAACAGCAGAAGCCTGTGGGCCGCGAGTGAGCCAGATGTTGTGTGAAGGGGTAGTTGAACTGGCTGCTTATCGCGCTCTGCCTGAAGCTGCGCCGTTGGTGGCCGGGCTGGAAGCTTTTCTGAAAGAATACGGGCATCGCGGGTTCCGCTTTGAGGCAGACTTTGAAACGGAGCGGCTGGCGGATCTCCCCGACCATATCTTGCTGGCCGTGGGCGGGCAGTTGCTAGAGAGCGAGCCGCCCCAGGTGCGCGCCGAGGCCGCGCGCCAAAGCGCATTGGCTGCGCTAGATAAGATGAATCCCCTGGCCCGCATGGTATGGCGGCGTGTTTTGGGGTGGAGCCAGCAACTGATTGCTTGGCGCGAAGCTTCCAAGAGCAATATCGCTTTGCGCCAGGCGGCCTATGGGTTGGCCGCGCGCAAGTTGGCCGGCCGCTTTTATCCTGATCAGCCCGATGACATTTTGATGTTTTATACATTGGACGAGTTCCTGGCCTTTGTGCATAGCCAGGGTGGGCAGCGCCTAGATTCTGCCATGCTCGCAGCGCGCCGCGCCCAGCACGAACTCCATTGTTCGCAGGTGCCGCCGCCTGAACTGATCTGGTACGACCCGGACACAGGCAAATGGACGCCTGTGCAGGAACGTGAGCGAGGGGCATTGGCAGTGACCACCACCCAGAGGCAAGGCATTCCGGCCAGCGCAGGCGCCGGCCCGGTGGAGGGCTTTGCCATGGTAACCAACGACCCACTCGATGCCGGGCAGCGATTGCTGCAAATTCACGAGCCGGTGGTGTTGGTCACTCGCCTGACCGACCCGGCCTGGTCAAGCCTGTTCCGCCGTCTAAGCGCCGTCGTCACTGAACTGGGCGGGGTGGTTTCGCACGCCGCCATCGTTGCCCGCGAAAATGGCCTGCCGGCTGTGGTGGGCATGCCCGAAGCTACCCGCTGGGTGCGTGATGGGCAGCGCTTGCGCGTTGATGGCGCCACCGGCACGGTGAGCATCTTGGAGTAACCCCGCCACTCACAACCCTGACCGGCGACAGATTGAGCAATTTCGGACAAGCCTGATGATATATACTCCAGATTCTGTTTCAGCCGATGGCCTAATTCCCACCGTTGCAAAAACGGGCGGCAAAGGCAGCGGCTTGTATTGGCTCCAGGCGCAGGGTTTTTCTACCCCTCCCACTTGGGTGTTGGATACCACCCTGTTCGACTCGATAATTGAGCGCACCGGCATGACTGCGACCATCCGCGAAATTGGCCATGCGACTGCCTCATTACAGGATTGGGCCTCTACACAACATACACTGGATTGCCTGGAATCTCAGCGCCAGGCGGTTGTAAAGGCGCTTCGCACCGTGTCTTTTCCTCCCGAGCTTTATGCCGGCTTGCTCAAGTTGCCTCAGCATGATCAATGGGCCGTGCGTTCTTCTGCTACCGTAGAAGATTCGGATCTGCACAGCTATGCCGGACAGTTTGCCTCAATATTATCTGTGCCTTTTACGATTGACAGCCTGGAGCAAGCTATAAGAGCAGTATGGGCTTCTACTTTTAAGCGAGAGGTGCTGGCCTATCGCGCGCAATCTGGCACGCCCATGCCACGCATGGCCGTGATCTTGCAGCCCATGCGCCCTATCACGGCGCGAGAACGTTCGGGTGTGGCGCTCAGCCGGTCACCCGTGCCAACGATGCCGGGTGTGATGATCCAGGCCACGTTTGGAGCCGGGCGCACTGTAGTGGAGGGGCGCGGCGGCGATGTGTACACGGTGCAGGGGCAAGCCGTCAGAACGCAGCCCATGCCCCCGCCAAACATTACAATTTCTGGCGTAGTGGGGGGGGAGATTACAGCTCCTACTCCACCTGGCTTGGCATTGACCGACGACGAGGCTCAGCAGGTAGCTGCTTGTGTGTTGGCGATGAGTGAACGGTGGGGCAGGTCGGTAAACGTTGAATTTGTGTGGTACGCCACAGAGCCAGAGCCGCTTTTTGTTCAAATCCGTCCCATCACCGGCAAGCAATAATGCCATGAGTGATAAGCCTGAGGTAGCACTGCCTGATTTTGATCTAGGCTCAAAGGGCAACCTGGCTTTTATCATTGTAGTGATTATTGCCTATGTGTCTACCTTTAGTGTTCCCACCGCAAAATTCACCCTCGCTCAAATAGCCGCGCTGGTTATAGCCGGCATTATTTATTCTATCCTGGGCATCTATGGCTTTGCGTTTTGTGAACGAGGCCAATCGCTCCCAATGTTGCTGGTGTATTTTGCTATCCAACTCTTGTTGGGTATGTTTGTTGCCTACCTGAGCAGCGGCATGGGGTGGATTATCACGCTGCCATTGGTGGCGCAGGCCGTGGTAGTCTTGCCGGGGGGGTGGGTGCTGCTGCTATGCGGCCTGGTGACATTTGCCTTTGCGCTGATTGTTGGCCTGGGCAGTGATGTCGGTGTGCTGCAAGCCTCTATGCAATATTTGGCCGCGGTAATATTCGTGGCGGTGTTCACCCAGGTGGCCGCTGGCGAGCAAAAAGCTCGCACCGAGGTAGAGCGCCTGGCAGCCAAGTTGGGCGAGGCAAATCGCCAACTGCGCGAGTATGCGGTCCAGGTCGAAGAATTGGCCACGGTTCGTGAACGCAACCGGATAGCGCGCGAGATTCACGACAGTGTGGGGCATTATCTTACCACTGTCAATATGCAGCTCGAGGCGGCTCGCGCTGTGATGGCTCAAGACCCCTCTCGCGCGCTAGATGCGTTGAGCAAGGCGCAATCGCTGACCAAAGAAGGTCTGGCCGATGTGCGCCGCTCGGTGGCGGCTTTGCGCGCCTCGCCTACCGAAACTCTTCCCTTGCCAGAAGCCATTGCTGCCCTGGTAAAAGACCTCCCCGCTGAACTGACTGTGAAGGGCACCCCGCGTCCGCTTGCGCCCCAGGCCGAGCTGGCGCTGTACCGCACTGCACAAGAAGGATTGACAAACGTGCGCAAGCACGCCCATGCCACCCAGGTTGGCCTTGTCTTGGATTACAGCGACGACGCCAGGGTCAGGTTGAGCGTGCAAGATAACGGCGTAGGCACGGCCGGGCTGGATAGTGGATTTGGATTGATAGGCGTGCGCGAACGTGTGCAATTGTTGGGTGGGTGTGTCAACATCCATACCGCTGCTGACCAGGGTTTTCAGCTTAAAGTAGAGCTGCCAGGATGAGACCGATCGCTGGCTGTTCCGATGGTCGTCGTTGGCCGAGGGTGTGAAAATGGAGTGCATCCGTATTTTGCTCGTGGATGACCAGGCGCTTTTTCGTGAAGGGCTGCGCACCCTGCTTTCGGTGCAGCCTGATTTCCAGGTGGTAGGCGAGGCCTCCAATGGCCAAGAGGCGCTACGGCTGGCTGCCAGCCTCCGCCCGGCGGTGGTGCTGATGGATTTGCACATGCCGGTGCTAGATGGGGTGTCTGCCACCCGGCAACTGCACCAGGAGCAGCCCGCATGCAAAGTGATTGCCCTGACTACGTTTGACGATGACGAGACGGTTTTTGAGGCCCTGCGAGCGGGAGCAATTGGCTACTTGTTAAAAGATACCGTCTCGGACAAGTTGTTCGAAGCCATACGCGCGGCTGCGCGCGGCGAATCTTTTTTGCAGCCCGCCATCGCTGCCAAGGTGGTCGCCGAATTTACCCGTCTGGCTAACCATGCCGCGCCTCCACAATCACACTCGTTGGCAGAACCCCTCTCTGAGCGCGAGCTTGAGGTTTTGCGATTGGTGGCTATCGGCGCAAGCAACAAAGAGATTGCCACCCATCTCTTTATTGCCGAGGGCACTGTAAAAAATCACCTTACAAATATTCTCGGCAAACTGGGGGTGAATGATCGCGTCCAGGCTGCCCTAAAGGCCAAAGAGCTTGGGCTGATCTAGCCAAGTTCTAGTCCACTGTAAGTTTGGGCCTGTCCTAAACCCTCCTTTCGTCAGCACGAACAAGTCACACTGAGCTTGCACTAGTCATACTCTTGAATGTGACCATGAATATGACCGTTGGCACATCACTTTTTGCCTCTCCGGTGGTATAGTATCCTCTGTAACAGACCTTATCGGAAATAGCAGGACTGGCATCCCCATGCCAGTACGTTATTTCCGATAAACTATAATGATCCTGTTGGTGAAAAGGAGGCGCAATGACTATTCAAACTCAAAATGATTCAGCCCCAACATCTCCTGGTAGAAATAGCAAGCTGGTTGCAGGCATTGCACTGATTGCCATCGGCGTGCTGGCGCTGGTGGCGCAGGTGGTCAAAAGTGATTGGCTGGGGATGCTTTTCCTGCCTACTCTTGGCCTGATCTTTTTGGCGTGGGGCAGCCTGACGCGCAAGGTGGGCTTGCTGATTCCCGGCGGCATCATCAGTGGCCTGGGGCTGGGGGCGATGTTGGTTGAAAGCCCGTTAGGGCAACTGGGCGACCCGGCGCGCGGAGGGCTTTTCTTGCTGGCTTTTGCTTTGGGCTGGGGATTGATTACGCTGCTGTCGGCGCTTTTCACCAGCCAGACGCACTGGTGGCCGCTCATCCCCGGCAGCATTATGGCGGTGGTGGGTGGAGCCTTACTGGTGGGCAATATTGCCCCGCAAATATTGACTGTGATGGGCAGCTTGTGGCCGCTTGGCCTGATCATTCTCGGTTTGTATTTGCTCTTTGGACGCAAAGACACCCAACGCCAGTAGCCGCTATCTTGGCAAACGTTTTGAACAAGCCTGGCAGGCTTTGAACCTTTAGAATAAATCATCAAGGAGTAGTAACTACTCAGCATCCTGAGTGTCCTTCGACCTTGCTCAGGATGAGCGCCGCGCTCCTTCGACTGCGTTTCACTTCGCTCAGG
>JBGSMF010000297.1:0-21060 GCA_041740315.1 Thermoflexales bacterium
AGACCATATTCCGTATCAGGTAATGAAAGACAACCTGAACCTCAAAACGCCCAAAGTCAAAATCTGCACCTTACACAGCGCCAAAGGGCTAGAGTTCAAAGTTGTCTTTGTGTGCGGGCTGGAGCAATTCAAGGTGAATGAACCGGTAGATACCGACGACGCCGAGTTTCAAGGATTGCTTGACCAGGAACGTAAATTGTTGTATGTGGGAATGACCCGCGCCCGCGAGCGTTTGTACATTACCTACAGTGGCGCAGGCGCGGAATGGATCACTGATCGTCTCAAGGCCAAGTTGAGCGGGATGTGGCATTAGCATTTGGTGAATACCTATGAAACTTTCCGCTGTCCATTGTCCCAAGTGTGGGCAAGTAGTTGAATCCGCCGAATTCACCCCAAACGCCAGGGGCGGCGCGCCGCGCGCTTCTGGCTATGCCAGTTGCCTGCGCCGCTGTGAAGCTTGCGGCCTGGGGTTTTCCAATGCCAAGACCGGCAACCTGAGCAAGCTGACCATCATCTACCGCGACCCCTTTGCTGGCCTGCCTGATTGGATTCAATGGGGATGGTATGAAACGTGGACCAACTCACTCAACATCAGCCATCGCCAAGTCAAAATGACCGAATTCATGTCATCTCGGTCTGAAGACCACGTTACCTGGACAGTGTTCAAGTTCCTACAGAGCGAGGGAGCCTTTCGGCGGACGATGCTGCGGGTTGGCATATTGCCAGCAATGATTGAGTGCGAACCCATGCTGTTGTTGTGGGGTGTTTCAAGTCTGGCAAGCTTGCCGGAAGACAAAGCTGCTCGCAAAAGGCTCATCCACATAATGGACAGCATCGGCGAGAACCCCAGCTCACGAACAGAACCAGATGTCATCTTGGATTTTGGCTCAGATGGCGTGATCTTTATTGAGGTCAAACTGGGCAGCGCAAACGACAAGAAACCGCCCACTTATGCAAGTTGGACGAGATACCTCCAAAACACACCGGCCTTTGCCAATACTCAACAGGTGCTCGAGACAGGTCTGTACGAGCTGGCAAGGAACTGGCGGATTGGCTGGGACTATGCGGGCGAGCGGCCTTTCACGCTGGTCAATCTTGGCCCGGCTGATTTGTTTGCAGGCCAAAACGGCGCAGTCCTGGCACGGTTCGGCAGCAGCTTGAACACAGGCCAGGGGCGGCAATTCAAAACGCTCAGTTGGGCAGATTTGCTTGGCACGTTTGACCAGGTCCCGGAATGGTTATGGCAGTATGCAGGGGAGCGCGGCTTGATGCAACAACTCTGATTTGACTTGCGCGCCAATCAAGGCTAAACTAGAAGCAATTCTGACACACAGGTATTGAAGCAATGGCCATACTTCGACTTGTTGATTAGATGCAAACCACGTCAACCCTTTTAGGGAACGTGGTTTTTTATTTGCATACGGGCGACCTGACCAATTGCCCCACTGCCAACCGCGCATCGTCTGATTTGATGATCACCGCCTTGTCGTGTAGTTTGGGCTGGTAAATGCCCAGCCAGTGAGCAGACCGATAGGCCAGCGCAATCGCAGTCCACATCCACTGCGGCAACTTGCCGCTGAGCACGACGCCGGTATCAGGAGGAATAGGAGGAATACACAGACCATCAGCCTCGCCATAATCCAGATAAGACTCGCGCAGCGCAAACTCGATGCGGAGGTGGTCAGCTTGATGATGTATCGTCGCTTGCAGCAAAGCCTCCTCGGCTGGTTGAGCAACGCAGAGCAAAGGCGGGCTGACCCACCCCAGCCGAACGTCGAACTGGCACAGCGACTCGGGGTAAGCAAACAGCGCCAGCGCGGCATACAGCCAGTTGGGCGCGCGGCCATACAGGCCAAGTGGGACGGCAGGAGGCAAATAGTCTAGCGTGGCCGGCAAGCATTGTGGCTGCCATTCTTCAGTGGCGTCAAGCGCATCGAGCGTGCGCCCCAATCTCTCTAACTCTAATACCAGCTCGGCGGGCGATTGCCGAATATGACGCTTGCGCAGGTCGTCTGGGGCGTATGCGAATAGGCCGCAAATGCGCTCGACCAGCGCGTCAAAGGCCGGGCCAGAGGCCATCTGGCCGCGTTCCAGACCAGCCAGCGTGCCTTGCAGTATAGTGCTGGCATCGGCTATGGCGTTGACGCCGCGCAGATCAGATTGCAAGTCGGCGATTGCGGTCAGGCTGTGCCGGTAGAACATTGAGCGCCACACCTCACGTGAGGCGGCATCTGGCCAGAGCAGAATAGAGTGTGTGCAATAGTCAAAGATGGCCTCTTGCCAGGCGGTTGGCTTGCCGCCAGGGTCAACAATCAGCGGCAGGTGACGGCGGTCAATATCACGGCAGATACGCTGCACCCATTCGGGCGAGCCAACGCCCTTGATGCGAATAGCGCGCACCAACTCTTGCTTGGCCTGGTTGGCCCAGTCACCTTCGCCATCGGGATAGGCGCGCAGGACATAGTGTTGCACCTTGCACTGGCGCAATGCTTGAGAGAGGCTGTAAGCCAAAACGGACTTGCCCGAATGAGGCGGGCCGCCAATGACAATAGCAGGTAAAAGGTTCATGTCAAATTCCACGCTTCAAAATCCAAGTATCCAATCAGAAAAAACGCTGATAACGACAATGGGCGGGCAGGCGCAGGTGGTCACCTTTGCGCTGGACTGGTTCCTGGCGCAAGGCGAGCCGATTGGCGAGGTGATTGTGCTGCACCTGTCGCCAGATGACCCGCGCGTGCGCAAGGCGCTGGAGCAACTGGCAGCCGAGTTTGCCGGTGGACAGTATGCTTACGCCCAAAGGCCAATGCAGTTTGCCAGGGTGCCGATTTCCGGCGGGGCTGGCCCGGTGCTGGACATTCGAGACGAGGCCGCCGCCGAGGCCGCCTGGCAAACGGTCTACCGGCTGATTGCCGACCTGAAGAGTCAGGGACGCACGCTGCACGTGTGCCTGGCCGGCGGGCGGCGGATTATGGGTCTGATGGCAATGAGCGCTGCCGTGTTGCACTTTGGACACCAGGACCGCTTGTGGCATCTGTACACAGCCGACGAGCTGCGCAAACGCGCGTTTGAGGGCGCGGTGATGCACGCCGGGCCAGGCGACGATCTGCGCCTGATCCAGGTGCCGATTGCGCCACTGGGGGCCTACTTTCCCGGCTTGCAGGCATTGATTCGACCCACAGGACTGCCATCTGGCGAGGTGATGCGCCAGCACGTTCAGGCAATGGATGAGACTGAGCGCAAACGCTGCCAGGCCGTATGGGAACGCCTGACGCCGCGCCCCCGCGATGTGCTGCGCGCCTTGGCCCAAGGGCTGACACCGCAAGAGGCAGCCGAGCAGTTGCACATTAACCTGAAGACGATAGACGCGCACAAGACCGTCATTCTGAACGAATGTCGAAACGAGTGGGCATTTGAGAGCGACCAACGGCTGAACTATCATTTCCTTCAAGAAAAGTTTGGGTTGTTCTTTCAAGAAAGCGACGCTTTCGCAGTGGTGGAGCCAAAGGCCCCCTGTGGGTAAAAGCAGTATGCTTTTACACCCAAGACACAGCATAGCATATTTGAGCCAAAAAGGGATTAGAAGTGACCTCTTAAAAAATTCAGAGGTACTTCTGATGACTTATGGGAAGGAGGGTGATAGAATTATTAACGTTGGATGGTCGATGGTGAATAGTTAACGAAACGGCAAGCAAGCTCTGAACAAAAGAGAGGAGGCATGATGGATGAATAACGATACAAAACCAACATCTAAAGTTTGGTTGGCAGCACTGGCGGGCTTGCTGCACGATATTGGCAAGTTTAGCCAGCGCGCAGGTAAGCTCGAGCTGACAGATCGCCAGGCTTTGGGCGAAGTCAAGTACGAACATGCACTCTATAGCGATAGCTTTGTGCGAGTTTATGTGCCAGATGGGTGGCAAGCTGGCATCACTGCGCCGCGGCAACACCATAATCCTCAATCCGACCAGGATTATCAGGTGCAGTTGGCAGATTGGCTTTCATCCGGCGAGCGTGAAGAAGATGAAGATAACCAGATACCCTACCTGCGCTCTATTTTTAGCAGGTTGAAAGGGTATGACAGGCCAATGTTGTTGCCTCTAAAACGGCTGGCCTTGGATGAGGCAACGTTGTTTGCAAATGAACGGCCAGATAACACCTGGAAAAAGAGCCATCAGGCCGAATATGCTAAACACTGGGATAACTTTGAGTCAGCCTGCAAGCAAGCCGGCCTTAAGGAATTTGTTCCAGGCCAAGAGGCTGCCTACCTGGAAACCTTGTACTCATTATTAATGGAGTATACCTGGTGTGTACCTTCGGCCTCCTATCATAGTATACCTGATGTGAGCTTGTTTGATCATGCTCGAACAACAGCAGCTCTGGCTGCTTGCCTGGCAGCCGACGGCCGAGATGGCGAGTGGTGCAAGCGCGTTGCCAATGCACTCACGACAGATGGCAGCGACGAGGTATGCTTGCTGGTGGGCGGCGACATCTCTGGCGTGCAGTCCTTCCTTTATACACTGACCTCTTCTGGCGCGGCCAAGTCACTGCGGGCACGTTCATTTTATCTGCAACTGCTGACTGAGGTAGTGGCGCAATATGTGTTGGATGAATTAGGTTTGCCTATCACAAATCTGCTGTATGCAGGTGGTGGCAATTTCTTCATTCTAATGGGAACTGGCAAGCGCGACGATTTGGCACATATTCGGCGAGAAGTAAGCCGCAAACTGCTCGAAGCTCATGATGGAACACTGCACCTGGCGTTGACGGCTGTGGCAGTCAAGGCAAGCGAATTTAAACGTGGGCAGTTCTGGATGGTTTGGGACAATTTGCACCAACAACTGGCGATCGAAAAACGCCGCCCAATGGCCGACCTGGACCCGGCCCAGTTGGCGCAAGAGATTGGTTTTGCGGGTGGGGAAGGTGGCGACACCAATCGAGTGTGCAACGTGTGTGGGCGTGAAAGCCAGGCTGAATTGCAGCAGGACAGGAAAGACGAAACTGTACGAAAATGCAATTTTTGCGCCAGCTTGGAAACCTTGGGCGCTCAACTCTCGCACGCCACGCACCTGGTCTGGCTAAAATCTTCCACTCGTGATTCTGTGGTCCGAGAACCATCTGATTGGTGGTATGCGATGATGGCTTTTGGCGCAAATGTTTATGCTATCAATGCAAATGAGCTTTCCGACAAAGACCAATATATAGGATATTGGCCCAAGGGGTTGACGTTTGTTCAAGTCAATCAGTTGCAAGCCGGTAGCCGCTACGAGAAGCAGCTTTTAGGAGAGTTGGCCAAGCAATCTGCGCCGGTGGTCACTACATATCGCCCGTTTGCTCAATTGGTTCCATTCAGGGGAAAAGACCAGGTATTGACATTTGACGAACTGGCCGAAGAGAGCCAGGGGGTGCGCCGCTGGGGTGTGCTGCGAATGGATGTAGATAACCTGGGCGATTTATTCCGTTATGGCTTTGTCTGGTCGAATGAGCAGGGGAAAGAAGAAAACAATCTGACGCTTTCGCGAGTGGCAAGCTTGTCATTTGCCCTACGTCTGTTTTTTGAGGGTTGGTTGCCCAAGCTGGGCGAAGCGCAATGGCCGCACGGTGGGGACGACCCAGCCAGTGGACGCATATATCCTAACACGCTATATGTACAGTATGCCGGCGGCGATGATGTTTTTGTAGTGGGAGCGTGGAATGCATTGCCCGAATTTGCCGCGCGAATCCGCGAATCATTTGGGCTGTATGTGGGCCACAATCCAGACATTACCATCTCGGCTGGCATTACGCTAGCAGACCAGAAATTCCCGCTCTACCTGGCAGCTGAGCAGGCCGCCGAGGCAGAGCAGGCAGCCAAGAATTATCACCGCCCAGATGGCAAAGAGAAAGATGCCTTGTGCTTATTCGAGCAGGCGATTGGGTGGGAACAATTCAAAGAAGTGAGCCATCGCGCGCGCTTGATGACAGATTGGTGTGAAGGCGCAGGCGCTCAGCAAGGCAAATCTCTGCCCAAATCCATTATTCAATCTTTCCTGGCGATTGATGCCGAGTTTCAGCGTGGAGCGGTGGATGAGGGACGCAACCGCAGCCGCAGCAAGCACAGGCGAGGACAATTTTACTATGGGCCGTGGGTATGGCATGCAGTCTACAAGCTCACCCGCACTATTAACGCAACCGAAAAGCTATCGGCTGACGCGGCTCGTATCTTGGGGCAATGGGAAGAACAATTGTTGGATCCCTCCAAGAGCAATATTGTAACTATGGGGTTATCTGCCCGCTGGGCAGAACTCTTGACAAGAAAGGAGAGCAAGAATGAGTAGCTATAACCTTGAAGCTATCAAAAAGATCATTAGCACCGATGATTCGAAATTGCTTGTTGAACAAGCCGAGTCAATCGGCAAGCAGGCAGCTAGCAATCGCCTTACTACCAATCAAATTCGCAATGTTTATGGCCCGGTGCGCCAGATCAACTGGCCAGAACCCACCGAACGGATCACTGAAGAAGATCGGCGGCTGGCCAGCAAAGCCTACCGAGAAGTTGTCCTTCTCAAGCCTAAACTAGCCTACCTGGCTGCGCGTGAGCAAAGGTTGGCCGACCTGGAGCTAGTCTTTGGCGCGGCGATTGATGCAATTGGCGCGACCAATGATGAGAAGGAGCGGCATGCGCGCTTTAGGCGATTCGTCGAATTCTTTGAGGCCATTTTGGCCTATCACAAGAAATATGGCGGCAAGTAGGAGGACACAATGGACGCGAGAAAAATCAATTTATACGGTCGAATTATAGTGCGCGGCGACGTGCGCGCATTGTCAGGTTTGCACATTGGCGCATCGAAGGAAACCCTGGGAATCGGCGATGTAGATGCGCCGGTGATTCGCGACGCTTTTCGCCGGCCCTATGTGCCTGGCTCGTCACTCAAGGGCAAGATGCGTTCGCAATGGGAAAAGCTCAAGGGCGCAGAACAAAATCAGCAAATCGGCAGGGTTAGGGGCAAGGAGGTGTTTATTCATGCTTGCGAAAGCCCCAAGTGCCCGGTTTGTACAATTTACGGCGTCACCGGCGATATTGCCAAAGATGCGCCCACTCGCCTCACAGTGCGGGATATTCCCCTAAAGCCAGAGAGCTTGGAAGGCACAACGGCAGTTCTCTATTCTGAAATCAAATGGGAAGCCGCGATTGACCGCGTGACCAGCGCCGCCAGCCCACGCCAGATGGAACGCGTGCCGGCCGGTGCAGTGTTTGGCCCAATGGAGTTGATCTTTAGTGTGTATACATCTGCCGACCGCGCTCGCTTTGGAGATGTGCTTACAGGCTTGCAGCTTGTGGAAGACGACTACCTGGGCGGCCAGGGCAGCCGGGGCAGCGGCAAGGTGGCCTTTGAGCATCTGACAGTGGCGCTCAAAGCTGGTGAAAACTACCAAGAGTTGACCGATGATCGGTTTGCAGGCAAGACGCTGGCCGAGTTGATAACGGTCAAGGCAGAATTGCTCAAATGGATTGAGGGGAATCTGCATGTCAATGGAGGTGCGTAATGCCTATAGTCACATTACGCCCCAATGGGCCATTTCATGTGGGCCAGGACATTGGCGTTGAGCGCCAAAAAGTTTATATCCACGTCCCATCTGATACGCTCTTTGGCGCGCTAGTCACGGCCTGGGCACAATTGGGTCAAGCTGATAATGTCATCAGAGCATTTGATGGCCAACCCCCTTTCATCTTGAGTTCGGCTTTTCCTTGCCTAATGGCAAAAGACAAGGGCTCGTGGCAAGTTGTTGTGCGGCTACTGCCTGTGCCTATGGTCAAACTGCCGCCCGACCAAGCATTGCCGCCCAAGCAAAAGAAGCGGCTCAGGTGGGTATCGTGGCAAGTGTTTGAAAAATTGTGCGCAGCGCAGCCGCTTGATGACGAAATCTCGGATGAGAATTTCGCTCAAGGCAAAACAATATGGCTTATGAAGCAAGAGCGCGCAGCGATTGTCCAAGCATGGAGGCGAGATGATATAGACACGCAGCCGTGGTGGGTAACAAGTGTTGTTCCACGCGTGACGGTGGATCGGTTGACGAATGCCAGCAACTTGTTCCATGTGGGGCGGGTAGCGTTTGCCGAAGGCATGGGGCTGTGGTTTGCGCTGCGTGGCAATGGCAACAAGGAATTGTTGCCAGAATATGCAGGGCTTGTGAAGCAGGCACTGAGGATATTGGCAGATGCCGGCCTGGGTGGCCTGCGCTCCACAGGGCATGGCGCGTTTGAGTGGGATTGGGAGGACATGGATCCACTCTCACCTCCAATCCTTCTCTCAAGCGCGGAAGAGAGCGAAGAGTACGCTGTGACCCTGTCACGCTATGCGCCCAAAGACGCCGACGAAATCGCACGCGCACTTCAGACGCGGGGGGCCAGCTATCAGTTGGTTAATCTAGCTGGTTGGTGTCATGATGATGCACCGCATCCGTGGCGACGAAAGCGGGTACGCCTGGTGGCCGAGGGCAGTGTGATTGGTTGCAAAGAAAATTGGGCAGGCAAGCTAGTAGATGTCAAGCCAAGCGGCGCGCCACAGGCTCAATTTGGCGGGCGGGGCGTTTACCGTTATGGTTACGCTTTTCCGGTGAGTGTGCGCAAAGAAGCATTGCGAGAGGTGCCCCATGAGTGAGCATTTGGGAAACAATTATCACTTAGACATCGAAGTGTTGACCCCATTGCATGTAGGCAGTGGACGCAAGCTTCTCAAGGACATTGATTTTGCTGTGCGCGGCGGGGTGACTTTTCGGCTCAACGAAGACGCCATTCTAGCCGACCGCTGGCCCGATGACCCAGCGCTACAGTCCAAGTTCTTGGGACAACCATTGGCCGAGTTGTTGGAGCCAGGCCACTACCAATCACATCCACAATATTTTCGCTACACACTGCGCGGCGAACCGGCCATGCGTGAAATTGTTGAGTGTATCCGCGATGTAAGAGGTCAACCCTACTTGCCAGGGTCATCGCTCAAGGGCGCGCTGCGCACGGCCTTGCTGCGAGCGGCGGCGGACAGTGCCAAAGTGGTTTTCGAGCGATCTGACTTTGGACCGGGTGGTGGACCACGTGAGGCCAAGCAAGCTGCTGCCAAACTAGAACAAGAGGCATTTGGCTACGACCCCAACCATGACATCATGCGCGCACTGGAAGTGGGTGATAGCCAGCCTGTGCCAATGGCGGCGTTGACATTACAGCGCATTCAGATGGTGCCACAGTTGCAGATAGATGCTGAGGCCATTGCCCGCGGCACCCACCTGACGGCCCCCTTGCGTGTGGACACGTGGTTGCTTGAGCGCAAAGGGCAAGGGATGGATTGGTCATCTCACATGCGACAAATTGTTAGCCATGTGGCTCAGTCGGCACAATTCATAGCGCAAAAGCGCATTGCGCACGAGTATGAGTATCATAGCAAACGCGGCGACCGGCAGGCAACCAGTTTTTATATGCATCTGGCGGAACAGGCCAGCGGTGACGGCTGGCCCAAGAACGAGTTTCTGGTGCAGGTTGGCTTTGCTACTGGCTGGCGTGCCAAGACGGTGCTGGGTGGATTGGAAGATACTGATCCATTGTTGGAGCAAGTTGTGCACGACTTTAGTCTGGACCGCGGCGGCGGCAAGCAAAGCCGAGGCTATACGCGCGGGCAGCCATTCCCCAAGGCGCGCCACCTGGCCTGGGTGGGAAGCAACCCAGCGTTACCGATGGGTTGGTTGCGCATTCAGGTGAAAGCAACATAAAGTGGCTTATGAATTACAGGATGATCCTTCTCGTCGGCGAGCAGCCAGCGCCCAACTTGCTGCCGGTCTTGCACTTTCGGCCAGAACAGGTCTTGCTGGTATACACCGATCTCACAGAGCGCATCAGCGACAACTTGGCAAGGCTGATTCGGGCCAAACTAGTGCAGGAAAAGCGCCGCCATCGCCCCCGATTACGCGCTGCCATCGCCCCTGGCTTGCCGGTTTGTGTGTGCAAACTTGACCATGCTTACAATATCGCCAGAATTCGCGCCACATTGCGCGACAAGCTGAATGAATTGAATTGGCCTGCTGATGACATGATTTTCAACCTGACCGGCGGAATCAAGCCGATGGCATTGGCAGCTTTTGGCCTGGCTCAGGAACAACGCTGCCGTTCGATCTACTTTCAAACCGAAGGCAATCGCAGTTTGATCTATGACTATCGTTTTGATAGCGGGCAGCTTGTGCTGGCTGATGAGATCAATGTTTCAGCGACTATAACCATTGACGATTATCTGCGGATGTATCTGGGGGAGTATGAGGAAGAGGGGCACAAAGACGCGCTTGAGCGAGTAGTGGGTGATGCGCTGCGCGCAGTGGCAGGTATCTCGGAAGTAAAGGCGGGCATCAGGCCAGTGGGTGCTGAGGCGCTTGAGATTGACCTTGTGATTCGCGTGGGTAACCAGGTTGGCGTCGCCGAAGTCAAAATGCAGGGAAATAAGGACCCTATTGACCACCTGAATGCCGTTGGCAGTCAACGCTATCTAGGCACGTATGTCAAAAAATTTCTCATCTCTGCCCACGAGGTGGATCGGAACAACAAAAACCTGGCCCAGGCGTACCAGGTTGAGGTAATTGAGCTGCCAGGCTATGCCGAGCACAGAGAGCTTTTGGTGGCTGAGCGTGACCGTTTGGCGCAGACTGTGCTTGGCAAGTTGGGAGGGCAGCGATGAAAGCCATCACTTTTTTGGGTATTGCGAGGTACAGCCCAACAACGTATGTCTATGGCGATTTGTCTCATCACACTGACTTGTTTCCAGATGCGTTATGCCGCTTTGTAAAGCCATCTGAACTGCTGGTGTTCGTCACCGGCAAGGCTCGCGATATGCACTTTGATGCATTGTGCAACAAGCTGGCTGGCAAGATCGAGCCGCGCGGCGTATCCATTCCCGAAGGCCGCAACGAAGACGAATTGTGGCAAATCTTTGACGCACTGACAGAGGAAGTGAATGAGGGCGACGAGGTGGTGTTTGACATCACCAATGCTTTTCGCTCGATTCCATTCCTGGTTTTTTTGGCGGCGGCTTATCTCAAGGCGGCCAAGCACATCGGCCTGCGGGCGGTGCTGTACGGCGCTTACGAGGCGCGTGATGAGGCCAATCATTCGCCGGTGTTTGATCTGACTTCGTTTGTCCAATTGCTAGATTGGCTGACGGCCACCGACCGTTTTGTGCAAATGGGTGATGGCCGAGCGTTGGCCGAGTTGTTGCGCGCCGGCATACCGCCTGGCCCTCAAATGCGGGATGATCTTGAGGCCCGCGCGATGGGCAATCACCTGCGTGTGGCAGCCGATGCAATGGACAAGGTTTCACTGGCGTTGTGGGTCACACGCCCCCTGGAAGCCATGCAAGCTGCCGCTCGCCTGGATAGAACGCTGGATCAAGCCAGGCCCAGCATTGCTCGATTGGCCCAACCATTTGGCGTGATGGCCGACCAAGTGCGCGCGGCCTATGTTCCTTTTGCGTTGACTGAACCAGTAGAGGCAGTTGACATCAAGGCCAACCTGCGCATCCAGTTGGCAATGGTGCGCTGGTACCTGGACAAGGGACAGGTGGTGCAGGCGGCAACGCTGGCCCGCGAATGGCTGGTTTCGCTGTTAGTGTGGCGTTTGCGCGCTGGCGATTTGCTAGACCAGAAGAACGCCCGCTGGCCGGTGGAGCAGGCGCTCAACAACCTGGTTGAAGAGAGCAAGCCATCATCTCAGGCAGCAACTCCTTCGCGTTTTGACGAGGCGGTACGCCTGCTGCGAGTATCGGAAGAACTTGGGTCGGTGTGGAGCAAGCTGCGCGATTTGCGCAATGACCTGGCGCACGTTGGTATGAATGCACAAGCCAGGCCAGCCGCCAAGCTCTGCCGCGATGCCGAGGAGCTTTACCCAATCCTTGAGCAATTGGCAAGTGTCTTGCTGAGGCAAGCATCTTGCTAACATAGACAGTTTGACCTTGCGTGCCCATTCATCAGGCCGGTGACCGCGTTGGGTGCTGCAGATACAGGAGTATAGGAATGAAAAGTCAGAAACACAAAGTGCATGTTCTATTGTTGGCGCTGGTTATCATCATATCAATATCAGGGACAAAAGAAGCAAAAACAGAAGACGATTGGCTTCTAGTTCAAAACGGATCTCAGGGTTATGCAGTACATTGCCCAACGTCGGCTATTGTGCGACGATACGATCCCGAAGGCGTTCTTCAAATAGAACTACTTGACCACCAAACACTGACAGTTCGCGTTCGCCCAAATTTGGCGCATTTATCAGCTACAGAGTGGACAGACACCTGGCTCTCAAACAAACAACTTGAGGACGCGAATGATGTGAGATCTCCCCTGCCTATTCTTGCCCGAAGCCATATTAGTATAGGGAATACCATTGCCGAGGTTGTTACCCGACCCGGATTGCAAGCGGTCAACCGTCGAATAGTGATTGCCAATGATGAACAAATTTATTTGATAAATCACCCTATTGGACATGCCTACAACGAAAGTGTATTCAATCGCATAGTTTCTACCTTTGAGGCAAATCAGAATACACACGATAGTGGTTTCCAGATAGTTGAAACCGACTCGACTCAGACTATTTCAAGCTTATTAGTTCCATCTTATTCTCAGACTGACCCGCGGTGGATTTGTGACCAGTTAGGGACATGCAATTGCGACTATAATGCTTGTACGACACAAAGCTATACTACTATTGGTGATGGGGGTTGTCATATCACTTCGCAGGCTATGATATTCGATTACTATGCAGGTCATTTTATGGATCCCCAAGAGCTTGACACTTGCCTGACAAACAATGGCAAGTATGGACAAGCTGTGGGTTTTTGTGTTAATGGCAACTGCGGAATAGATCATGCCACTTCACCCTGTATTCCAAGCGTAGTAACCTTCCAAGGGATATCATGGGACAAGGCTATACTAGATGCAGATTTGAGCAACGGATTTCCTGTTGTGGGACGAAATAGTGATGATAGTCACTCTGTTGTGGTTATTGGCAAAAGTGGGGGAAATTATCAAATCATTGACTCTTGGGATGGCCTCCAGAAGCAAGTTTCTCCAAGTTGGATCAGTTACTTTTGGCGCTATCACGGCCCCTTGCCAGAATGGTGTCCTGACCCCGTTGATACTCTTGGGAGCGGGTGGACTATTTGGAGCCCACGCAATAATGGCGGCTTTGCTTTAGACCAATGCAAGCCGTTGCGTATTGGAGATGTCAATGGTGACGGACGTGATGATTTGGTTTGTCCCTACGACTACAGCAACAGCAGCACTACAACCTTCGTACAGCTTTCTTCGGGAAGTGCATTTGGTGGTTGGACTGCATGGGGGCCACATAATGGCAGCTTCGCTTTAGATCAGTGCAGGTCGTTACAGATTGGGGACGTCAATGGTGATAGACGCGATGACCTGGTCTGTCCTTATGACTACGGCAACAGCAGCACTACAACCTTTGTGCAGCTTTCTTCGGGAAGTGCATTTGGCGGTTGGACTGCATGGGGGCCACACAGTGACACCTTTGCTTTAGACCAGTGCAAGTCATTACAGATTGGGGACACCAATGGTGACGGACGTGATGATTTGGTTTGTCCCTACGACTATGGCAACAGCAGCACTACAACCTTTGTGCAGCTTTCGTCAGGAAGTGCATTTGGCGGTTGGACTGCATGGGGGCCACACAGTGACGCCTTTGCTTTAGACCAATGCAAGCCGTTGCGCATTGGAGATGTCAATGGTGATAGACGCGATGACCTGATTTGCCCTTACAGCTATGGCAACTGTAACACCACAACTTTTTTGCAATATTCATCAGGTAGCGCATTTAGTGATTGGAGCATATGGAGGCCACGCCATGACGACTTTGGCATGAAGCAATGCAAGTCATTGCGCGTGGGAGATATTAATGGGGATAGATGCGATGACCTAGTTTGTCCTTATGACTATGGCAGTAGTACCACAACAACCTGGGTTCAAATCACATCCCAGTTTTCTGTTTACTTGCCGCTCGTTCTCAAGTAGATAAAAGGCGCATCCATGCTTATTATCAATTTTTCACATCCTTTGACTGTTGAACAGCGCCAACAGATCGAGGCAATGGCAGATCAGACCATCGCCCGCGCCATTGACGCCCCCCCGCAGTTTGACCACGCGCGCCCATTTGCCGAGCAGGTATCTGCATTGCTCGACGGCATTGGGTTGACGCCAACCGAGTGGCAAACGGCGCAAATCCTGATCAATCCGCCGGCGTTGAACGCCATCGCCGTAACGCTGCTGGCCGAGCTGCACGGGCGCATGGGTTACTTTCCGCCGGTGTTGAGGCTGCGTCCGGTCGAGGGCGCGCTGCCGCCGCGCTTTGAAGTGGCCGAGATTATCAACTTGCAGGCCGTGCGCGATAAAGCGCGCAAAACACGCATTTGAAATCTGGAGTCTTGAATCTGAAATCTTGAATTTGAAATCCTTCTGCCTTCGCCCTAGTTGCGGGGAGTTGTGCGTCGAGCGTTAAAAACTGAATAGCTTTTTATAGGCATTGAACAAGCTCGTTATTTTTTTAAAGGAGCAAGTCATGAGCAATCGTTCCGAGTTTTGGGAGTTGTTACTTTCGCTGCGGGCGGGGGCCACGCTGACGTTGTTGTCCATCTTTGTCATAGGCGTGCTGCTGATGGGGTTGGTGTCAAACACGCTCTACAGCTTGCTGGTTGACCCCGCCAGCCTGGGGGTGGGGATGGCGCGCGTGCTGCTTTTTTGTGGCGTGTTGGTGGCGGCCGCCTATGGGCTGTATTGGCGAGAGCAGCACAAGCCGCGCCGGGTGCAAGTGGTTTTGGACGAATCGCGGCTGGCTCCGCCGCATCGCGGGCTGGTGTGGCTGCTGGGACCGGGATCAGTGGAGCACGCCTTGCATACCATTCGCCACCACGCCGGCGGGCTGGCCGATGGGCAAGTGTTGCATTGCTGGCTGGTGATGCAGCGGGGCAACGCGGCGGTGCAGATCGCCTCTAACACCCTGGCGAGCCAGGTGGCCGAAAACAAGCTGGCGGCGCGGCTAGAGCCGGTGTTGGTAGACCGCCCAGACGTAGAATCAACATACCAGGCGGTGCGGCACGTGTTCGAGCAAAAAGCGCCGGCCGAGGGGTTGAGCGAGCGCGATGTGGTGGCCGATATAACCGGCGGCACCAAGCCAATGACCACCGGCATGGTGTTGGCCTCGCTCGACGGCGCGCGTGACCTGGAATACGTGGAATCGCAGCGCGACGACGCGGGCGATCCCATCCCCGGCACGCTGCACGTGGTATGGGTGAACAAATCGTTCAGGCTGGAAAAGACCGATGGGCAAGCTGATTGAGCGCGCTTTATCAAAGCAAAATCTGGCCCAGGCATGGGAGCAAGTGGCGGCCAACAAGGGCGCGCCTGGGCCGGATGCCATCAGCATCAAACGCTGGCGGCGCAATTGGGAAGAAAACCTGGTGCGCCTGCGCCAGGCAGTGCTGAGCAACACCTACAAGCCGCGCCGCCCGCGCTATGTGAGCATCCCCAAGAAAAGCGGCGGCTACCGGCGGCTGGCGATCCTGACGGTGAACGACCGCGTGTTGCAGCGGGCGGTGTTGAATGTGTTGGATGATGTTTTTGAGCCAATGTTTTTGCCGTGCAGCTTTGGCTACCGGCCAGGCCGCAGCGCAACAGGCGCGGTAGCAGGGCTGCTGGAGGCGCGCGACCGCGGCCTGCGCTGGGTGTTAGACGCCGACATTGACGAATGTTTCGACAGTTTGGATCATGCGTTGATGGTTGGCTTTATAAAAGAGCGCCTTGGCGAGGGCGAAGCGCTGTTGATGCGGCTGCTGGAAGGCTGGCTGCGCGCCGGGGCTGCGCGGCGGCATCCCCATGCCGCCGCTGCGGAAAAATCGCCCACGGGAAAATCGCGCCCTAGTCCTGGCATCCCTATGCCAGGACGCGGCATCTGCCAGGGCAGCGTCATTTCGCCTTTGCTGTGCAATGTGTATTTGCATAGACTAGACGAGGTTTTGACCCTGGCGCCTCGTTGGGTGCACCTGAGATACGCCGACGATTTTGTGGTGTTGTGCCCCGACGAGGCTTCGGCCAGGCAAGCGTTGCAGCAGGCACAAGAAGCGCTGGCGGCTATCAAGCTTCAGCTTGAGCCAAGCAAGACCAGCATCACCAACTTTGAGGACGGCTTTAGCTTTTTGGGCGTGCACTTTGAGGGCGACGAGTATAGCTATACCTGGAAGGACAAGCGGGTAGAGGTGAGGGGCAAGTTTACGGGTTTCTTGTACGACTTTGGGCCGGAGGATTATGACGCGTGGAAAAGATAAGCTTGGATGTCGGATGTCGGATCTCGGATTTGAAAAAGCAAGGAGTGACGAATGGATAAAGAAGAGCTACAAAAACGTACCAAGCAGTTTGCGCTACGGGTGATCAAGCTGGTTGGGGCGTTGCCCAGGTCGCGTGATGCAGATATAATCGGCAAACAGTTGCTGCGTTCGGCTACTGCGGTAGGAGCAAACTATCGCGCCGCCTGCCGCGCTCGTTCAAAGGCAGAATTCGTTGCCAAGATAGGGATTGTCGAAGAAGAGGCTGACGAGTCATTGTATTGGCTCGAGCTGATTGTCGAGGCTGACCTGATGCCCGAAAAGCTTGTGCACGAATTGCTCCTTGAAGCCAATGAATTAACAGCGATCTTTGTGGCCACCGGGCGCTCAGCCAAGAAGAACAAGTAAGGGCGAGTCGAGAAAATCCCCAATCCGAAATCCGAGATCGGAGATCAAGAGATGGCAACTTTGTACGTAACCGAAGTGGGAGCGCGGGTGGAACGCGAATATCAACGGCTGTTGGTCACTTCCAAAGACGACGAGGTGTTGATAGAAGTGCCGCTGGGGCGCGTGAGCGAGGTGGTGTTAGTGGGTTGGGTGGGGGTAACCACGCCCGCTTTGCTGGCGCTGCTGGACGCAGGCATTGGGGTTTCTTTTATCACGCGAACCGGCTCGCTGCGGGGGCGGTTAGCGCCGCCGCAAGCCAAAAACTTGGCGCTGCGCCACAAGCAATACGAGCGGGCGCGCGACCCGGTCTTTTGCTTGCAAGTGAGCCAGGCCATAGTGGGCGGCAAGCTGCGCAACTGCCGCACGGTGGCGCGCCGCATTGAGCGAAGCGGGCGCGATGAACAACAGGAAGAGGCTTTACGCCTTCAATCCGTCAGCAACCTGGAGCGGCTGACGCAGAGCATCAAGCAGGCGGCGCGCGCGCCCGACCTGGCCACGCTGCGCGGCAATGAAGGCATTGGCTCCAAGGCCTACTTTGCCATGCTCAAAACGGCCCTGCGCCAAGAGATGACGTTTGAAAAGCGCACGCGCCGCCCGCCAGGCGACCCGGTGAACGCGCTGCTGAGCCTGGGCTATACGCTCCTGACGCAAAACCTGATGACGGCTGCCGAGATAGTGGGCTTGGATTCTTACGATGGGTTCTTTCACGCCGATAAATATGGCCGCCCCAGCCTGGCGCTTGACCTGGTGGAGGAATGGCGCCCGCTGGTGGTAGATAGCATTGTGCAAACCTTGGTCAACAAGCGCATGCTCGACGCGGAGGATTTTGAGCCAGGCGAGCAGGGCGGGGTGCATCTGACGCAGCGCGGGCTGCGCGTGTTCTTTAGGCAATATTCGGCGCGGCTGGCAACATGCGTTTTCCATCCAACCGCCGAGCGCGCCATCAGCTATCAAAAGTGTTTCGAGCTTCAGGCGCGGGCATTGGCCAAGGTGATTCAGGGTCAGGCCCCAGCCTATCTGCCGTTTCTAGCGAAATGAAGGAATCGTGGATTGCGGATCTCGGATTGCGGAATCCAGCCAATATCCGCAATCCACAATCCGAAATCCGAGATCGAAAGATGAACAAGAAATTTATCGTGATCGTGTACGACATTAGCAATGACCGGCGGCGCACCAAGCTGCACAACGCGCTGCTCGATTTTGGCAGCCCGGTGCAGTACAGCGTGTTTGAATGTTTGTTGAACGAAAAAAACGAAAAGCGTATGCGCAAGGTGGTGAGCAAAATTATCCGGCCCAAGGCTGACCAGGTGCGCTTTTATACCCTGTGCGCCGAGTGCGTGGCGCGCGCCGAAATCACCAGCGGGCCGGCGGTGCTGCACGAAGAACAATCTATCATCGTATAGGGGCGGGGGGCGGAAATCCGAGCATGTCTGAAACGCTCCACACCCCCCGCCATGCTCGGGTTTTTGAGGCTGCCGCAAGCAGTTTTTGGGACAGAGATTGGAAATTGAGGATTGGGGATTGAGGGTTGGAGGCTGGAACTGCAATTTTGAATCTGGAATCTGCAATTTTGAATTTGAAATCTAAACGCTGACTTGCCCTGTCAGACGGCTGGGTGTAAAATGAGAGCAAATGAGGCGATTAATTGGTTTCGAGCGATAAAAACCGAGCATGAAGCCTTGAAGTGTGGCCGTAGAGATGCTCGGATTTTGGGAAACAGGCCATTACAAAGCCCATAGAAGGAGGTGAATAGGTGAAAATAAGACGTTTTGTCAGCTTGGAGTGCGTTTCTGACAAAACTGACGCTAAAAAGTACAGTGGAAATTAAAACAATGCCCTTCGGGGCATTACGACATTCTGACCAACTCGACTTATCCCATTGAAGAATTCCAAGTGGAAATTAAAACAATGCCCTTCGGGGCATTACGACACCACCAATGATAACGATAACTACATTGCCCACTACCTTAGTGGAAATTAAAACAATGCCCTTCGGGGCATTACGACACCTCATACACCTTATAAGTAGACATGGATTCTCCTTGTGGAAATTAAAACAATGCCCTTCGGGGCATTACGACTTAGACGGCTGCAGCGCATTGGCTGCCATGATCCATCGCCAGTGGAAATTAAAACAATGCCCTTCGGGGCATTACGACCCAACCAGGTACGGCACCTTACGGCCACGGCTATTGTTGGTGGAAATTAAAACAATGCCCTTCGGGGCATTACGACACGCTCCGTTTTGTTGCCAGTGAGAGGAGCCTCGCCATGTGGAAATTAAAACAATGCCCTTCGGGGCATTACGACTAGCCAGCAATGCGACCAACTAGTAGCTCTGGCAGGTGTGGAAATTAAAACAATGCCCTTCGGGGCATTACGACTTGCTTATTATCTTAATCATGACGACTATCCTTTCTAGGTGGAAATTAAAACAATGCCCTTCGGGGCATTACGACATTGTGATTAACATTTTTTCCTCCTGTGAAATTTCCTGTGGAAATTAAAACAATGCCCTTCGGGGCATTACGACAAGCTTTTGCCTCAGCCATCTTGCGCGTCTCTTCTTTGTCCAGGTGGAAATTAAAACAATGCCCTTCGGGGCATTACGACCGTCAACTTTCGCTTGCAACTCGGCCAAAGCTTTTGGTGGAAATTAAAACAATGCCCTTCGGGGCATTACGACTACACATTTCCGTTGCCATCCTTCATCTGGGCCCCAAGTGGAAATTAAAACAATGCCCTTCGGGGCATTACGACTTATTGTGTCATCGCCAACCGCACGCAACAGAACAACAGTGGAAATTAAAACAATGCCCTTCGGGGCATTACGACACACTACAGCCTCAATTATAATTATCACCATTGCCAGTGGAAATTAAAACAATGCCCTTCGGGGCATTACGACATATGCGTGCATTTTCTGGACATGGTCGTACATCAAGTGGAAATTAAAACAATGCCCTTCGGGGCATTACGACAGTAAAGAACCGTAAACTGCCAGTATTCTTGGGTGCGTGGAAATTAAAACAATGCCCTTCGGGGCATTACGACCAGGCTTGATTGCTAGGTAGACGCCTAGCAATACAACGAGTGGAAATTAAAACAATGCCCTTCGGGGCATTACGACTAGCGGTGCTCTGCACATTCGCATTTTCCGTAAGATGTGGAAATTAAAACAATGCCCTTCGGGGCATTACGACTTTGCTGCCATAATCCACTTCCAATCAGACATACCTAGTGGAAATTAAAACAATGCCCTTCGGGGCATTACGACGCGTAAACAATAGGCATCAAAGGCCAAAGAGTCAAGTGGAAATTAAAACAATGCCCTTCGGGGCATTACGACTTGGGAAGGTAGAACACCCCCCAGGCACTACAATCTTGTGGAAATTAAAACAATGCCCTTCGGGGCATTACGACGTCGAGTACGTACAATTTGTGCAAATTACGCGTGACATTGTGGAAATTAAAACAATGCCCTTCGGGGCATTACGACATCCATACAGACTGAAGAATACCTATATTTGTGTCCATGTGGAAATTAAAACAATGCCCTTCGGGGCATTACGACTTTCGGCAACATGCCGTGGCGAAACACACCAGCGCGTGGAAATTAAAACAATGCCCTTCGGGGCATTACGACCACTATGCCATCTGGTGTGAACTTTTGATCTCATCGCGTGGAAATTAAAACAATGCCCTTCGGGGCATTACGACGCCAGAATGTCAATTTGTGCTCCATTTTTTATAGCTCGTGGAAATTAAAACAATGCCCTTCGGGGCATTACGACAACCTGCCTCATTTTAGGATCATGTGGGCAATCAAAGTGGAAATTAAAACAATGCCCTTCGGGGCATTACGACCTGATTGAACCTGGCGCTCATCATTTGCTCCTTTCGTGGAAATTAAAACAATGCCCTTCGGGGCATTACGACCAAAAAGGTCATAGTTGTCATTGACCGGGGTATACTAGGCCACCCAGTGTCGCCCGATGTAGGCCACCCAGTGTCGCCCGGTGTAGGCCACCTGATGTCGCCTGGTGTAGGCCACCCGGTGTCGCCCGGTGTGGGCCACCCGGTGTCGCTCGATGTAGGCCACTTGTCCAACCAGCAAAGTGTGGCACCCTTCCTCCAAAGGGGTCTAGCCCCAAAATTCTATTTGGAGGGAAAAAGACATGGAGCGAATGCATATGAATCACATGCGAGAACTCATTCACCGTTTGCGTTCTGGTGAAAGCCAGCGCAGAATTGCCAGAGACCTGCACCTCTCGCGCGCCACGGT
>JBGSMF010000298.1:0-1505 GCA_041740315.1 Thermoflexales bacterium
CCGGCCTGGCCTGACGGTTTATGTGGAAGGCAAGTTGCTCAAGTTCAAGCTAGACAAGCCCATCATGTCGCTGGGCCGCGCTTCCGAAAACGATATTACCATCCCCTCCAATTTTGTCTCTAGACAGCACGCCCGCATTGAGCAGCGCAGCCCCGCCCAATACGCCATTGTGGATGCTGGCGGGCGCAACGGCTTGACGTACCAGGGCCAGCGCGTTCAGCAGCACAACTTGGCCGATGGCGATGTGATTTATATCGGCGGCAAGGATGTGGCTTTGCAATTTCGCGCCAGCATGGGCTTTGTGGAGGTGGCGGGCGGCCCGGCCGGCGAGCCGGCCGCGCCCAAGACGATGGGCATTGACCTCAAGGGACGCGAGACCATCAGCGTGGGCCGCGCGCCCGATAACCAGATTGTGCTCAACCACCCGCAGGTGTCGCGCCACCACGCGCTGATCGAGCGCATGGGCACGCGCTATCGCATCAAAGACCTCAAAAGCGGCAACGGCGTGTTCGTGGGCGGCAAGCGCATCGAAAAGGAAGCCTGGCTGAAAGAGGGCGACGAGGTTCGCATCGGCGGCATCAAGCTGGTCTTGCGCGAAGACGGCATCCAGCAGTTTACCGAAGAAGGCCTGCGCCTGGATGTGATGCGGCTGCACAAGTGGGTCGCTAAAGAAAAGAACCTGCTGCAAGACATTTCCTTGTGCATCTACCCGCAAGAATTTGTGGCGCTGGTGGGCATGAGCGGTTCGGGCAAGTCTACGCTGATGGATGCCATCAATGGCTTTCGACCGGCTACCCACGGCCAGGTGACGGTGAATGGAATTGACCTGTATCGCAACTTTGACTTGTTCCGCAACGATATGGGCTATGTGCCGCAAAAGGATATCGTTCACCAGGAACTGAGCGTGTATAGCGCGCTGAGTTATGCGGCCCAGTTGCGCATGCCCGCCGATACCAGCGCGGCCGAGCGGCACCAGCGCATCATGGAGGTGCTGGCCGACCTGGACCTGGCCGAGCGCAAGGATTTGCCCATCCACAAACTTTCGGGCGGCCAGCTCAAGCGGGTGAGCATTGGCGTGGAATTGCTGACCAAGCCGCGCCTGTTCTTCTTGGACGAGCCGACTTCGGGCCTGGACCCCGGCACCGAATTTGAGATGATGAAGCTGCTGCGCAAGCTGGCCGACCAGGGCCGGACGATCATCCTCATCACGCACGCCACCAAGAACGTGATGATGTGCGACAAGGTCATTTTCTTGGCGCGCGGCGGCTACCTGGCCTACTATGGCCCGCCCGAAGAAGCCCTGCCGTACTTTGACCAGTTCCGCACGCCGCAAGAGCGGCAACTAAAAGACATCGAATTCGACGACATTTACATGATCTTGAACGACGAAAAGCGCGGCGCAGGCAAAGAGTGGGGCGAGCGATATGTGCAATCCAAGCAGTACCACGAAAACGTGCTGGGGCGGCTAGAGAGCCGTCCGGCCAGCGCCGATCAACGCCCACAGC
>JBGSMF010000299.1:0-8035 GCA_041740315.1 Thermoflexales bacterium
AGGCCGAGCCAAGGTCGCTGCGCACGGCCAGGGTCAATTGGCCGCCGCGCGCCGCCGCGATGGTGGTGCACGCGCCGCCAACATCCACGCCCAGCACACCCTTGCGCGGATCGTCCAGACTCATGTACTGGATGACGTGCCCAATGGCGCGGGCGGTTGACAGGGCCGGCACGTTGATCCATTGTTCAACCGATCCATAGCCGGCTAATTTGCTGATTTTGTTGGTCAGGTAAAGCGATTCAAGCTCGGACTGGAGCGCGTGCAGGCTTTCTACATCTGCGCTGGGGCGCACATTATCGGCCACGCGCAAGGGGGCTTCGCTGCCCACCATTTCGGTTACTTTGGCGCGCAGATTGGCGTTGCCCGCAAAAATGATGGTGGGGCGGGGGTCGGTTGCGATGAGCGAGGCGGCCAGGGTCACCGATTCGACCAGTTCCATCACGGGCGTTTCTGCGCCCCCGTCTGTTCCGCCGGCCACACAGATGGCATCTGGCGTGACCTGGAAGATGCTTCGGACGCGGTCATCTTCGGTTTGATAGACCACGCGCCCATCCACGTAACCGGCCCGCGAGACCACTCCTACCACCTGGGCGTAAATGCCGGCAGCAGCCCGATTTAGGCTGGCGAGGCTTAGATCAGATGACATGCCCACCAGCACGATCTTGAGGGGGGCGGCGGCGCTGGTTGTCACCACGCAAGCATCTACTCCCGTCCCATCGGACTTTTCTGGAGTGATCAGGTTGCCTTCTTTATCCATCAGCTCGCGCCCGGCCAAGACGGCCAGGTTTTCGAGCGCGTGCCGCACCCCGGCATGCACGTCTGACCAGGGCGGCTCGACGGTGGTGGGCGCTTGGGCGCGAGCGATGAAACGATAGGCGCCCTCGACGCGCGCTATCAGCACGGCCTTGGTCATCACGGTGCCCATGTCTAGGGCTAGAACGGAATCAATACGAACTTCACTCATTGGTTTTATAACGTCACGCCAAATGCATTGGCAATTTGCTTGATAATGTTGGGAATAACATCGGCCATAAATTGGATGCGGCTAATCAGCACGCTGACGCTGGCAATATATAGGGTGGCAAAGATCACCCCAAAGGCCAGCTTGAGCGCGGCCTGCCCGCCCATTGAAATAATCCGCACGACGCGCCCATAGATGCCGCCCGTCCCGCGCTGGCTGCCGGCAAGAAAAGTGAATGAAATAAAGACGGCCAGGGTGACGACCAGCATGATGATGTTATCAAGGACAGGGATGATAACGCCTGCCCCTTGCGCGGTGGCCTGAGCCTGCGTGTACAGCGTGCCCAGGGCGGCCCCACTAATGGCGACCCCCGCCCCCACGCCTACCAGGTGGGCCATCGCCAAATCGCCTATCCAGGCAAGGCGCGTGATTTTGAAAAGCAAGAGACAGATCAGCAGCAGGCCCCCTAGGACAAGGATTAAATTTGTTTTGTCTACTGTTTCGCCCCTGGCTATTTGCTCAATCGGCACGCCCAGGCGCGGCACCAGAATATTCCACACGGCAACCGTTGCCACAAAGGCTGCCCCGCCGCCTGCCAGCATGGCCACGGCCAGCCGGAAAAGGAAATTATCGCCCAGCAAATAGCTAAAGACGCACACCGTCAGAAACGCTGCCACAACCAAGCCAATCAGATCGGCGCTGAAAGCCAGGTTGTTCATCGGCGTCTCCTCAATTGAGAAACGAGTTGGTAAACAATGCCCGCCCCAATCAACCCTATCATCACGGCAGAAGCCAGCACCAGCGACTCTAGCGCGCTGGCGTTGGCCTGCTCTGGCAGATAAACAAGCGCATCGGGCAGGCCATTGACCATTCCAGACAATTGCGGCTCAGAGGGCTGCCCAGGGCGCATGCTAGAGAGATAGGGCCTTGACAAGGGGGCCGCAGCGGCGCTCACCCCGGCCAGCAGCGGCGGAGCATTGGGGCGGGTAGCCAGTTGTTCTACCCACCAGCGCAGACTGTCGGGCGTGGCGGCCAGCTCGATAATGAGTTCGACATCCTGAATAGAGCTTGCTTCTTGGAGCAGTGGCGGGCGCGCTTGCCCCATAAAGTCGGTGGGAGCCAATTGTTCAAATTTTGTCATCGTCACCTGGCGCACGCCCATATCTTGGCCGGGCACATAGCCCAGGTTTACAAATTGCGCATCTTGAGATTGTGTTTCGCTGATGATATCGGTCCATAGCATCTGGGCGGTAGTTGGCCCCAGAGGGTACAAACTGACGGCGATGATGCGCGCCCGACGGCCCAGCAATTGCTTGAGGATGGGGCGGGCGATGGCATCCATTTCGCCGGCCTGGGTGGGATCGTAGTCGAACGCGATCAGGACCGGCGCGCCTTCGGGCAACTCGCTGATTCGAATCATCACTTTTTGCGCCGCTGGTGATAGCTGCGGCTCGTTCACAAGCGGGCCAATAAGAGAGTGCATGCCTGGAATCTGAGGAAGGATCACCGCCAGCAGCACCAGCAAGAACACAATGCGGCGCTGGGCGCCTCCCCATATCTTTTGGGCGCGGGTCTCGCCGCCGCGTCGCACCATCGTGCTCAGGCCGCGAGTCAAGATTTCGTTAAAGATGCCGGCGCGCGATAAATCACTGGCTGGAATCTGGAACTGCAAAGGCACTCCACCACCCTGCGATTGGGCGGCTGCTTCTGCCCAGGGCAGCACATCGCGCAACCCGGCCAAGATGCCTTCGGTTTCTTCGGGGGTCAGCTCTTCTTCTGTCTTGGCTGCCCCTAGAGTCAGGTCTTTGGGCCGCAGCGCTTCTAGCCAGGCTGGTATGGCTGCCTGGGCCAGCCCGCCCGCGGCCGGTTGGGAGGTTGGGGCCGCTGCCTTGGGCGGCAAGGCGGCTTTCATCTCTTGCAGCCAGGCGGGCAGTTCTGTCGTTGCCAGCGGCGGCAGGGATGGAATAGATTCAGCCTCTTGAGCTTGGGCTGCTGCCGGCGCCATGTCTTTTAGCCAATCTGGCAATCTTTCTGGCGCTGCCGGCGCGGCTTGTCCAGCCGGTGGCGCTGCTGATGGCGCCATGTCCTTTAACCAATCGGGTATTTCGGCTGGGGCCGGCGTTTCTGCGGACGACGCCGGTGCGGCTGCCTCGCGGAGGCTTGTCATCCAATCTGGCATTTCGGTTGCAGATTCGGCAGACGGCAGCGCAGACTCTGCCGATGGGGCCATGCCGCGCAGCCAATCGGGAATCTCGGCTTCTTCAGCCGTTGGCAGAGCGGGTTCAGCCAAGGGGCTGACACCCTGCAGCCAATCTGGCGCTTGTTCTTCAGGCGGCGGGGCGGCCTCGGGCTTTGGCTGAGAAGGTTCATCGTCTACCGGCTTTTTGATGGCGCTTTTACGCAAATCGCGCAGCCAATCGGTGCTTCCGCCTGCGGCAGGTTCTGGAGCAGCCCAGTCACTTGGTTCTTCAGAAGGTTCGCTTTGTTGTATTCGAGCCAGCCAATCAGGCACCTCGTCGGACATTTTCGAGGGGGTCTCGGCCGGCGCTTCTCTGGGCTTGGTGGGCAGAGACAACCCGCGCTTGATGGGCACGGTTGACTCTGGGGCGGGTGGCTCTTTGGCCGGCGGCGGCTGCGCCGTCATTGGCACCAAGCGGGCGCTGCATGAATCGCAATAGACATTGCCCAGCGCGTTCATTTTGCCGCACATGGGGCAACGCAAGCCTGACGCGCTGGGGAGCTGGGCTCCGCAGTCGTTGCAGAATTTGCTCGCGTCTCGATTGGCCGCGCCGCACTTGGGACAGTAAATCATAGCGCTGCTTGGTGTCCTTTATCTTCTAGACATCTGTATAGCTCGAAATCTGGTAACTACTCAGCCATACCCTTCGACTGCGCAGCGCACACCCTGAGCGGAGCGCAGCAAAGTCGAAGGGGCGCGCTGCTCCGCTCAGGATGCTGAGTAGTTACGAAATCTGTACAAAAAGTTTTAACCTTGCCATCTTGGTCGCAGTTTCAGGCAAAGCCTGAAACTGCTTCGGGTCGGCGTAGCCGGCCCGCCTAGATCTTGCTCATTCACTGGCCGGGCGATCGAACCCGATCAATACCCGGACCATTGTGGCCAATGTTCCCAATGCAATACCCAACAATACCCCGCGCAACCCGGCCGTGGCCCACACGTTTACGAACCAATCGCGCACAAAGCCCAATTCCGGCAGCACTAGGGCAATCAAGACAATCAGCGCGCCAGCCAAAAAGAGCAGCGCCCCCCAGCCTTTGCGAAGGCGGAGTGTTCGAAAAGCCGCAAAGGCCAGCAGGCAGGCCAACAACGCCATAAAGCTGGATTGCAATGGGTAAATGCCATAACGGTAAACCAATGTCATCGTGGGGCCGCTTACGCCTTGGGCGACAGCGCTCCAGGTCCCCTGCTCTAACCCCTGCCACACATCGAAAAAGGATATAACGATAACGGCTGCCGCAGTAAGGATGGAGACAAGGCTGTAAAAGCTTCCTCGCTTTTTTTGAGCGATGCGGCCCGAGTGAACCGCCAGCAGGTTGCCCAAGCCCAGCAACATTGCAAAGGCAAAGGTAATGATAGCCAGTCCAACCCATTGCGCATGGAGGCGCTCAATTTCTTCGGTGGGCGCGAGCCACAGCAGGAGGTACATCAGCACGGTTATGCCCCCTACTGCTATGGTCACCGCTGTTGGCAGCAATCGCTTGAGAGACACGTTACATTACCCCCAGATTCCAAATAGTTTGCCCGCCGCGCCGAGCAAAATGGCTGCTACAATTAGCCAGCGAAAAATGTCTTGTACAATCAGGCTGGAAATGCGGCCGGCATCTGTGCCCACATACGCGCCGGGCACAAACATTTCTTCACCCACCAACAAATGATCGGCCGAGGGGTACAGCAGCGAGGTTGCCATTGCATCCGAAGTGCCCACAATCTGAGTTATCCCTTGCCGAGCGCCTTCTTCGACAAGCAAAGCGGCTTCAGGCCCAATCGCGCCGATGATAATGCTGGCGGCGGTTTCTTCATGGGCCAGCATGTCCATCACCCCTGCGCCATAGGCCATTGGCGGCGCTGCAACAAAGCGCACTGCGCGCGGGTCGTAACCGGCTGCATTATGCTGGCGGGTATAAGCGCGCCTGAGCACATCTTGCGCCAAAATCATTGCAGTGGGATCGGCTACGGTGATGGTGGGGGGAGAATCGCTGGCCACGGCTTCTTCGGCAATGGTATCCAAGATGGCCAAGCCAGACAAGGTGGCGGCTGTGTCTGCGCCGCCTACACCGCCTGTTCCCAGTGAGATGTGCAAGCTTTGGCCGGTTTCGATGGCGCGTCCTTGCAAGCGCGGCACGGCTTGATAACCAGGCATAGGCCGCAAAGGCAAGCCTCGCCTAGAGCGCACAAAAGCGCGGAAAAAGGCTGTCAGCGCCATAAAGGCCAGCACAAGCGCAAAGAGCACCCAAATCGTTGTCGTTGAATTAGTAGGCATTGATTTATTTGCCTTTCACTGCGCTGGAAAACGGTCGTTCATTTCTAATTGCTGCTCCAATTCGGCCAGCGCCTCTGGATCTTCTAGCAGTAGCGCCAATTCTGTGAGCAGCGTTTCATCTGCCAGTCCTCTGACCATAGGTTGCCCAAACCACACGAACTGGCTGCCCAAGGCCCCCAGGGGCCTGAGAAGCGGCAACAATGCCAGAGTTGTGCTGGACAAGCCCATGCGCTTTAATCGCCGAGCCCATTCAGCAATCAATTGCTCGCGCGGTTTAGAGTTCACACTTGTAAGTATACCACAACTATTGCAAGCAAACAACAAATACTGGGTTTTGCCGAATTTTATCTTGCTCTCCGACAAACTCTTAGTGCGCGCCGATTTCACGCAAGCGGTCATCATCTATCCCAAAGTGGTGCGCGATTTCGTGGGAGACCGCCACAAGTTGAGGGCGGAATACTGCTAGACGCCCGCTTGGTGCGTGAATTGGTCTTTTTGCTTGACCGGCAAAACGGTCAATATGCCCCAATCTCCCTTAGTCTATCGTCATCCAGCCCAAAATGATGCGCTACCTCGTGTTGGAGGACGTGATGAATAGCCTCAAGTATCTCTTCCCTGGCGCGGCAGTGCAGCTCAATAGGCTTTTGATAGAGAGTAATTTTGTCTGGCATCACCAGGGTGTAGCCTTGGCTACGCTGGGTCAAGGGAATACCATGATAAAAGCCCATCAGTTCTGCGGGGTGGCGCACTCCAGCCAACCGCATAGTTGCTATATCCGGCCAGTTTTCAACTGTCACCTCAACATTATTGAGATACCCTTGAAAGTAAGTTGGCAGGCTGTTCAATGCCTCAGCCACAATTTGTTCAAACTCTTGACGGTCCATTACCTGAATTATATCACGGTTAATCTTGTGGGGGGATAACAAGTATCTGCTCAATAATCTGGGGTGAGGGCAGGGCAAGCCCTGCCCAGACAGTGTAATCACAAGGATTACCCCCACATTTTGAGATGTTACGATAACAATGTGCAATGAATTCTTGTGCCGAATCGTTTACGCTTCAGGACAACATCTGACATCATTTCTATTTCTGGCTCTGCTGGGTTTAACGGGAAAGCACCCCGAACGGCGCGCTGCTCAGGAGGCTTTTCCCATCCAAGTCGGGAGCGCACTATTTCTATGGGTCTGTCTGCTTTATCTCCTGGCGATGCCACCGTTGACCACATCTGGGTCACGAAACGGCTTGCCAACCAGTCCTCTTCATTTAAGGTAATTACTCAGCCTGCACCCTTCGACCTGTCTGCCGACAGAGCAGGCTACGCGCCGCGCAGCCTGAGCGGAGTGAAACGCAGTCGAAGGAGCGCGGCGCTTAGCCTGAGCAAGGCCGAAGGACGCTCAGGCTGCTGAGTAGTTACCATTTAAGAAGGACAAAGGCAATAGGAAAGAGGCTGACCCCCACGATATGTTGCCAGGCGCAAAAGTGTAGATTTACCTGCGCCACGCGGCCGGTTCTGACCCTTGAGGCAAGGGCAAGGCAGCGGCGCGCGCCCACACCTGTGTTTCGAGCACATTGGCTACATGTTGGGCGCCGTTTTCACCTAGCACATGGTTGTGTTGCTGCTCATCTAGGAGCTTGTCGGAGAGGGCCGTTCGTAGTGCGCGCTTTAGCGCGCTGAAGCGCGCACTACGAGCCTACCCGCCCGCTCTCCGACAGCCTGCTAGGCCAAGAAAGTTGCACAAATCTGATAGTATCAACGCGGCATTGGATTCAAGAGCGCCAATGGGCCGTTCTGCCTCATTTTCAAGAGCAGCCCGAAATTGAGCCAACTTGCCGGTAATGTATTTGTTGACTGCCTTTTCCACTGAATCAAGATTTGTAGTCATTGTTTTTCCTCCTGGTATTATGCTTAAACCGGGTGACCTGCTACCACAGCAGGTCACCCGGCGGCCAATGCAATTGCCTGGGGCAATCACAATGGCTGGCCGCTGCCTACACCAGCAGCCTGGCAACCACCAGTTTTGGCGCACTGGCGGCTAGCCATCTATTAGAGTTTATCGGAAATAACAGGACTGGCATCCCCATGCCAGTCCTGTTATTTCCGATAATGTCTATTGTTTGGCGTTTATAATTATATACGAAACGTAAATAATTGTCGAGCGCGAAAAGAAGGGAATTGCTGGGGGTGTATGAGGTCATTCCGTCCTGGAAGACTCTTGCGGCTTGGGGCCGGGATGGCGTTCTTGGGCGGCATAGGTTTGGGCCGACTCGCGCTTAATCATCCATGCGCGGCCAAACTTGCGTGCTTCCACGATGCCCACGCGCGCCAGATGGCGCACCTGATAGGGCGTGACGCCAATGATTTCGGCTGCTTCTGCAGGCGTGATCCACTCATCCAGCACCAAGTGCTGCGATCCTTTGACTTTTTTCATCTTGACTGGACTTTCGGACGAAGCCATTAATTATTTGCACCCAAAAGTTTGACTTTTTTGGCGCTTGGGGCATGATTGATAGTCATTGTTTAGATCGTATTGGACTTAGGAGGAAATGCCATGCCCAAACGCACTATTGCTCTCGA
>JBGSMF010000300.1:0-15340 GCA_041740315.1 Thermoflexales bacterium
ACGCCCGAAAGGCCGCCATCTTTTTCATCGCCAATACCTTGGTAATGGCCGCCGTCAAGGTCGTCTTGCCATGATCAATGTGCCCAATCGTCCCCACGTTCACGTGAGGCTTGCTTCGATCAAAATGTTCCTTTGCCATGAGATGTCCTCCTGCTGTTACTGAACGCGCAAATATTATTCAAGCCCACGATGGGATTTGAACCCATGACCACTCCCTTACCAAGGGAGTGCTCTACCGTCTGAGCTACGTGGGCAATAGGCTTGCCAGTGGGCAGGAAGGGAGTCGAACCCCTGAACGGCGTCGCCGAGCTGATTTACAGTCAGTTTCCTTTGGCCTCTTGGATACCTGCCCATAGATTGTTAACCAAGCCGACGGCGAGAGTCGAACTCGCGACCAAGCGATTACAAGTCGCTCGCTCTGCCAACTGAGCTACGTCGGCGCGGTTGCGATTATACCACACTCGACTAAACGGTCAAGCATTTTGCCCCGCGCCGCACGAGGGGGAAGTATACCCACGAACGAAGGATTTGTCAAACGCAAAATCAGCTTTAGGATTTAGAGGTTAGGATTTGGGCTATTTGCACAACATCCCGTGCAGTGCTACAATGCACCTCCATGAATGAACCCGCAGACATCACCGCCTCAGCTTTGCCAGAACCTTCCCGCATTGCCCGCGCAGCGGCGATTATCGCGCTGGGTAATATCGTTGGGCGCGCCCTGGGGCTGGCCCGCGAGGTGGTTAAATCGGACCTATTTGGGGCGGTCCGAGGTGTAGACGCTTTTCAGGTTGCTTCGGTCGTGCCGATTCAAATGTACGAACTGCTGGTGGGCGGCATGGTCACCGGCGGACTAGTGCCAGTTTTTAGCGATTACACCGAAGAGGACAAACGCAAAGAACTGTGGCAATTGTTCTCTACACTGGTGGTGCTGGTGGGAGTAGCGCTGGCGGCGCTGGTAGTGTTGGCTGAACTGGCGACACCATTAATTGCCCAGCTTTTGGGCCCCGGCTTTGATGGCGAAACACGCCAAATGACCACCGGCATGTTGCGCATTATGCTGCCGGCGATATTTTTCCTGAGCATGTCGGGGCTGCTCACCGGCCTGCTTTATGCGCTCAATCGCTTTTCTTTGCCAGCCTTTACATCTAGCGTGTTCAATGCCAGCATTGTCATTGCCGCCCTGGCGCTTGGCCCGCGGCTGAACGTGACGAGCATGGCAGCCGGCATCGTGGCGGGCAGTATCTTGCAAGTTGCGCTGCAACTGCCCGGCTTGCGCGGCGAGCGTCTGCGCTGGCGCATAAATTGGCATCACTCTGGTTTAAAGCGGCTGATGCGCCTGTATATTCCGGTGGCCGCTAGCCTGATCATCAGCCAGCTTGCCATTTACCTTAGCTTGGGATTGGCTTCGCTGACCGGCGAGGGCAGCATTGCGTGGATGAACTATGCCACCACCCTCATCCAGTTTCCACTCGGACTGGTCTCCACAGCTATCTCTATTGCCATTTTGCCTACACTTTCTCGGCAGGCCTTGGCAGAAACTGCCGACCCACTGGAAAAAGCTCGCTTTTTAGACACCTTGGCTCATGGCCTGAGACTGGTGCTGTTTTTGATCATCCCCGCCACGGTGGGGCTGTTTGTGCTGGCGCACCCAATCGTCGCCTTGTTACTTGAGCATGGCCAGTTCAGCCCAGGCGACACGCAGATGACGGCGATGGTTCTGCGCTTTTATTTGCCGGGCTTGATCTTTGCCGCTATAGACCTGCCGCTGGTGTATGCTTTTTACGCCCGCAAAGACACGCTGACACCTGCGCTGGTGGGCTTGGCCTGCATCATCATCTACCTGGTAGCTGCGTTGGCGCCCACACTATTTCGCCCGCTCCACGTGACCGACCTGGCCATGGCCAATTCCATCCAATGGATCAGCCATGCCATTATTATGCTGGTTTTACTGACAAGGCGGGTGGGCACGTTGAACCAGAGAGTCATCAGCCTAAGCATCAAAGCAGGCAGCAGCGCCCTGCCGATGGGATTATTGGCGCTGTGGACAGCCGAGCGGCTCAAAGCGACCACGGTTGAAGCGGGTTTGCTAGGCAAGTTTGCCGTGGTGGCCGGCGCCGGCGGAGTGGGATTGACCATTTACCTGGGTCTGATGGCGCTGCTCAAGGCAGATGAATTAAAATCGCTACGGCAATTGCTCCAGCGGCGAACTTCTTGACGCTGACCATACGGCAAGGTATAATCTAGCGTATGCAAAACCCAGAGCAAGCTCTAGGCCCTTTCCGCAGCAAGCTGCGGGCTATGTACCCGAGCGGCGGCTCGGGCACAGGCGTAACCAACTGCGGAGAGTTGAATTGATGCGACAGGGCGCAGAGCGACCGGTATCATCCGATTTATACGATGAGCAATACTTTCTTGGCGCCTGCGAGGGTTACGAGGAATTTATCGAAAGCCACGGCCAGTATCTGTCGCGCCGTTTAGGCGAAGCCTTTGCTGTAGCGCAGGTCACGGCTGGCATGCGTGTGCTGGATATTGGCTGCGGGCGCGGCGAGATATTGAAACAGTGCGCGCAGATGGGAGCGCAGGCCTATGGCATTGATTACGCGGCGGTGGCGGTGCGCATGGCCCAAGATAGCGCCGCGACCATTGGCGGCGTATACCGCGCCGATGCCAAGCGTCTGCCGTTCCCGGCTGGCCGCTTTGATCGCGTCTTGATGTTTGACATTGTCGAACACCTGCGCCAGTGGGAGCTGCATCAAGCGCTGCTCGAAGCGGGCCGGGTCTTGGCCCCTGGCGGCAAGCTGGTCGTTCACACCGCGCCCAACCGCTGGTACGACGCCTATGCCTACCCCATCGTCAGGTTGGTGCGGGCGCTACAAGGCCTGGGGCGGCGCTACCCGCGCGACCCGCGCCAATTCAACGTGCCGGTTAACAAAGACGTTCACGTCAATGAGCAAGGCCTAATTGGTCTGCGGCTGAACTTGAAACGAGCCGGTTTTGTGCAGATTCAAGTGTGGCTATCCACCCCACCCCAGCACCGGCGCGAGGGGGTTGTGTTTCAAGCACTGCGGCACATGCTGTTCAAATGGGTTCCAATGCGCTGGTTTTTTGAGCGAGAGCTTTTTGCGGTTGCCGCGCGCAAAGAATAACGATAGGTAACTACTCAGCAGCCTGAGCGGAGCGCCGCACTCCTTCGACTGCATTTCACTCCGCTCAGGCTGCGCGGCGCGTAGTCGAAGGGTGCCGGCTGAGTAGTTACAACGATAGATAGACTATGCCCGATCGAAGATCAGTTGACGATTTGAGTATTGACGAGCTAGAGCGCATCCTAGCGGTCAAAAAACGCACCGAGCGCGCCAAGCGCATGCGGCGCTTGGCGGCGCGCGGACGAGTGCTGCCGGTGGACCCGCTCAAAGAAAGTTCTGCGCCAGAGGCAAGCGCTCCGCTGCCGGCCAGCGCAGACTGGGGCAGCAGTCCCTATCGCTCAATAGAGGTGGAAGAGCAAGAGCAAAAGGAACCTCGCCCAAGAAAAAGCCTGGCCTGGCGGTGGATGTTTAACCAGGTACTGCTCTTGACCGAAGCGTTGGTGGTGTTGGCGATGATATACGTCATTGCCGAATTCTTTTTGCTGCGCAACGAGATCAACGAAGATGTAATCACCATTCAAGCTACACTCACTCCCACCGCGCCGCGTCCGCTCATCAACGCCGTGGTGCTGCCCAGTGGGCACCGCCCGCCAGATTCGTCAGGCAACGCCGCGCCGCTTGACCCAATGGAAGAAATTCCCGCCCATCTGCGCGGGCTGGTGCAACCCGTCACGCCTCTGCCCATTCCAACGCCAGGCCCCAACCAGCCCACCCGCCTGGTCGTTCGCGCCATTAGTGTGGATGCGCCTATTGTGCAAGGTGACACGTGGGAGCAGCTCAAGAAAGGAGTGGGACACCATATTGAAACGGCCAACCCTGGGCAGCGCGGCAATATGGTGCTTTCGGCGCACAATGACATTTATGGCGAGATTTTTCGCAATTTGGATAAACTCAAACCTGGCGACGAAATTGTGGTATACTCTGGGGTGACCAGTTTCCGTTACATTATCTCGCAAACGCGGATTGTCGAGCCAACTGAGGTCAGCGTGATGTACCCAACCAGCGACCCAACCATAACGCTGATTTCGTGCTATCCTTACCTGGTAGACAACAAGCGCATTGTTGTCAGCGCGGAACTGCAACCCTAGACAAAACAAACTAGGCGGGTCGCTGCGCGACAAGATAGCAGGGTTAAAACTTGCGTAAAGGCTTCGGACTATATCTAGAATGGAGGAAATTTAATGGCAAAAAAAGTTCGTCGTGCCCGTTTGTCGGCCACTCAAAGCTATGTACCCACTAGCGCTACACCAACCAACCAAGCTGAAGCTCCAGGCGCGCCTTCGCGCGCGGTCAACTTTCAGGAAGAGTATCGCTACATCATCTCTGACCTGCGGCGCATTGGCATCTTGGCCGCCATCATCTTGAGCGGATTGGTCGTTCTGTCATTCTTTATCAAGTAAATAGAGCGCCCGCTGTTCAGCAAAAAACGGCCTGCTTGAAGCAGGCCGTTTTTGTTGTTTAGGGGCTGACCCCCTGCGGCAGTTGATGCTATTGCGCCTCGGCCAAGGCGGGCGCCACACTTGGTTTTTGCTGCCCGGCCAGAAAAGCTAACCAATAATTCATCGCAATCGCCAGGCTCATGTGCAGCGCCAGCGTCAACCACCCATTTTGCGTCAATACGAAATAGACCGTGCTGGTTGCCAACCACAAGAATTGCGCTAGCACTTGTTCGCGGCGGGGTCCATCGCGCACCTGTTTCCGCCAATCGGGGTCCAGCACCCATTCGAACACAGGCAAAGCAGCGCTGAACAGAACAGCCCAATAAGAATCGTCCATAACCATCAGCGGCACAGCCCGATAAAAAGCCCAGTGCGATTGGTTAAAGAACACCTCGCGCACTGTCACCCACCAGGGCGGCGCTGGCCACAAGCCGCGCGCCACCAGTTGTCCCTCTTGGGCGCGCGCAGCATTGCGCCAGCCCAAGGCCAACAACACTGCGATAAGCAGCCCCATGGCGGCCAACCAACCCAAAGCTTGCAGCCAATCTTTGCCTGACCAGCCCAGCGCCGCTCCGGCAGCCACAGTCATATCATGCCCAAACAAGCCAAGCTCACCCGCCGATAAAACACGCCGCAGCACGACGACATAAGGCAAACCGACATAGTACAATAAGCGGACAACTTGCAGCAACAGCCGGCCCAAGAGGCTATCCACCAGCCGGCGACTCAGCCAGTCAGCCGAGCGGGATTGCAGATGCCGAAAGCGCCACGCGACCTGTGATCCGATGATGAACAGCAAGAGCGAAACGATAACCCACAGGGCCAGTTCCGTTTTATAATTCATGCCAGTTGCATCAGGGTCGCTCAAACGGCACGGCCAGGGTGATGGAGGTGCCTCTGCCGGCCTCTGAATCAATCGTAATCACGCCATTCACCAGCTCGGCTCGCTCGCGCAGATTAACCATGCCCAGGCTGCCGCGCGTCTCATACGAAGCCTGCACCCTGTCCACGTCAAAGCCAACGCCGTCATCTTGCACCTGGGCGATGAACGCATCTTTTCTAAGCTTGAGGCGGATCCAGATATTGCGGGCCTGCGCATGTTTGCGCGCATTGCCCACGGCTTCCTCGACAATGTAAAAAACGACGCCCTGCGTATTCATATCTACCTTGTCTTCAAACTTGTCGGCTTCCAGGTGAATGGCAACGCGGCTATCGGTTTCCATGACCTTTTGGATAGACGTCTCGAGAGCGGCGGTCAACCCTTGCGTCTCTAGCACCAACGGGCGCAAGGTAAAGAGCATATGCCGGATTTCTTTGGTGGTGCGGCGCGCCATGTCTTCGATTTTGGACAATTCTTCCCCCACCTTGGTTGGATCGTGCTGGAGCAGTTTTTGCGAATAGTTCAGGCGCATGGCAATGGCGGCGATGCTTTGGGTGGGGCCATCGTGCAAATCGCGCGCCAATTTCTTGCGAGCTTGCTCTTCTACCTCGACAATGCGCTCTTTTTCCTGCTGCAAACTATTGTACAATTGCGCATTTTGCAAGGCGATGGTAGCCTGATTACAAACGGCCACCAACAATTCCAGATGCTCAGAGCTAAACATCCCAGCGGTAGGGCTGCCCACCACCAACACGCCATACATTTCAAAGCCGGCCCGCATGGGCACGCAGACTACCTCTTGGCAACGATGTAAGGTCGCATAGCGCCCCAGTTCGGGATCGGCGGAGGGTGATTCGCGCATGACAGGCTCGGCGGTCTGCATCACTTCATGAACCACCCCTTCTTTGCCCGGCACGCGCACGGCTTCATCACGTGGCGACATGTGGCGGGCTGCCCGCACCTCTAGTCCACGTGAACCGTGCAGCAACACCATGCTGGCTATTTGCCCGGCCAAAGGCCCCAGTCCCTGCAAGCCCATCGTGGCAATATCGAGCACGGCGTCCAAAATGCGCGAATAGCTCAGGGTGGCGCTGAGCGTGGCTGCCATATCAAAAATCGCGCGGGCCTGGTCTCGCGCTGCGCGCAAACGCTTTAGCTCCTCTTCTTCCTCGGCCCGCACTGCCTGAAGAACCACGTCTTTCACGCGGTCACTAATCATGCCAGTAATCAGGGCTGCAACCAACACCACACCGATTTTCACGCCCACAGCCGTTCGAAAATCAACATCCAACTGGGCAGGCAACGTGAGAAATGACACGCCCCCAAAAGCCAGGACAATTGTCACAGACGTCAAAACGCGAGCAATCCAGCCAAATCGCAGCGCCACAGTGATGATGGGGAACAAACCAAAGAAATACAGCGAGCTATTCCACCCGCCAGACGCCGCCACAAAAGCGACGGCCAAAATGGTATCGGCGATGACGGTGATGATGGGCAGGGGGCGCGCCGGCACCTCTAGCACGAGCAGCACCATCACCAGCATGTTGTATCCTGCGCCCAGCAAAAGCAAGCCCAGAATAATTTGATGGCTCAACTCAGATTGGCCAACGCGCGCAGGGTCGGTCAGCGCCACAATGCCCACACTGACCAAGAGCAACCAACGCAAATTGCAAATCAGCCAATCAAGCTGAAATAATGGTTTGGAAACAACTCGTATCATGCGCTATTTTCCACACAAATCTCATGTTGAGTAAAACAAAACCAGGGTTCCCATAGCAGTGGTTTATTATACCAGAAAACCTCAAACATTGCGTTGTTTTGTAAGAAGCAAAGACAGTAGTATAATGAAACCAGGAGAAAGCTATGCCAATTGGCAAAACTAGGGTGTTTTCGCCAGCCGCGCAATATGGCCGGGGGAATGGGAAAATAACATGCCCCAAGTGATTTCCATTCACTCGTTTCGGGGAGGAACCGGCAAGTCCAATATCGCCGCCAACGTTGCGGCTATTCTGGCAACCGAAGGAAGGCGCGTTGGCGTAATTGACACGGATATCCAGGTGCCTGGCATCCACGTTATTTTTGGCCTGGCCGAAAAAGACATTTTGCGCACGCTTAACGATTATCTGTGGGGAAAATGTGAAATCAGGCAGACAGCCCACGACGTCACGCCAAAGTTGAGGCCGGCCATCAGTGGCAAGATATTTCTTGTCCCTTCTAGTATCAAGATGGGCGAAATTGCGCGGATATTGCGTGAAGGATATGACGCTCAACTGCTCACCCTGGGGCTAGCCAAATTGATTGATGAACTAGCGCTGGATGCGCTGGTGATAGACACTCACCCCGGCCTAAATGAGGAAACGCTGTTTTCCATTGCCCTTTCGACAACGCTGGCGATTGTGCTGCGCCCAGACCAGCAAGATTACCAGGGCACCGGGATAACCATCAAAGTGGCCCGCCAGTTGCAGATCCCCCACATGTGGCTGGTAATCAACAGGCTGCCCGCTGTCTTTGATCCTCAAAAAGTTCAAGCGCAAGTAGAGCAAACCTATCAATGTCCCGCCGCAATCGTCGTGCCTCACTCGGACGATATAATGACGCTTGCCAGCAGCGGCGTTTTTGCGTTGCGCTACCCCGATCATCCCGTGACCGCCTTGTACAAGCAACTGGCCTCCAAGCTGATAGTATAGCTCCGCTTTAGGTTCGCCTGCCCCAAGATTGCGCGCGAAACGCGGAAACGCTCCACATCACCAATTTTGAACCTTTTGGGGGCGGCTAAGGATTGGAAATTAAATAACTTGCCCACAGTGACGCCGAAATACGGGCAAAACGAGCTATAGATGAGCAAGTTATTTAATCCTTAGTCCTAATGACATTGACGATTTCAGGAAAGGGGGGGTGTGAAAATTCTGGCTATCGAGCATGAAATACCAGGCACCAGCGGAGAGCAGTTCAAGCCACACCTCCAAGCCGAGGCGGTTCGGGTATGGGAACTGTACCAGACCGGCATAGTGCGCGAGATTTATTTCCAGCAAGATCAAACCATGGCGGTGTTGATGCTAGAGTGTGCGAGTGCTGAACAAGCCGCCCAGGCGCTTGGCACTTTACCACTGGTCAAAGAAAGGTTGATCACGTTCGAGGTGATCCCGCTGCGGCCTTATCCTGGCTTTGCCCGTCTGTTCGCTCAAGAAGCACAAACTGGCGAGGCATAAGCCGGCATGGATACTGGACTGCCAAGACGAGCTTTTTTCATCGCGCACCCAGACGTGGTCATTGATCCAAACATCCCCGTTCCACACTGGCCACTATCTCTGCGCGGCAAAGAGCGCATGAACAAGCTGCTGGCCCAGCTCTGGGTAAACCACATCAGTGCCGTGTATTGCAGCACTGAACAAAAGGCCATTGACGGCGCAGAAATCCTGGCCGGGCAGCTTGCCATCGGCTACCAAATGGTGCATGAGCTAGTGACCCGACGCCTAAATTCTGCAAGGAATAACTTGCCGGATTCAGCTACACGCGCCGCCTCTAATTCGTTGCAAGACTTGGGCATCAGGTCACTAGGCGAGATTGACCGATCATCCACCGGCTATTTACCATTTGACGAGCATAGAACCGTTGCCGATTTGTTTTTTGCGCATCCCTGCCAAAGCATACGAGGATGGGAGGCAGCCAACGACGCGCAGCAACGGATTGTGAGCGCCATTGCGGCAATCCTGGCTAATGACCAATCCGCTGGCAACATTGCTATTGTGTCACACGGCGGGGTGGGAACATTATATCTCTGTCATCTAAAAGGCATTCCAATCAGCCGAAAAGAGGGACAGCCAGGCGCAAACGGAGGATATTATTACTGCTTTGAAGCTCTGTCACGCACTCTCCTGCACAGTTGGAAAGTAGAGTTTACCGGAAATAACGCAGCCAACGTATCCCCACACCCTGTCTGCGCCAGGCAGGCTGCACTCCCGAAGGGGCCAAGCGCAGCGCAGGTGCAAGCCTGCCCTGGACGGGCAGTCCAGGGTGTACGTTGGCAGATGGGCATGGGGATGCCCATCCTGCTATTTCCGATAAGGTCTAGTGATTGGCGAATAAAAAAGTGGGAGGGGTGAGGCTATGCTTCAATTTGCGCCGGTACCCCTGTAACCGGGGGCACATCCTCCATGGTTGGCCTGTAATCTAGCTCCTGATGCCGGAAATAGGCGTTGTACAACTCGGCGTAATGCCCGCCGCGCGCCATCAACTCGTCGTGCTTGCCCTGGTCAATGACTTGGCCGCGCTCCATCACAATAATGCGATCGACGTTCTTGATGGTAGACAGGCGATGAGCGATGACGACGGCCGTGCGATCTTGCATGATGGCCTCTAGTCCATCTTGGATTTGCGCCTCGGTAAAGGGGTCTATGCTGGCGGTGGCTTCATCTAGCACAAAGATGGCCGGGTCTCTCAGCATCACACGCGCCAGCGCCACCAACTGCCGTTGGCCCATCGAGAGATTGCCCCCACGCTCGCCCACGTCGGTGTCTAGCCCAGCAGGCAAAGCGGCCAGCCACTCGCCCCGGCTGATGTGCATGGCGGCCTGCCGCACCTGCTCGTCAGTGGCTGTGGGGTGACTGTAGCGGATGTTGTCTCGCACCGTGCCAGAAAACAAGAACGGCTCTTGCGGCACCAGCCCGATGTGGCGGCGGTATTGGCCCAGGTCCAGGCGGCGAACATCTCGCCCATCAATGAGAATCTGCCCGCCCTGAAACTCGTAAAAGCGGGTGATGAGCTTGGCGATGCTGCTCTTGCCCGCGCCGGTGTGGCCCACCAGCGCCAGCGTTTCTTTGGGTCTTATCTCTAGCGAAAAATCTGGCAGCACCGTCTCTGTGCCGGTGTAGGTGAAATGCACATTGCGAAACTCGATGCGGCCCCGCAGGGGTGAATGGGGGTCATCGCCGATAGCCTCATTGGCAATCTGCACCACTTTAGGCTCGGCGTCAATGAGGGCAAAAACACGCTCGGCAGCCGACAAGCCATCTTGGAATTGGCTCCAAAACGACGCAATGTTGATGAGGGGCCACCAATAAAATCCCACTGCCTGCATGAACAAGTACCACTCGCCGGGGCGAATGCCGGCCGGGCCGCGAGTGGCCAGCCCGCCGGCAAAGACCAGCGCGGCCACGCCAAGCCCTGAAGAGATGCCCATGATGGGGAAAATGGTGTTGAGCGTGAGGCCGCGCCGCAGGCCCACCCGAAAAGCCTGCCGGTTATTGGCGTCAAAAGTGCTGTAGACGGTGCGTTCTTGGCGAAAGCTCTTGGCAATCATGATGCCGCTGACCGATTCTTGGATTTGGGCATTGATCTTGGCCGTCACCCGGCGCGCATTTTGCGTCACCGTCCGCGCCACGCGCCTAAAGCTGAGCGCGATGGCCGCCGCCACCGGCGCCATGACCAACAGCAGCAGCGCCAGCCAGACATTGACGCCTACAAGCACCAGCGAAAGAATGCCCACCAGCAGCACCTGGCTGACCAGGTTCATGGTCAAAGAGACTACATCAGAAAAGTCTTGCGTATCCGAAGTGACCCGGCTGACAATCTTGCCGGAGGGATGTTCGTCAAAGAACGAAAAGTCGCGCTGCATCGTGGCGCGAAACACGTCATCGCGCAGCCTCAGCACCACATCGCCAATGACGCGGGCCGCAAACCACTGGTTGATAAAGTTGAATCCCCACGCCGCCACCCCCAGCAGCAGCACCCCTCCCGTCAACAGCAACACCATCTGCAAAGGAACGCTGCCGCTGCTCTCGTAACTGCGCAGCATGTCAACGCCCCTAGAGATGAGGATCGGTCCCCCGGTGCCCGCTGCCGAGTTGAGCGCAATCGCCGCAGCCACCAGAACCATCTGCCAGCGATAGGGCGCAAAGTAGCTAATGATCCGGCGCAGCAAATCAACATCACTGTAGGTACGGTCGTATGCTTCAGTTTCCAGCCCGTCGAGAATAAAGCCCATAACAATCCTTCACAAGGTTAAAGTTAAGGTTAAGGTCAAGGGGTTCGGCCAGAATTTCTTTTACCACCGCTTCCAGATCGAGCGCCTTGCCGCATTCCAGCCCGGCCTCAATTTGCTCCGGTGAAAGTTGAGCGCGCAGCTCAGCCAGGGTTTGGTCAATGACAGGCATGGTGCAACTATCAAGGGAGGGGTGGTTTAGCGCCAATCCTATCAACTCAAGCCCTCGATCTGTTTGTCCTCTCAACACCAATGCCCCCGCCAAGCCAGCCAGACCGTCCAAAATATTTGGAACGGTCGCTGTATCTGCCGCTATTTGTATCGCCTCGTGGTAATAGGATGTGGCGCTGGCATAGTCACGCTGGGCAAGAGCGACATGCCCAAGGTTAGCAACGACCGCAGCAATATTCGCCTTGGTTCCAATCTCTTTGAGGATGCTTAGGGCTTCCCAATTATATTGCAGGGCCGCCGCATAATCCCCTTGCAGCCGAGCAACCTCGCCCAAATTACCCAGCGCTACTGCCTCATCCCGACGCGCGCCCAACTGCTGGGATAGCGTAAGGCTCTGTAGATAAAAATCTCGGGCCTTCTCATACTCTCCCTGTCCAAGAGCCACCATTCCTAATCCATTGAAAACGCGGCTCAGTCCATGTTGGTTGCCCAGAGCTCGGTAAAGCGCCTGGCTAGCAGACAAGCGCGCCAGGGCTTTGGAATGCGCCCCTAACCTGATGCCAACCCAACCCAAAGACAACAATACATGGGCAATTCTGGCTCGATCGTCAATCTGGCGGGCCATGTTTAGGGATTTTACCAGGTACGCTTGGGCCAACGTTAAATCTCCCTGCTCACGAGCAATCAATCCCAGGTGATCTAGCGCGGCAGCAGAGCTTTCCCCGTCACCCAACTGCTGAGCCAACGCCAGTCCAGATTCCAATTGCTGCCGCGCTTGCTCATAGTTGCCCAGCCACATTAGGGCCTTGCCCATCTGAATTAGCAATTCGGCTCGCTCTCGGCTTTCAGCTGAGAGCAACCCTAGCAACCGCGTAAAGGAACGTAACGCCTCGCGAAACGCGCTTATGTCGAGCAATTGTCTGCCGGCTCGGCCAAGATAAAAAATAGCTTGATCAATCTGGCCTGCCTGCTCGTAGTGATAGGCCAGATCGGCGTAATGGCTGCTCAAATCCAGCGCATAGAGTGCCTCGATGGCCTGCGCCGCGCTCAGATGCATCTGGCGCAAATGAGAGCGCAATTGCAAGCCATACACCGCGTCGCGCATTAGAACGTGTTTGAACAAGTAACGCATAGGGCTGGCCTAGTTGTATCTTTTAAAAATACGGCCATAATCCGGGCAGCGCGCCATCAACTCATCGTGCGCGCCCTGGTCAATCAGTTCGCCCTGGCGCAACACCAGGATGCGGTCGGCCCAGCGAATTTGGCTGAGGCGGTGGGTGATGAGAAAGGTGGTGCGTTGGCTGCTGATGCGCCGCATGGCCCGCTGGATTTGATCCTCGGTGGCGCTGTCAATGGCGCTGGTGCTGTCATCCAAAATGAGGATGCGCGGGTTGGTGAGAAACGCGCGCGCAATGGCGATGCGCTGGCGTTGCCCGCCCGAAAGCGTCACGCCGCGCTCGCCCACCTCGGTAGCATAGCCATCTTGAAAACTGGTAATAAATTCGTGCGCCTGGGCCTCGCGGGCAGCGCGCTCGATCTCGGCTTGGGTGGCATCGGCGCAGCCGAACGCGATATTTTCGGCCAGGCTGCGCGAAAAGAGAAACACGTCTTGCTCAATGGCAGAAATCTGAGAACGGAGCGATTCCATGCTCCAATCGCGCACGTCTACTCCGTCTACCAGCACACGCCCGCCTGCACTGCCGCCAGGCAGGCCGTTAACATCAAAAATACGGTTGATGAGCCGGGTGAGGGTGGTTTTGCCAGAGCCGGTCTGCCCCACAATGGCCACCGTTTCGCCCGGATTGACGCTGAAACTGATGCCCTTGAGGATGGGCGCGCCGTTGTAGCCAAAGCTGACGTTTTCAAATGTCACCGCTCCTTTGATGGGCTGCGCAATTCCGGCCGGGTTCTCATCTAGCTCTGTTTCGGTATTGATCAATTTCAAGATGCGCCCGCCGCTGGCAATGCCCAATTGAAGCAGATCAAAGGTAAAGATAGAAATAAAAGTAGGAAAGCGCAGCGCGCCCATCAGGCCCATAAACGAAATGACTAGCCCCAGGCTGATAGCGCCCGAACGCCAAATCCATAGCGCGTGCAAGAGCGCGCCCGCCCAACACAGGCTGAACATCAACATCGGCAAATATACTGCCTGTATTTCGCCATGCCGCACTGCGTAATCGCGGTACAGGCGGGCATTGCCCACAAACTTGGACCATTCGTAGCGCTCTTGCACATTGGCCTTGACGACTCCGATGCCGGCAATCGCCTCGTCCAGGCCGGCGTTCATCACGCCGAATTGGTCTCGCATGGCCAGGCTAACCGGAGCCAGCCGGCGATTATAGTCAACGAGCGTGAGGCCTAACAAGGCCAAAAAGACCAAGGGCACCAGCAACAGCTCGGCCCTGAGGCGCGCAATCAAAAGGATGGGAACAATTGTGCCCAGCAGCGAATCGGTGATCAGCATCAGGCCGGGGCTAAACATCATGTTGAGCATGTGCACATCGTTGGTGGCGCGGGCCATAACATCGCCAATGCGCTGCCGCCCATGAAAGGCCTGGCTCTTGCCCAACAGGCTGACGTACAACTCGTCGCGCGCGTCTCGCTCGATGTGCTGCGCCAAAAACTCGCCCGCATAGTTGCGCACCAGGCCGGTCAGCCCCTGCCCCACTGCCATGCCCATCATCGCCAGGGCCAGCGCCAGCAACTCGTTGGTGGCCCAGCCTGGCTTGGTGATGATGTCAAAACCCTGGCCCACGGCGGTCTGAAGGCTGCTGTAAAAGATGTTGTTAAACACAGCCGCCAACACCATGCCCAGGGGAAAAATGGGATAGCGCAGTGCGTGAGACGCAATCCAGCGCACCGGGCCAGAACGATTGTAGTGATATTCGTTTTCTAGTCTGAATTCTTTTTTGGTCATCTGGTTTCCATCGCTTCGGCCAAAGCGCCCGCGCTAGAAAAACGCTCGGCGGGGTCTTTGGCCAGGGCGCGCGCGATGGCCTCAGCAACCGTTGCGGGCAGAGCCGGCATCAACTGGCGCGGGTCAGGAACAGCCTGCTGCAAGTGAGCCATGAGCACTGCGCCGGGGTTATCGCCGGCAAACGGCAACCGGCCGGTGATCATCTGGTAGACCATCACGCCCAAGGCGTAAATATCTGCGCGGGCATCTACCTGGCCGGCGGCGCGGATTTGCTCTGGGGCAATGTAATCTAGCGTTCCCACCATGCCGGTTCGGGTTGCCCCAACCACGGCTCCAGCGCCGGTTGTGCCGCCCAGAATCTTGGCAATGCCAAAATCAGTGAGGACGGGGCGCAAAGACAAGGGGGAACAATCTGGCTTGCCCTCCAGCATCACATTCGATGGTTTGACATCACGGTGCACAAAACCCTGGGCATGGGCATAATCCAACGCGCTGGCAACGCCTTGCACCAGCCGCCGCACCAGATCCAACGGCATTGGGCCGGCTGCGCGCATGGTCTGCGCCAGGTCTTGGCCGTCAATGAATTCCATGACCATGTAATACGTTCCCTCGACATCGCCAAAGTCAAAAACCTGCACAATATTGGAATGCTTGAGGGCCGCCACCGCCCGCGCCTCGCGCTCAAAACGCTGGCGAAAGTCTGCTTCGGCAGCCAGGCTGGCTGGCAGCACTTTGATGGCCACAATGCGGTCCAGGCGAGTGTGGCGGCCTTGATAGACCTCGGCCATGCCGCCGCGGCCAAGCAGCTTG
>JBGSMF010000301.1:0-13245 GCA_041740315.1 Thermoflexales bacterium
ACGCCCGAAAGGCCGCCATCTTTTTCATCGCCAATACCTTGGTAATGGCCGCCGTCAAGGTCGTCTTGCCATGATCAATGTGCCCAATCGTCCCCACGTTCACGTGAGGCTTGCTTCGATCAAAATGTTCCTTTGCCATGAAAAATCCTCCCTACAATTTCAAATTACTAATTTTCAGAACGTAAAACGTAATCTGAAATCTACCGTTTTCCTCGCCCCAGTATCGCATCCGCAACACTGGCCGGAACTTGTGCATAGTGATGGAACTCCATCGTAAATGTCCCCCGCCCCTGCGTCATTGAGCGCAGGTCGGTAGCATAACCAAACATCTCGGACAGAGGCGCTTTGGCCTCAATCGCCTGAAGGCTGCCCGGTCGTGGGTTCATTCCTTCGATCTCTGCCCGGCGCGCCGTCAAGTTTCCCAGCATATCGCCAGCATACTCTTCTGGCGCTACAATCTCAACTCGCATGACCGGTTCTAGCAATACTGGGCCAGCCTTGGCTACGCCATCCTTCAAGGCCATTGACCCAGCCACCTTGAACGCCATCTCGGATGAATCAACCTCGTGCCAGCTTCCGTCTACCAAGCACACGCGCACATCAACAAGCGGATAGCCCGCCAGCACACCCGATTCCATCGCCTCGCGCACACCCTTTTCAATACCAGGGATAAATTCCTTTGGAATCGTCCCGCCTCGGGTCTGGTCGTCAAACTCAAACCCACCGCCTTGCGCCATCGGCTCCAACTTGAGCACAACGTGCCCGTATTGGCCGTGGCCACCCGTTTGCCGGACAAACTTGCCCTCCGAGCGCACCGGGCGGGTAATTGTTTCGCGATAGGCCACTCGGGGGCGGCCAATGTTGGCCTGCACCCGAAACTCGCGCATCATGCGGTCCACCAGCACTTCCAGGTGTAACTCTCCCATCCCGCCAATCAGAGTCTGGCCGCTGTTCTCATCAATCCGCACGCGGAAGGTAGGATCTTCCTCGGCCAACTTTTTGAGCGCTTCGCCCATCTTGTCTTGGTCGGCCGCTGTCTTGGGTTCAATGGCCACGCTAATCACCGGCTCTGGAAAGATGATCTTTTCCAAGACAATTTGGGCCGAGGGTGTGCATAGTGTATCGCCGGTAAAGCTGTTTTTCAGCCCCAATGTCGCGCCAATATCGCCCGCCAATACCTCTTGCACATCCTCGCGGTGATCCGCATACATTCGAATCACCCGTCCCACTCGCTCTTTCTTGCCGCTGGTCGCGTTCAGCACCGAAGCGCCAACGTTGACCTTGCCCGAGTACACCCGAAAGTAGGCCAGGCGGCCCACATAAGGGTCTGTGACAATCTTAAAGACCAGCGCCGCAAAGGGGGCCTCTGGATCGGCCGGGCGGGTTTCTTCTTTGTGCGTGTACGGGTTCGAGCCGACAATCGGTGGCACATCCAATGGTGATGGAAGATAGGCTACCACTGCATCGAGCAGCAATTGCACTCCCTTATTCCGTAGGCTGGTTCCACACAGCACCGGAACCAAACAACCTTTTAGGGTAGCGCTGCGCAAGGCCCTCTGCAACTCGTCTGCCGAGATTGTTTCGCCTTCAAGGTATTTTAATGTTAACGTATCATCAGTTTCTGCAATCCGCTCGACCAAAGTGGCGCGAGCGGCCTGACTAGTTGCTTGAAGCTGGGCCGGGATGTCGCAGAACTCGGCCTGCTCGCCCAGCGCATCTACCCACCGAACCGCTTGCATTCGAAACAGATCAATGATCCCTTCAAATCCATCTTCGCGGCCAATCGGCAATTGGATGGGCAGCGGCATGGCTCCCAGGCGGTCACGGATCATCTGAACCGTGTTATCAAAGTCGGCGCCCAGGCGATCCATCTTGTTCACAAAACAGATGCGTGGCACATGGTAGCGATCGGCCTGCCGCCACACCGTTTCACTTTGCGGCTCGACGCCGGCCACCGCATCAAAGATAACTATGCCGCCATCGAGCACGCGCAGCGAGCGCTGAACTTCGGCCGTAAAGTCAATATGGCCCGGTGTATCAATAATGTTAATTTGATAGTCACGCCAAAAACACGTGACCGCTGCGGCTGTAATAGTGATGCCGCGTTCGCGTTCCTGTTCCATCCAGTCGGTGACGGTCGTCCCATCATCAACATTCCCCATCCGATGCGTTTTGCCGGTGTAAAAAAGAACCCGCTCTGTCGTCGTTGTTTTGCCAGCATCTATATGGGCAATAATGCCGATGTTGCGTATACATTCGAGCGGGATAATCCTGGACATCGAATTACTCTCGATTCACCAGGCAGTCACGGACCGGATGATCAGGTGGAGGGTAACGAAGCCGTCTTCTTCGACGCGCCTCCCACCGCACCAGGAACGAACTAGCCCAACGAACTACCAGCGGAAGTGAGCAAACGCGCGGTTTGCTTCTGCCATTTTGTGCGTGTCTTCACGCTTTTTAATTGCTGACCCTTGATTTTGGGCCGCATCCATAAACTCGGCTGCCAATTTTTCGGCCATTGATTTGCCGGGGCGGCTGCGAGCAGCCGCCAACATCCAGCGCATGGCCAGCGCCAAACTGCGCGCGTCTGGCACTTCCATCGGCACCTGATAGGTTGCGCCACCCACCCGGCGCGGCTTGACCTCAATAACCGGACGGACGTTCTTGATGGCCTCTTCAAAAACCTCTACCGGGTTGCGCTTGGTTCGCGCTTCAATCAACTTAAAAGACCCATACAACACCCGCGCGGCTACGCTCTTTTTGCCGCCATGCATCATGCGGTTGATAAAATCTTGCACCACCACATTGCCATAGCGCACATCGGGTGCGATGGGTCGTTTGGTCGCTCTTGAACGTCGAGACATAGGCTTACCCCTGTTGCTTCTTTGGCCGCTTGGCGCCGTACTTGGAGCGGCCTTGCATGCGTTTATCTACGCCCGTTGTATCCAGGCTGCCGCGCACAACGTGATAGCGCACACCGGGCAAATCTTTGACGCGTCCCCCGCGCACCAGCACCACGCTGTGTTCTTGCAAGTTGTGGCCCTCACCCGGAATATAGGCGGTGACTTCGATATAATTTGTCAGGCGGACGCGGGCAATCTTGCGCAACGCGGAATTGGGTTTCTTGGGGGTCATGGTTTTAACAATGGTGCACACCCCGCGCTTTTGCGGGCTGCCCTTGGGGCGCCGCTCGCGTCGCTGCTTGAAACTATTGTAGGTAAACGCCAAAGCTGGCGCTTTGCTTTTGCCTTTTTGAGCTTTTCTGCCCTTTCTCACAAGCTGATTTATTGTTGGCACGCTCTTTGACTCCCATTTCTTCTCACGCGCCCGCCCGCGTTGTCAACTTGCCTGCGGGCGGTTTCCCTTTACATCAAGGAAGGCCACCAAACGCACCATGGCCCCCCAACAATTTACACCAGAGTATGGTTTTATGTTTTACATCCAAAGCAGGGTATTAGGCTGCCCCAGAGCGGGCAGATTGTAACATGATTTTTTATATTGTCAAGCGCCTAGCCGGTCTCATCATCAGACCCAAAGCCCAACAAGCCAAATCCACCCAACTTGGGCATGCGTGACTTGTCTTCGTCTTTGCCAAAGCGAGTCACCTCGCCTGCGTCCGAGATGGCCTCTACCGCCAGTCCCAGCGACTGCAACTCTTTGACCAGCACACGGAACGATGCCGGGATGCCTGGCTCTTCAATCTTTTCGCCCTTGACAATCGCCTCATAAGTCTTGACGCGCCCCTGCACATCATCCGACTTGACAGTGAGCATCTCTTGCAGCGTATAGGCTGCCCCATAGGCCTCTAGCGCCCACACTTCCATCTCGCCAAAGCGCTGGCCGCCAAATTGCGCCTTGCCTCCCAACGGTTGTTGGGTCACCAGCGAATAGGGGCCGGTAGAGCGAGCATGCACTTTGTCTTCTACCAGGTGGGCCAATTTCATCATAAAAATCACGCCCACCGTCACCGGCTGATCAAACGGCTCACCCGTCTTGCCATCGTACAAGGCCATCTTGCCTACGGTAGGCAAGGGCTCCATCAGCTCGCGGCTGACCTCGTGGGCGCGAGCGGCCACCAAGGCATCGCCCAGCCGGCCGGTATTCACGCCTCGCTCGGCCAGCCACAATCGCCAGCAAACTGTGCGGGCTTTGGCGTCGGCTTCTTTGCGTTCCTGAAAAGACCGCCCATCGTCTTCAAAAAACAAGAGCTCGTCGGGGTTATGGCCCTTGTCGGCGAGCCATTCGCGCAGCACTATTCGGCGCGCATAGGTTTCGTCAAGCGAGGCGCGTTCCAGGTCGTGGCCTCGCCCACCCAGCCATTCATAGAGATAAAGCAAGCGCGCTTCACCGTCGTCTTCCAGCTCATCCTGAGGATATTCGGTATCTCTGATCCACTGCCAGGCCGCGGCGGTGGTTTCGTTCCAAGCCTGGTCCACCATCCACGCGCGCGCCAATTCGGCCTCGATTTCCTCTTCATCAGAGCCATCAAACACGGGCGTGATGGCGCGAAAGCCCAGGCGTGAAGCCGCCCACCCCAGATGAGTTTCCAAGATCTGCCCAATATTCATGCGGCCCGGCACCCCCAATGGGTTCAGAACAATATCAACCGGCGTGCCATCGGCCAGGAAAGGCATATCTTCGATGGGGACCACCTTGGAAACAACCCCCTGGTTGCCGTGGCGGCCAGCCATCTTGTCGCCCTCGGCGATTTTGCGTTTTTGCGCCACGCTGACGCGCACCATTTTTTCAACGCCAGCGGGCAGGTCGCGATAATCCTCGCGCGTAAAGACTTTGACATCTACCACTTTGCCGTGTTCGCCATGCGGCAGGCGCAAGCTTGAATCTTTAACCTCGCGAGCTTTTTCTCCAAAGATTGCGCGCAGCAATTTCTCTTCTGGCGACAGCTCTTTTTCGCCCTTGGGCGTGATTTTGCCCACCAGGATATCGTTGGGGCCTACCTCGGCGCCAATGCGAATGATGCCGGTTTCATCCAAATCTTTGAGCGCCTCATCGCCTACGTTGGGGATATCGTGCGTCAACTCTTCTGGGCCTAGCTTGGTATCACGCGCTTCTACTTCGTGCTTTTCAATGTGGATAGAGGTGAACTTGTCCTCATACACCAATCGCTCGCTAATGAGCACGGCGTCTTCATAGTTGCCGCCTTCCCAGGGCATAAAAGCGACCAGCACGTTTTGCCCCAAGGCCAATTCGCCTGCCTGGGTTGACGAACTATCTGCCAGCACATCGCCCACCTGAACTCGTTGCCCCTTGCTCAAAATGGGGCGCTGGTCAATACACGTGCTCTGGTTTGAGCGATTGTACTTGCGCAAGCGATAGGTCTTTTTGCCCCGCTTGCCCTTGACCAGAATCTCGCGGCCGGTGACACTAAGCACCTCGCCCTCTTCTTCGGCCACCACCACCTGCCCGCTATCCAGCGCGGCCTGGTACTCCATGCCTGTGGCAATCAATGGCACTTCGGGCTTGAGCAACGGCACAGCCTGGCGCTGCATGTTGGACCCCATCAAGGCGCGGTTTGCGTCGTCATGCTCCAGGAATGGAATAAGCGCCGCAGAAATACCCACCGTCTGGCGCGGAGCCACATCCATATATTCGACCTGCTCCGGCGCTTCAAACAAAAACTTTTCGAAAAAGCGGGTAGAGATGCGCTTTTCGATAAACTCTTTGACTTCGTTGAGGCTGGCATTGGCCTGAGCGATAATGTGCCGGTCTTCTTCATCTGCCGACATGTACTCGATCTCATCGGTAACGTATGGCGCCACTTTGACCTCGGTCAAACCCTTGACCTTGGCGATTTGCTGCGCCAGTTGAGGCGTAATCACAGCGCCGGTTGGAACAACTGTCTGCCCCGATTGGTTAACCACATCCTGGCGCAGGGTGTGGCCGATCAACGCTTCAACCTGATTGGGCAGCATCTGGCCCACTTTGCGATAGGGGGTTTCTATAAAGCCGTAGCTGTTCACCTTGCCATAGGTTGCCAGGCGGCCAATCAACCCGATGTTGGGTCCTTCCGGGGTTTCGATGGGGCAAATGCGGCCATAGTGGCTATAGTGCACATCGCGCACGTCAAAGCCGGCGCGCTCGCGGCGCAGGCCGCCCGGCCCCAGGGCGCTTAGCGTGCGCTTGTGGGTCAGCTCGGCCAGCGGGTTGGTTTGATCCATGAACTGGCTCAATTGGCTAGAGCCGAAAAATTCGCGAATAGCCGCCACGACCGGGCGAATGTTGATGAGCGCCACCGGGGTCAGCGATTCGTTTTCACGAATGCTCATGCGCTCTTTGACCACACGCTCCATGCGCCGCAGCCCCACCCGCATCTTGTTTTGAATGAGTTCGCCCACCGTCTTGACGCGGCGATTGCCTAGATGGTCAATATCGTCGGCTGATTCTAGCCCGTTGTTAATGCGGATCATGTGCTCAACCAACCTGATGATATCATGCTTGGTGATGGTGCGGTGGGTGCGGGGCACAATCGTATCCAGGTTGAGCCGCTGGTTCAGCTTGTAGCGCCCCACCCGCTCCAAATCGTAACGGCGCGGATCAAACAACTGCGAAATCATGAACTCGGTGGCATTATCTAGCGTGGGAGGATCGCCAGGGCGCATGCGCTTGTAGAACTCGATCAGAGCTTCTTGGGCCACCGAGCGCCCCGCCCGCTCTTCAAGGTTGCCTTCTTGACGCAAAGTGGTGGCAATATAGGGATGATCTGGATTGGTATCTACCTGCGCAAACAGGTTGAGGATTTCCTCGGTTGATCCGGTAGCTAGAATAGAGGGAATATCTGACAACAGAATATTTCTGCGGCGCAAATCGTCGTCGGTGACTGCCGCCATAGCCCGAAGCAGCAATGTCACCGGCACGGTGCGCTTGCGGTTGAACTTGATGGTCAAATAGTCGGTCTTGCGCGTCTCAAACTCCATCCAGGCGCCACGGTCGGGGATCAATTTAGCCTGGCTGAGCAAGCGGCCTGAGGAAGGCTCTTCGTCGGCGTCAAAATAGACGCCCGGTGAGCGGATAAGCTGGCTGACAACAACCCGCTCGGTTCCGTTGATGATAAAGGTGCCCTTGTCGGTCATCCAGGGGAAATCTCCCATAAAAATGTCCGACTCGATGCGTTCGCCGGTTTCTGTATCGAGGGCCACCCTAATATACAGCGGCTTGGCAAAAGACAGGTCACGTTCCAAACATTCTTCTTCGCTGTATTTGGGCTCTTCGAACCAGAATTCTAGCCTGGGCACATCGGTTCGGGTGCATGGGAAATGCAACTTGATCGTGCCATTAAAGCTTTCAATAGGCGAAATCTCGTCAAACAGTTCGCGCAAGCCTTGTTCAACAAACCATTTAAAAGAATCTAGTTGAACTTCGATAAGGGACGGCAATCTAAGGACATCGGGAATTCGAGCATACGTTTTAGCAGCCAACGCCTGTGTCATTCAACTCACTCCTACTTGAGCACTCTACCCTACAAGATAATAGCCCAGAAATAAAAAGCTCACTGGGCATCATGTTTAAGAAACAAATTACGATGAATTACGATGAACAGCCTGAATAATCTGGCACAGCAAACGAGTATTATATAACTATATTCAAATTCTGTCAAAACCGCATCTTTGGCAGGCTAGGAGTGTTTATATTTTGTGTTATACTTGCGCAAAAGGGAGCCAGAGATGAAACAAATAGTCGTCACCGGGTTGGGTGCCATAACCCCTGTGGGCAACGATGTGCCAATCATGTGGAAGGCGTTGATTGAAGGCCGGTCAGGGGTGGGGCCAATCACACTATTCGATGCGTCACAGATGGAGACGCGCTTTGCCGCGGAGGTCAAAGGGTTTGATGCGGGAAACTGGGTGAAGCGCAAGGAAGCGCGGCGCATGGATCGGTTTACGCAATTTGCGGTGGCAGCCGCCACGCAAGCCATAGCCGATGCAGGTCTGGAGCTGGGCCGCGAAAACACCAATCGTATTGGGGTGATCATTGGATCAGGCATTGGCGGCATTGGCACTTTGCTGGCCGAGGTTGAGACCATGCGCGAAAAGGGGCCTGGCCGGGTATCGCCTTTCTTGATTCCGATGATGATTTCAGACACCGCCCCCGGGCAGGTGGCCATTCAATTTGGGCTAAAGGGCATAAATCTGTCGGTCGTTTCGGCATGCGCCAGCGGGGCCAATGCCATCGGCGAGGCCGCCGAGATGATCCGGCGCGGGGTAGTGGATGTGGTTTTGGCCGGGGGGGCAGAAGCAGGCATTGTTCCCATCGCCATCGCCGCTCTGGGCGTGATGGGCGCCGTCAGCCGGCGCAACGAGGCCCCGCAAAAAGCCAGTCGGCCCTTTGACGCCCACCGAGATGGATTTGTTTTTGGCGAAGGCGCGAGCGTGCTGGTTTTGGAAAGCCTGGAACACGCCCAGGCGCGCGGCGCGCGCATCTATGCCGAACTGGTGGGCTATGGGAGCTCGGCTGACGCCTATCACATTACCGCGCCGCAAGAGAGCGGCGAAGGGGCGGCGGCGGCCATGCAGCAGGCGCTGAAACAAGCGGGGCTAAAGCCAAAAGAGATTGGCTATATTAACGCCCACGGCACATCAACGCCGCTCAACGACAAGATGGAAACAGCAGCCATCAAGCAAGTCTTTGGACAACACGCCTATCATCTGCCTATCAGCTCGACCAAGTCTATGACCGGCCATCTGCTGGGGGCGGCAGGCGCGCTGGAGGCAATTATCTGTATCAAAGCGCTTGAGGGAACTATCCCGCCTACCATCAATTACGAAACGCCTGATCCAGAGTGCGACCTGGACTATGTGCCCAATATGGCCCGCCATATCCCCATTCAGACAGCCATGTCAAACTCGTTCGGGTTTGGCGGGCATAATGCGTGCCTGATATTTAAAAGTTAACCGATCACCCTCCCGCAGGTTATTCAAACTTGTGGGAGGGTAGGCTGTACGTAACTACTCAGCATCCTGAGCGGAGCGCCGCGCTCCTTCGACTGCGTTTCACTTCGCTCAGGATGCGCGGCGCGTAGTCGAAGGGTGCCGGCTGAGTAGTTACGGCTGTACGCAGAAAGTAGAACAGTGGCTGAAAAGCAATCTACCCGTTACGCTCACATCGTGGGATGGGGCAAGTATGTCCCCTCCAAGATCGTCACCAACGATGACCTAGCCAAGCTGGTCAACACCTCTGACGAATGGATAATGTCACACACTGGCATTCGCCAGCGTCATATTGTGAGCAGCACAAAAGAAACTAGTTCTACCATGTCCATCGCGGCTGCCAAAATGGCTATTGATCGCAGCGGCGTTAGCGCCACCGAGATTGACCTGATCATTGTGGCCACAGCCACACCAGATTACAGCTTTCCGGCAACCGCCTGCCTGGTGCAAGACGCGCTGGGAGCAGAGCGGGCGGGGGCATTTGATCTTTCTGCCGGCTGCACCGGCTTTGTGTATGCGCTGGCGATGGGCAGCCAGGCGATTGCCAGCGGCGCGCACAACACTGTGCTTGTGATTGGCGCAGAGACGCTCAGCCGAATCATAGATTGGACCAATCGAGACACGTGCGTGCTGTTTGGCGACGGGGCAGGCGCAATACTGCTGCGCGGCAGCAATGAGCCAGGCGGGGTGCTGGCTAGCCTGGTGCGCTCTGACGGATCGGGGGGAGGGCTGCTCATCTTGCCGGCCGGCGGCAGCCACCAGCCCCCTACCCGCGACACGGTAGACGCGCGGCTGCATTATGTGCGCATGAACGGGCGGGGAGTATACAAATTTGCCACACGAGTGATGGGACAGGCTACTTTTGAAGTGGTGAAGCGGGCCGGGCTGACTATGGATGATATTGATTTGATCATTCCTCACCAAGCTAACATGCGTATTATTGAATCGGCCGCCAAGCAGCTCGATCTGCCGCTGACCAAGTTTTTCGTCAACATTGACCGCTATGGCAACACCTCTTCTGCCTCCATCCCGATTGCGTTGTGCGAAGCGGTAGAGATCGGCAAGGTCAAGCCCGGCAATCGCCTGGTGATGGTGGGTTTTGGCGCCGGGCTGACCTGGGCGGCGGTGGCAGTCGAATGGGATCGCGAGCCGGTGCCCAAGCGATCATTCTGGGATCGGCTGTTTGGAACGAAGCATTACACCGAGGCCGGCCTGCGTTCGCGCGCGCGCCGCATCCGCCGCCAGGTTGAGGATATAGCTTTTGGCGACCCCGTGCCCGACCAAATAGGGTGAAGGGAAAGGCAGAAGGATAACACTTGCACCCTGTCTGCGCCAGGCAGGCTGCGCTGGCGCGCAGCCCCTTCGGGAGCGCAGGTGAGGCAAAGGGATGAAGGGCGGTGTGCAATCAGCACGGGCTTTTGCACAATGCCCTTCATCTTTTTACGTCGCCAGCGATTCATCACGATGCATAGTAGGTGCTGGCCAAATTCGTGCTATAATTATAACAATGTATTGTGTTTGATGATTTGATGCGCAAGAATGGAGTTTAAGCAATGACTGCTCAAATTGTTAGCGTCGTCGAGCCTTTTGTCCGGCGTGGACTGTTTGCCACACCCGAACAAGCCGTGACTGAAATGGCGCGTGATTACATCCTGCGCCAGATTGAGCGTTACCGAACCACCATCGAGGCCATGCAAGCCAGGCACGGCATGACGTATGAGCAATTCGACGCCTATCTCAAGTCTCGCTCAGCCACGCTGGCCGCTCAACCTGAGCCGGCTCTCAACCAGGCCGTGATGGCCGAAGAAGAAGACGCGCTGGATTGGAAGATTGCCCGCGAGATGCTGCATAGCTGGCTTGGGCTACAGGCAGAAACCGGCGCATGAACACACTGGCCGAATGGCTGAGTTTTGTCATCACCACGCTGCAAAGCTGGCCGGCGTGCCGCTCGGTGCGTGTGCTAGAGGCGCACCAATTCTCTGAGCGCCAGTTTGCTCTCAAGGCGCGCGCCGAACTTGCCAATGGCGACACGCTTCAAGTTCACCTGTACCACAATGACACGCACACCGATTATGCCTACCATGTCTATGGCAGCGTCTCTGCGCGCTGGGACAACAAGGAACATTTTCCGGCCTTGCCCTCGCACCCGCATCACTTTCATAACGCGCTTGGACAAGTTGAAAATTCTCCGCTCACTGGCGACCCCACTCGCGATTTGCCCCTCGTGCTAGGCCAGTTGGCATTGTCCTTGACGCAATAGCTCCCCGGCAAGATTAGAGCGCCCCCTCCTCAGCCTTTGTCCTTTTGCTGCGGCCCAGGTGGCCTGCTCGCCAAAGGTAGGTTGCCCACCGCGTCGTGTGTGTACTGGTAATGGAAATCCCTGCTGGGCGTGTGGCTGGTCAATCGCGGCCAGTCAGCCTGAGCGGCGCGAATCAAACTGGGCGGCAGCCTCTACAAACGCCCTGAACAGCGGGTGGGGCCGATTGGGGCGGCTCTTGAATTCGGGGTGAAACTGGCTGCCCACCATAAAGGGATGGTCGGCCAGTTCGGCAATTTCCACCAGGCGGCCATCGGGTGACAGGCCCGAAAAGACCATGCCATTGCTGGCCAACAGCTCGCGAAAGGCGTTATTGAACTCGAAGCGGTGGCGGTGGCGCTCGCTGGTGTGGTCTTTGCCATAGGCCGCGGCGGCGCGCGTGCCAGGCACAAGCTGGCATGGATAGGCCCCCAGGCGCATGGTGCCGCCCATATCCACAATATCGCGCTGTTCGGGCATCAGGTCAATGACGGGATATTGGGTGGTGTGGTCAAATTCGGTGCTGTTGGGATTATCGCTATTCAAGACGGCGCGCGCCAGATCAATGACCATGACCTGCAGCCCCAGGCACAAGCCAAGGTAAGGCAGCTTGTGCTCTCGCGCATAGCGGGCAGCCACGACCTTGCCTTCGATGCCCCGGTAGCCAAAGCCGCCCGGCACCACAATGCCACAGACTTTATCCAATCGGTCCAGGCCGCGTCCGCGTTCCAGGTCTTCAGAGAGCATCCACGCCACCTTGATATCTACCCCCAGCGCCATGCCCGCATGGCGCAAGGCTTCGCGCACACTGATGTAGGCGTCTTCAAGCTCGACATACTTGCCCACAATGGCTATTTCCAGCGGGCGGCCGGGTTGTTTCAGCGCGTCAACCATGGCCTGCCAATCAGACAAATCGGGCGGGGTGGCGCCATCCATCTGCAGGCGCTGGGCCAAAAAATCACCCACGCCTACTTTTTCCAGGATCAGCGGCAACTCGTAGACCATGGGGGTGGTCACCAGCGGCACCACGGCTCGCGCATCCACATCGCAAAACAGCGCGATTTTATCTTTGAGCGCGTCGCTGACAGGGTAGTCTGAGCGCACGGCAATGACATCGGGCTGAATGCCGATGCCGCGCAGCTCTTTAACGCTGTGCTGGGTGGGTTTGGTCTTTAGCTCGCCGGTAGCGCCGATGTAGGGCAAGAGGGTGACGTGGATATACACAGTGTTTTCTCGCCCTACATCTTTGCGCATCTGGCGAATGGCTTCTAGAAAGGGCAAACTTTCGATATCGCCCACCGTGCCGCCGATTTCGACAATGACGACCTCGGCGCCCGTCACCTTGCTTACCAGGCCAATCCGCCGCTTGATCTCGTTGGTGATGTGCGGGATCACCTGGATGGTGCCGCCCAAATAGTCGCCGCGGCGCTCTTTGGCAATAACCTCGGCGTAAACCTGGCCGGTGGTCACATTGTTAGCGCGGGTCAGGTTTTCATCTACAAAGCGCTCATAGTGGCCCAGGTCTAAATCGGTTTCTGCGCCATCTTCAGTGACAAAGACTTCGCCGTGTTGGTACGGCGAAAGCGTGCCGGGGTCTACATTGATGTAGGGGTCGAGCTTTTGAATAGACACCAGCGCTCCCCGGCTTTTGAGCACGCGCCCAATCGCCGCAGCCGTCACGCCTTTGCCGACGGAACTGACCACCCCGCCGGTTATGAAAACATATTTGGTCACTTTATCCATAGGGCCTCTCTTTCGTGTTTTCAAATAGCGCGCTTGTGATTCCACGCCATTTTACCATATTCGGCCGTTGCTCTAAGCAGGCATGGGGATGCCCGCTTACGAATTTTAGGTTAGGCTTTGGTAACTACTCAGCCGGCACCCTTCGACCTGTCTGCCGACAGAGCAGGCTACGCGCCGCGCATCCTGAGCGAAGTGAAACGCAGTCGAAGGAGCGCGGCGCTCATCCTGAGCAAGGTCGAAGGACGCTCAGGATGCTGAGTA
>JBGSMF010000302.1:0-20500 GCA_041740315.1 Thermoflexales bacterium
AATCGTTTCCGGGTCAACGTCTGCCAATGTGATTGCCTCGGCAATGACATCCGCCTGGCCTTCTACGCTGGGCGCGGTATAACTGTACTTGAGCGCGCCGTCGTTGTTGATCGCCGTCGAACGGATCACGGCATGGATATGGTCTCCTTCCGCCAGGGCATCCTCCAATCGTTTGAGCGCTACAATTCCAATTCCACTTCCACTCACCGTTCCACTGGCCCTGGCATCAAAGGCGCGACAGTGACCGTCAGGATCGCCAATTCCTCCTTCCTGGTAAAAGAATGCCTCATTGCGTGAAGCCTGTAGCGAAATCGCTCCTGCCAAAGCCAAGTCACATTGACAATTCAGCAAGGCTTGACACGCCAGGTGAATCGCCACGAATGACGAGGAACACAGGGTGGCTACACTCAGGCTGGGGCCTTTCAGATTCATTTTGTAAGAAACGCGCGTCGCTATATAGTCTTTATCGTTGGTAATCATCGTCTGAAAACTGGTTGCTGTTTCCCGCAGGCCGGGGTTCGACATGATGTTTCGGAGCAGGTATGTGCTCAGGTTAGCGCTCCCATAGACAGCCACCCGACCTTCATACGCTTCAGAGTCGTAGCCGGCTTGCTCCATCAACTCCCATGCACATTCGAGGAACAGCCGATGCTGCGGGTCCATTATCTCGGCTTCACGAGGCGGAATATTAAAAAACTCGGCATCGAACATATCCATGTCTTCGATCACACCGTCTGCACCAACGTACTTGGGGTTATTCAGCAAAGTCGAATCCAAATCTGAGTCAGCCAGTTCCTTAGCAGTAAAAAACTTGATAGACTCGACGCCATCGCGGAGGTTTCGCCAGAACTCGTCAATGTTCCTAGCCCCGGGGAAACGGCCTGTCATACCAACGATGGCAATAGATTCCATAGAATCGTCAGTGTCCAATTTACTCATCTTTCTTTCTCCTGTGTTTCCTCATCGCTTGCGCACGTCGTTGCACAGCTTCTTTTTGCTTGCTGACTCGTTCCTGAACCTGCTCAAAGCCGACCGGGATCGAGTCCTGCTTGCTCAGGAAGGGCGCCAACTCGGCAATAGTTGGGTGTTGCAGCAAGCTGGCAACGGATAAATCGGTCTCAAAATATTCCTTGAGCATACCGTGAATCCGCGTGATGAGCAGCGAGTCGCCACCCAGATCGAAAAAGCTGTCATGGACGCCGACTTGATCAATGCCCAGGGTTCGTTGCCAGATTTCGGCGAGCTTTTGCTCCACCAAATTCCTGGGAGCGGCATAGGCGGTCATCAGTTGCGGGCGCGGGTGCTGAGGGGCTGAAGGTGCAGCCTCCTCCAGAATTTGCGATGCCAATGACAAGCTTGTGGTGCGGCTCTGCTCGATCCGCGTCATAAAATTGTGTGTCGAAACCACCACACAAGGCAAATAGCTGCCCAGGATACGGCTCAAGGCCTCGATCCCCTCAGTTGGCAATAAGCCTTCCTCTAGGTGTTGCTGAAAAACGCTCGTATGGATCGCCAAATCTTTCCGCAGACTGGAACCTCCCAGGGTTGAATGAGAAGACAGAGTTGGAGAAAAAGTGTTGAGCTTGCTGGCATCGTCAAGTCTGATCATAGTAAACTCTTCAACTCTGACCAACTCTGTACCCTGCTCATCCATGAACACAATGTCAAAATGCAGCGTAACGCTCTGAGACAAATTATCCCCCGCGAACCTAGCATAGCCAAACATCTTTCGAGACAAGGGGGCTTTGATCGAGATCTTTTTATACGAAAGCGGCAAATAACTGCCCTGACTCTTGAATAGTCGGAGGAAGCCAGCCCCCAGGTCCAACAAAGCCGGGTGCAAACAGTAGAATTGCAAATCGGCCGCGAACTCGTCATCCAATTCAAAGAAACCCAATCCCTCGTTGATTCCCAACTTGACCCACTTGAGAGTATTCCACCGAGGGCCGAACTCCATAGAGCGCGGCTGCGTCTCACTCTGATCGGTGATGACGATTGAATCTATTGAAGTAGGCTTGCCTCGCAGTGAACTGGGCGAGTTGCTCCAGCGCTGTAAGCCAAAGTAGCCCAGCCTAGTCTTTTCCAAGGGCGCCAAAATGTGCTGTTCGTTGCACATGGACTCGATTGTTTGGATGTCTCGCCGCACAAGCGGCTCGGCTTTTAAAGGAGCGAGAATGCCTCCGGCGTGCTCCTGCCAGTCATTTTCGCCCCGATCCGTCTTGCTCATCACAGAAAAAGCAAAAGTGTGCTCCTGTTTCTTGAGAATGATATGTATCTCTTTTTCCTCATCCTCGCGCAACATCAACGGGGCCGGGAAATACGCATCTCGGATTTCCATTACGTTCTGGCCCGTGCGATTGTCAAAAGCGGCCCGGGCCATCTCCAAATAAGCAGTCCCCGGCAACGTCGGCTTGCCCAAAACCCGATGCTCGTACAGCTCCCAGTGCTTATGCGTCGATAGAATCGTGCTGTATACGTCCAGCGTCTCACTTTCGACAATACGCTCGCCAAGCAAGGGATGCCCGACAGGCTTGGATGTCGCTCCAGTCACGGGCATTCGGGTCAATTGCTCGATGGCGTTGGCTGCCATCCCGACCTCTCGCCAGGTGTCCCAATTGATACAGACTATTGGTGCGCCGGCCAGATGCTTGCAGTGAGCAAAAGCATCCAGGAAAGCATTCGCCGCGCAATAGTCTACCTGGCCTATTCGCCCCAACACCGAATTGACGGATGAGCAGAGAACAAAAACATCGAGCGGCATATTCTTGAGGAGAGCGTCCAGGATCAACGTGCCGCGCAATTTTGGTGCAAGCACCTGTTCCGCCATCTGGCGCGTTTTGAGCTGCATGATACCGCTAGCCGGCACTCCGGCTGCGTGAATCACGCCGTTGATGTGACCAAATTGGGCCAGCCCTTGGTCAATCGCTGCCCGCATTTGATCGAGATTAGCCACATCGGCGCTAACAACCAATACCTGAGATCCAAGCTGCAAAAGCTCTTGTACATGACGAATCTTGTAGCTGGTCCGGTCATGTTCACCATGGGTAGAGCACCACTGCTCCCATTCCTCTGTTGGGGGCAAAGCCGATCGGCCTATCAAGATCAACCTGGCTTGCACGGCCTGCGCCAAGTGCTTGGCCAGCACCAAGCCCATGCCGCCCAATCCACCCGTGATGAGATAGACGCCCTCTTTTCTAAATTTTGGCTCTAGTTCTCCCAATCGGATTGGCTCAAAAGTCCGCACCCAACGATGATTGCCTCGATAAGCCACAATCAAATCGGGGGATTCAGCAGCAATTTCTGCCAGCAGCCAATCAATGAGCCTGGCAGACGCTTGAACCTCCGCCACATCAATGCTGCGGCAGGTGATATGGGGATACTCATGCGGGATGATCTGAACCGGCCCCAACACCGTTGCTTTTTCCGGGCACAGGGCTTCTTCCCCGGTCACCTCTTGCATGTTATTTGAAACCACATTGATCGAAACTACTTCGGATGTATCCCTCTTTCCAAGGGCCTGGGCAAGAAAGAGCAAACTGTAAAAGCCCACTTGCTGCGCGGCGTCAGCTTTCTCCAATTCCAATTCAACGGGGTGGTTTCCGGTGACATTCCACAAATGGACGATCGTTCTCGGCTTTTTGTCTTGCTCGTGCAGGTCCTTTAACAAAGCGTCATATCCATCTGCCTGTCCCGGGTTCAGCACGTATTCTCGATCGGTCAGCTTGGCAAAAGTCATTCCAGTTCGCACCATCGTCACGTCCTGGCCAGTCCGCTCCAATCGCTTGGCCAGCTCTGCTCCCACTTCGGCATCTGCAAATATCAACCAATCCGATTGAATCGGCTCGCCATCCATCTTGCTCACCAAAGCTGAGCGTTTCCACGACGGAATATAGAACCAGTCGGCCATGTCCGATCTCCTAGTCGCTGCGGGCTCGATTGGCGGCGGCCTGACCGCCTGAGGCTCTACCCAGTAGTGTTGGCGCTCAAAAGGATATGTTGGCAAAAGTACACGCCGGCGTTGCTCATGGATGTAGAGGCCCTGCCAATCCACCGGCACACCCACCATCCAGAGCTTGCCTAGTGTGGTGAGGACAAAGGCTACATCTGATTGTTGATCCTGCGCGTGGCGCAGCGAACTCAGCACCACTCGGTCAGTAGACCTGGCAGGATGCCGTGCAACCAACGTGCTTAACGTCCGACCTGGTCCTACCTCAATTAAAACTTGATCTGGCACTTGAAGCAACAGTTGGACACCTTCCGCAAAGCGCACCGGTTGCCGCAAGTGCCGCGCCCAATAGCCCGGATCGGTTGCCTCTTCCGCAGTCAGCCACTTGCCAGTGGCATTGGACACGCAAGGGATTTGAGGGGGACTGAGAGCAGCTTGCCGAACTCGCTCTTCAAACGGAGTCAGGATTGGGTCCATCATGGCCGAATGAAAAGCGTGCGAAGTACGTAGACGACGACAATCCACACCTTGTCTAGCTAGTTGGCGCTCCAATTTCTCCACGGCACCAGTGGTTCCCGACACCACGCACATGGCTGGCCCATTGAGCGCTGCCAGAGAAACCGTCTTGCCGAGAAGAGCTTGCACCTCTTGCTCGGGCAAAGGCACAGCAAGCATTACGCCACCTGGCAAGTGCTGCATCATACGCCCGCGCGCGGCTACTATGGCCAACGCATCTTCCAGTGTGAACACTCCAGCTAAACAGGCGGCCACATACTCCCCAATGCTATGCCCGATCATGGCCTGAGGACGTATACCCCATTCGATCCACAGTTTGGATAATGCATATTCAATCACAAAAAGCGATGGCTGCGTCAGCCAAGTCTGATCCAGTTGTTGCGAAGCAATCTGAGCACGTTCATCGTCTGGATACAACACATCGCGCAGATCAAGCCCCAGGTGCAAGCGTAGCAATTCGGCGCAGCGATCCACTTGCTCTCGAAAAGTCCTCTCGGTTTCGTACAAACCGCGAGCCATGTTCACATACTGCGCGCCTTGGCCTGTGAACATAAACGCCACCGGACGTTCATTCAATTCATACGCGCCAGTGAAAACTCGCTTGGGATCGAGTGTTTCCAAGGCAGACACTGCGTCGCTCGTACTCTGGCAAATCACCACACGCCGATGATTCAGGACATGCCGCCCTGTCTGCAAAGTGTACGCTACATCAGCAAGGTTGAGTGCGGGCTGCTGTTGGAAATGCGAAGCCAGATTGAGCGTCGTGGTCTCTAAGGCTGTGCTGGTTTTGGCTGAAAGCACAAGCACCTGCCAAGGCCAGGATGGGCCAGTAGGCTCCACCTCTGGCGCTTCTTCCAGCACGACATGCGCGTTGGTTCCACCAACGCCAAAAGAACTGACCCCCGCACGGCGCGAGGTCCGTCCCGCCTCCCACTCGGAGAGCACAGTATTCACATAAAAGGGACTTGCCTCCAAGTCAAACTTGGGATTGGGTTGTTCAAAATTCAAACTCGGTGGAATTTTTCGATGATAGAGCGCCAAAGCAGTCTTGATGAAACCCGCCACGCCAGCGGCAGTATCAAGGTGACCGATATTGGTCTTAACCGATCCCAAAGCGCAGAAGGCTTGGCGGTGTGCGTCGCCGTGCGAGCTGCGAGCAAAGGCCTGCGCAAGAGCAGCAACTTCGATAGGATCGCCTATCTCTGTGCCCGTACCATGCGCCTCAACGTAGGAAAGAGTCTCTGGAGCAACCCCGGCCACGGCCTGCGCTTCAGCAATCACCCTGGCTTGTCCCTCCACGCTCGGTGCAGTGTACCCGACTTTGACCGAGCCATCGTTGTTAATGGCAGAGCCTTTGACGACGGCATAAATCAGGTCGCGATCGGCAATCGCTTCGGACAGCCGTTTGAGGACGACGATTCCCACTCCGCTGCCCCGAACCGTGCCTCTGGCGTTGGCGTCAAACGCTCGGCAGTGTCCATCGGGAGAAGCAATCCCTCTTTCCTGATACACGTAACCGGCCTTTTGCGGCAAATTGATAGAAATGCCACCTGCCAGAGCCATGTCACACTCGCCGGTCAGCAAGCCCTGGCACGCCAAGTGAATCGCCACGAGAGAGCTGGAACAAGCCGTCTGAACATTGACGCTTGGCCCCCTGAGATTCAACTTGTACGAGACGCGTGTAGGCACAAAATCCTTGTCATTGGCAATAAACGTTTGATAGCCTCCCACTGATTGCATGAGGTCCCGGTTGGATTGAAGATTGTTAAGCAAATACGAGTTGATGCCCGCGCTCGCATAGACACCGATTTGGCCCGAGTACCTAGCCGAATCGTAACCGGCACTTTCCAATGCCTCCCATGCACATTCCAAAAAGAGCCGATGTTGTGGATCCATGATTTCGGCTTCGCGGGGGTTGTAGCCAAAGAAAGAAGCGTCGAACAATTCAACATCGTCCAGCACAGCACCCGCCCTGACATAGTTGGGATCATCCAGCAAGGCAGAGGGCACACCCGAGGCCAGCAACTCGGCTTGGGAAAAAAACGAGATGGATTCAACTCCATTGCACAGATTTTGCCAGAACTCGCCCAGGGTCCTACTCCCTGGGAAGCGGCCAGTCATGCCAATCACAGCGATGCCTGTTTCAAGTTGCTGAATCATTTCCCGGCGAAGCCGCGCACGATCGTGCGTTGGTTGAGCAACAGCGTGCTCGTCCTTCCCTTGACGCAGATACTTGACCAGAGAGCTAATGGTGGGATATTGAAACAGCTCGACCATAGTGAGATCACGGCCCAAGCTCTCTCGCAAGCGACGATGAACCCGGGCCATGAGCAGTGAATGACCTCCCAGGTCAAAGAAATTGTCACGGATGCCCACTTTATCCATCTGAAGCACATCACACCAGACCCGGGCGATCATTCGTTCCGCCTCGCTCTGAGGCGGCATGTAAGCAGGTCTTGTCTCCGCAGGTTGTTCGGGAATTGGCAAAGCGCAGCGGTTTACCTTGCCGTTAGGGGTGAGCGGTAACGCGTCCAACATCACAAATGCTGCCGGAACCATATAGTCGGGCAACTTTTCTTTCAGAAAACGCCGCAGTTCATCATCTGTCGGTGCGGGTGTTTGCGCTGGAACACAATATGCCACCAGCCGCTTTTCGTCAGCGGCTCCGCGCTCGTGCGCCACTACGATACCTTGCCGAATGGCCGGATGTTGGTCCAGCAAGGCTTCAATCTCGGCCAGTTCGATCCGATAACCACGCATCTTCACCTGAAAGTCAGCCCGTCCCAGAAATTCGAGTCTTCCATCCGGCAAATAGCGAGCCAAATCGCCAGTCCGGTAAAGGCGACTCTTTCCATCACCCAAAGACGAAAAGGGATTAGGGATAAACTTGTCCGCAGTCAAATCGGGGCGATTGAGATACCCCCAAGCTAAACCGTCTCCGCCAATGTACAATTCGCCCGGCACACCAAGGGGCACTGGGTTGAACTGCCCATCCAGCAGGTAAAATTGCGTGTTGGCGATGGGATGCCCAATAGGGACTGGACCTTTTTTGGCTTGAACCTGGCAAATAGCCGACCAGATAGTGGTTTCAGTGGGTCCGTACATGTTCCAGACCGAGACTCCCTTTTCCACAAGCAGGTCAGCCAACTCTCGTGGCAGCGCCTCGCCGCCACAGAGAATCTTGAGGTTGGGGGCACCCATCCAGCCAGTTTCCAGCAGCAATCGCCAAGTAGCTGGCGTCGCCTGCATAACGGTGGCTTGAGCGCGAGCTAGTTGTGTAGCCAATCGTTGTCCATCAGACGCCACTTCGCGGCTGACTAGCACGACACGAGCGCCTGTTGTCAATGGCAGAAACAGCTCCAAGCCTGCAATATCAAAAGACAGGGTTGTGACTGAGAGCAAAGCATCCTGTTCTATCAATCCCGGCTGCCGCCGCATTGAATACAAAAAGTTGACCACGGCCCGGTGCGGAATCTGGACGCCCTTGGGCTTGCCCGTTGAGCCTGACGTGTAGATTATATAAGCCAAGCACTCAGAACTCGGCAGGCCGGGCAGGTTGACTTGGCTCTGCTGGGCAACCGATTCTCGGTCAGCATCCAGGCAAACCAGTTGCGCTTGATACTCGGACAAAATCGCCGTCCAACGCTTCTGCGTCAACAGAACAGAGATGTGAGCGTCTCGCAGCATAAAAGCCAAACGTTCCTTGGGATGCGTGGGGTCGAGCGGCACATAAGCTGCTCCGGCCTTGAGAATGCCCAGCACTCCCACAAGCATCTCCAGAGAGCGTTCCATGCAAATACCAACCAACGTCCCTGGTTCCACGCCCAACGCTCGCAGGTGGTGCGCCACTTGATTAGCCCATGCATTCAATTCGTGGTAGGTCAGGCGCTCGTCTTCAAACATCACGGCAATGGCATTTGGCGTGCGCGCCGCTTGGAACTCGAATAACTCGTGAACGCAAGCGTCGCGGGCATAATCGGTCCGCGTGTTGTTCCAACTAGCCAACAACTGACAACGCTCAGCCTCTGTCAGGAGTGGCAGGCGAGAAAGCCTTTGCTCCGGCTGAGTGGCGATATTCTCTAACAAGGTTCGGAGATGCTCAAGCATCCTGCAAATGGTGGCGGCCTCGAACAGATCGCGGTTGTATTGCAGGTAACCTCTCAGCCCCTCAGCGGTTTCAGCCAACACCAAGGTCAAATCGAACTGAGCCACGCGCTGTTCGAGCACCACAGGCTCGAGGACCAGCCCGCCCCAGTCCATTTGTGTCCCAGTTTCACCCAGAGCAAGAGCCGCCAGTTCCTCTCTATCTCTCAACGGCGATTGCTGCAACGTGAACATCACTTGGAAGATAGGAGAATGGCTAGGATCTCGTCTTGGCTGCAATCTCTCAACTAACACGCCAAATGGATAACTTTGATGAGCCAAAGCATCCAGAACGGTCCGTCGCACTTGGCTAAGAAATTCGACAAACGACAGATCCCCATCCAAATTCGCGCGCAACACCACCGGGTTGACCAAGTAACCCACCAGTCCCATCAAATCAGCCACACTTCTTCCGGAAGCAGGTGAGCCAACTAGAATATCCCTTTGCCCCGTATAGCGGTAGAGCAGTGTTTGAAAAGCTGCCAGCAAAGTCGTATAAAGGGTAGCATTGTTCGCCCGACTGAGCGCCTTGAGCTTCTGAGTGAAAGAGGTATCTAGCTGAAATGCCTGGGACGCGCCACAAAAAGTCTGAGCCAGCGGCCTGGGATGATCGGCTGGCAAGTTGAGCACAGGCAACTCTCCAGCCAATTGCTGGCGCCAATACTTCCATAGCTGCGCTCCTTCTGCATGTGCCAACTGGTCGGTCTGCCAATGCACATAATCGGTGTATTGCAGAGCCAACGGGGCAAAAGAAGCCGCGACATTGTTGCGCTCTGCCGTGTACAACGTTTCGAGTTCGCGCGCAATCACGGCCAGGGACCAAAAGTCAGACACGATGTGGTGCACTACCAACAGAAGAATGTGCTCCTGCGCCGTACGAGTGAACAAAAATATGCGCAGCAGCGGACCTCGTTCCAGATCAAAAGGACGATAGGCTTTTTGAACCAGCCGTTCATTCAATGCTGCTTCGCTCCAGGTCGCAATGTCTTCTACCTGGAAAAAAATCTCGCTCTGTTCATGAATGCGCGGGGTCGGCCCTTCAGGCAGATCAAGAAAAGTGGCACGCAAGGACGAGTGACGATTGACCACCGCCTGAAACGCGCGCTTCAAAGCTGGAACATCCAGATCTCCTCGAATTTGTACCGCTTTGGCAATATTGTAAGCTGCATTGGCAGGAGCCAACTGGTGCAGGAACCACAATGCGCGCTGTCCATGCGAGAGAACAGGCTTGGCCTCTGCCCGATGCTTCAAGCTGACCGCCATAGGAGAGGCAGATGAAAGCGCCTCTAGCCTCGCCAGGATATGGTCGGCCAGTTGCGCAATGTGAGGTCCTTGCAGCAAATCTGCCATCGGCAAGACTAAGCCCAGATTGGCCTCGATCTGGTATTGCAGTTCAATGGCCATCAACGAGTCGAGACCTAACGCACTGAGAGGCTGTTGCACATCCACCCGAAAAGGAGCGACTCGCACAACACGTGCCACCTGCTCCTGCAAAAAAATCGTCAGCAGGGCCTGCCGAGCGACAGGGTCATTCATCGCCGCCAACGCCTTGCGAATAAATGTTTCTTCCACATGAACAACAGGCAGTGTCTCACCTGACTCAGTGTCCAAAGTGTTCCGGGTTACTATTTCCATGCTATTGGAAAGGAACCCGGCTCGGCAGGCATGGCGTTGAATCTTACCGCTCGAAGTCTTGGGAATGCTGCCCGCCTCGATCAATACCACAGTATAGACTTGTAGCTCGTGATGCTCAACCACAGCCTGACGGATAGCATGTACCACTTTGTTGATGTCTTCAGTCTGCCGGCCAATTTCCTGCACTATCACCAAGCGTTCTTCGCCAGCCACCGGAACTGAAAACGCGGCGCCGCAGCCAGGTCGCAGTGCAGGATGGCTTTTCTCCACCGTCAACTCGATGTCGTGCGGATAATAATTTTGGCCTCGGATGATGACAAGATCCTTGAGCCGTCCAGTCACATAGAGTTCGTTGTCGCGCAAAAAGCCCAAATCGCCAGTGCGCAAGAAAGCGTCTTGGGCAGAACCCGCTAGACAGGCCCGGAAAGTACCAGTCGTCTTGTCCGGCTGATTCCAGTATCCATGTGCCACACTCGTCCCAGAAACCCAAATCTCGCCCACCTGATTGGGTAAACATAGCTCGAGCGTTTCTGGATTGACGACCACAATGCGCTGGTCCGCCAATGCGCGCCCGCATCCTACCAGAGTCTGCGCGTCTGCATCCGCTGACGATGCAACTTCGGCCCGGTTCTGTCCCAGGGCTGCGCTGCTTACGGTTAGAGCGACTGGCGGCGCAAGCTTGAGGCCGCCGGATACAATGAGTGTGGCCTCGGCGAGGCCATAACATGGGTAAAAAGCCTCCTTGCGAAAGCCACACGGCGCAAAGGCCTCTGCAAAGCGATCTATTGTTTCGTGGCGGACCGGCTCTGCCCCATTGAAAGCAACTTCCCAACTGCTCAAATCAAGCTCCGCTCTTTCTTCAGGAGTGATTTTGCGTACGCACAAGTCATAGGCGAAATTGGGGCCGCCGCTAGTGGTTGCCCTGTAACGAGAGATAGCTTGTAGCCAACGCAATGGCCGCTTTAAAAAGTCAATAGGAGATATGAGCGTTACTGGGAAACCGCCATAGAGCGGCTGCAAAATACCGCCTATCAGGCCCATGTCATGATAGGGCGGCAGCCAGATCACTCCCCGGCTTGCAGGTGTATGTCCAAAGTTGTCGTGGATCAGAGCAGAATTGTGGAGCAAGTTTTTGTGGGTCAGCATGACTCCTCGAGGCGTGGTGGTAGAGCCAGATGTGTATTGGAGAAACGCCAAGTCGTCGCCACTCGCGGCCGGGTCACACCATTCTTCCGCACGATCAGCAAGTTGGTCAGTTGCCAGCCAATGTAATGCTGCAAGATCCGGAGCCTGATCAAAGAGTAGTTCGGCCATAGATAGAACGGGGGTTGTGGTAAGCGCAATAGTCGCCTGAGCATCTGCAACAATCGCTTGTAGACGAGGCAAGGTCCGATTGAGCCGCGCCGGATCAGGCGGATATGCGGGAACAACAATAGCCCCGGCATACAAGCTTGCAAAAAACGCGGCGATATAATCCAGACCAGGTGGATAAAGGAGCAAGATGCGCTTGCCCAACGCGCCCAGGTCATGCAACGTGGCGCCGATGGAGCGGGCTTGCCGATCCAGGTCCCCGTAAGCTAGACTAGCCTCTTGCGTCTCGCCATCTTGCAAAAAGATATAGGCGGTCTGCGTTGGCTGTCGAGCTGCACGCTGGCAAAGCACTTTGACAAAGGTTGACGCCGCAAATACATGGGAAGGAACTACTGGGTATTTCATTTCGACCTCAACTCTTGCTCAAGCTTGTCCAGCAGAGTCTCTTCTATGATCAATGACAAACCAGCAATCGTCGGTTCTTCAAAAAAATGGCGCAAAGATAGATCAAGCCCAAAGATTTCATTTACCTGGTGAATGACTTGGTTCGCTAACAAAGAATATCCCCCCAGATCGAAAAAAGTGTCCTGAACGCTGAATTTTTCGACGCCCAAAACCTCGGACCATATTTGGGCCAATCTTCTCGCCACCGGGCCATCCGGCGCTGCATACTCCTCTTCAGGTTCAAGCAGGAGAGCCTCCGGCGATGGTAACGCCTTCCGATCCACCTTGCCGTTGGGCGTTAACGGCATACTCTCCATCATCACAAATGCAGACGGCACCATGTATTCAGGCAGGCGCTCCTTGAGAAACGATTGCAGGTCGTGAATGGAAGGCTGTGTACCCTTAACCGGAACGCCATAGGCGACCAAGCGTTTGTCGTCGGGACGATCTTGACGTACGATAACAACTACTTCGCGCACTGCTGGATGCCGGGTCAACGCCGCTTCGATCTCGCCCAACTCGATACGAAAACCGCGCAACTTGACTTGGAAATCGAGGCGGCCAAGATACTCGATGCTTCCATCGGGGCGGTAACGTGCCAGGTCGCCAGTTCGGTAGAGCCGCGCACCCTGCCCACCAAATGGGTTAGGAACGAATCTTTCGGCGGTCAGGTCTGGGCGCTGCCAGTAACCGCGCGCCAAATTAAAGCCGCCAATGTACAATTCGCCTGGTACACCGATCGGCACAGGTCGCCCGTACGGGTCCAGCAGATGGATTTGCGTGTTGGCAATTGGGCAACCAATCGGAATACACCGGTCATTGCTATCACGCTGGCAGGTCCAATAGGTCACGTCAATCGCCGCTTCGGTCGGGCCGTAGAGATTGTGTAACTCGACATGGTTGAGCCGCGTCCAGAATCGCTCTTGCAAATCGTAGGGCAATGCCTCACCGCTGCATATGACACGCCTCAAGCTGGTGCATCGTTCTAACTCATGCTCTTCTACAAAGGCCTGCAACATCGAGGGCACAAAGTGCATCATGGTAACACCATGCCGGGCTACCGTCTCGGCAAGATAGGTGCTGTCTTTGTGGCCGTCGGGGCGCGCTACCACCAAGCACGCACCTGTCATCAATGTCCAGAAAAACTCCCATACGGACACGTCAAAACCGAACGGTGTTTTCTGCAAAACGCGATCCGTTTCATCCAGGCGATACATCGCCTGCATCCATTGCAAACGGTTGACAAGTCCGCCGTGGGTATTCATTACGCCCTTGGGCTGCCCAGTCGAGCCAGAAGTGTAAATCATGTACACCAGGTTGTCATCGTTCAATTCTACAGCAATCCGTTCGTCGCTCTCTTGCGAGATAGTATCGCCATCCAGACACACGATGTGTCCTTGACATCCATGCAAACGGCCAGTCAGGTGTTTTTGCGTCAACAGCACCGTGGCAGCCCCCGGCTGTATCTGGGCAATGTCTTGCAGCATAGAGGTCAGGCGATTGGGCGGATAAGTGGGATCCATGGGCACATAAGCCGCACCAGCCTTGACCGTTCCCATCAGCGCGACGATCATCTCTATCGATCGCTCCATGCAAACGCTTACAAGCGATTCGGGGCCCAGGCCCAGTTTGTGCAGGTAATGCGCCAGCTGGTTGGTCAGCCGATCCAGTTCAGCATAAGTCAACGTTCGATCTTCAAAGATGACCGCAAGCGCGTTCGGTCTGCGTTTTGCCTGCGCTTCAAAGATTTCGTGAATGTATCGCTTGTCTGCGTAATCTACCTGCGTGCTGTTCCACTGTGCCAACTGGCGCTCTTCAGATTCGGTCAATAGCGGCAGTTCCCACAGGCGGGCATTAGGATTGACGACGATCCCTTTGAGAAGTGTGTGGAATTGATCCTGTATCTTGTGGTTCGAAATGTTTGCATCATACTCAAATTCGTACACGATATCTGTTTCGCCCTCTTCGATGTTGAGGCCCACCAAGTCAGGCGGGGTGCCAGCCCCGTATTCGAAAGGGAACCGCTCCAGCTTCAAGCCAGGCGTCTCTAGCGAAAAAGGAGGCACATTTTGCATAGCAAAAACGACTTGAAACAACGGGTTGTGGCCCAGACTCCGTTCGGGCTGAAGCTCTTCCACAAGCTGCTCAAATGCAAGACCTTTGTGAGCAAAGGCTTCCAAAACAACTTGGTGCACACGGTCAAGCAGATCGGTAAAGGTTGGGTTCCCTGCCAGGTCTGTGCGCAAGATCAGTGTGTTCAGGAAAGGCCCGATCAGTTTTTGAACCTCAGGACGGTCACGGTCAAAGATAGGAGTGCCGACCACAATGTCGGTTTGACTCGTGTAGCGATGGAGCAAGGTCTTGAATGCAGCTAGCATGGCCATGAATAAAGTCACACCCTCGCGACGACAGAGAGCTTTGAATTCTTGGGTCAAAGTCTCACCAAGAGAACCTGTTCGCTGGATGGCTCCAAGGTTGGCTGTCTCGGACTTGGGCTGGCCGGTCGCCAATTCCAAGACTGGGAGAGGTCCAGCAAGCTTTTGCTTCCAGTAAGCTATTGCCTGTTTCAACTCATCTGATTGCAGAGCCTGTCGCTGCCATTGGGCATAGTCGGCATACTGGATGTCAAGCTGAGGAAGAGTTGAGGCGCGACCATGAGAGAACGACTCGTAGAGCAATACAAGCTCGCTGACCAGTATACTTTGAGACCAGGCGTCAGAAATGATGTGGTGAAAATTGAGGTACAGAATATGATCCTGCCCGGCCAAGCGCAACAAGCCAGCACGAAACAGCGGGCCTTGAGCGAGATCGAAAGGCTGCCGAGCTTCGGCGACGAGCATCTGGCGGGCGTGGGCCTCACACTCAACCTCTGGCAGTGCTTGAAGGTCAAGCACTGGCAATGTGACCGTCAGGCTGGGCGCAATGACCTGGATGGGCCGCCCGTTCTTGGCAACAAAAGTTGTGCGGAGTATCTCATGACGGCGCACGATTGCGTTGAGGCTTTGTTCGACGGCTTTTGCCACAAGCGGGCCAGTCACACGAACGGCTGCCAGCATGTTAGAAAAAGCCGCCATTCCCATTTGGTTTGAAATCCAAATGCGCTGTTGGGTAAAGGAGAGCAGCAGATCGTCCGCACGCGAAACACGTGGAATTGGCGTCGTGATAGCGCGTGTGGCGGTCTCGGCCTTGCGTAAAAACTCGATAATCTCTGCCTTGCGGTTGGCCAGCTCTGCCCGAAGAGCGGGCGTTAGGACTCCATCGGGTGCGCTCACACGGAGCCGACCATCGTCGTTCCAGATTTTCACATCGAGGCGGCGGAGATAAGACAAGAATTCTACAACCGTCATATCTCTCTCCTATGGCTTGAGCAAGAGCCTGGCCTCTGCCTCAGCTTCCACTGCCTTTCGAGTAAAAGGCACAGAATAACTTTCGACATTCTGCCACTTGGAGATCATATCTTGCCGATGTGGATGAAAGAGATGCCCGCTTTGTCCAGTCGAGTTGACCCCCCACCAGGTATCCGGGTCAGCCAGGTCTATAATCATCCGCTGTGATGTGCCAAAGACTGCATCGAAAGGATCGTTATACAAAGCCACATTCACCGAAAGCGGCCCTCCCGAAGAAGCAATGGGCTGGCTATTAAACAGATACATCAAGGGAGCGATGCCAGTCCGACCGAGAGGCAAGTGGCGAAAAGTAACCGTATGGAGCTTGCCCCATTGCCAACCGGCAGGATCTTGTCCATAGTGCTCAGTGAGCCATTTGACGGCATCGGTCAAACTGCGACGCACAATATCATCCCGTGTTTCCACCTGCGGCGTATTGATATCATCAAACCAAGTATTCCCAGCGTCGGACATCAAATGCACCATCATAGGTACATGTTTGGTCGGATTGAGATGGTAACCATCCCACAAATCTTGTCCGAGATCATCACGAATGGTATTGTCTAGCAGATACAGGTACCACACTTCATAGATGGATGCGCCGACACTGTCCCGGTCAAAGCAAAGGTTCCACGTCTTTACGCGAGCCAGTGCATCTGCCTGAATTGCATTTTCGGGGTTGATCGCCAGCAAATAAGAGCGCAGGGTCTCTACAGGCAGCAAGTATGTATCGGCCTGGATATTCTGAATATCTTGGATAGAAAGTCTGTCGTTAGCAGCCAGCAGACTAGTAATGCGCTTGGCCCGGTAGCCCGGATCGGACCAGTCGTACGTTAGTTTGTAGGGGTAGGTATCAGAAATCACTTTGTTGTTAGCAGTGGCGATAAACCCTTCCGGCGGGTTAAAGGTATTCGGCAATTCGCTAAAAGGAATAAAGCCCTGCCATTCATACTCGCCTGTCCAGCCGGGCACTGGCAACAGACCCTGATGCCGGGCGGATCGAATGGGAACCCGCCCGGCTGCTTGATACCCAATATTGCCTCGATCATCCGCATACACGAAATTCTGTCCCAACACATCCCACTGCTGTAGAGACGCACGGAACTCGTCCCAATTTGCAGCCCAATTGAGTTTGGCAATAGCGGCAAAGATATCGTTCCCCTCATAAAGAGTCCAGCGAAGAGAGAGTGGCTTTTCGACGGGGATACCAAAAATGTCGTTGACGATAGGACCGTGCTGGGTCAGAAAGACGTTCAAACTTATCGGCGAACTGGCCCGTACTTTGATCGTTTCTTGAATCACTTCGAGATCGTGCCATTCGCCCTCAAATTGATACTTTTTTGGTGTTTCAAGGCTATCCAGTTTTTCGACGTAAAGATCTTGGACATCGGCGTCCAGATTTGTGATGCCCCAGGCAATGTGTGTATTGCGGCCAACGACGACGAGGGGAACTCCAGGGAAGGTAAACCCAACAGAGTCGAAGCGGCCACCATGCAACCCATTCTCATACCAGACCGAGGGCATCGCCAAATCCAAATGAGTGTCATTGGCCAGAATTGGCTGGCCTGTTGCAGTACGGCTTCCATGAACGACCCAGTTGTTGCTTCCCCAGCCTGAATATGGAAGACTCAACCACTGATCACCAGTGGCAATGCTCTGAGGCAGCAGGCTTTGCAGCCAACTGTAATGCGCCACTTCATCCGGCACACTAAAAAAAAGTTCAGGGGCATCCGATAAGAAAAGCGATTGCGCCGCGTTCGCTCCTAGCTTGGCGATGGTGCGCGCTTGCAGAATCTCCATTTGAGAGTTGAGCCCCATGTTGAGGGCCAGTACACTTCCAAAGGTTAATGAGTCAACCGGGGTCCAAGGTTCCGGATCGTCGCCCAAGAGGGTGAACTCTAATGGCAAACGATCACGATGGGACTGAATATAAGCGTTCACTCCCTCGGCATAAGCTTCCAAAATGATACGTGCATCCTGATCCAGTTGTGTCCAGGCTTGCTCGGCTGCCCGACGCAGACCCAGCGTACGCACCAGGCGATCGGTATCCACCATAGCTTCACCGAGGATTTCACTCAATGTCCCGCAACCAATCCTTCGGTTTATTTCCATCTGCCACAATCGATCTTGAGCATGGACATACCCTTGAGTAAAAAACAAATCATGCTCGTTCTGCGAGAAAACGTGCGGAACTCCTGTTCGATCGCGCACTATCTCTACGGGAGCCAAAAGGCCTGGGACAGTTATCGTCCCGTTCACTTGCGGCCAGGGGCGACGTACCAGCCATATTCCTATTCCTGACCCAATCAACAAAACAACTAGTATGACCACACCAATACGGATCGCCCACTTACGAATTTGCTTCATGTTTTCCTCCCACGGGCAAATAGCTCTTGATCTGTTCGGACAGAACTTGGACGTTAGGGACGCGCAAAACAGAGAAATGGTTGCCTGGCACCTGGTGTACCGCCAAGCCATCTGCGACAAAGGCACTCCAACCTAAATCGGTGCTCAATGGATCCTCCCCCAGAGACTCACTGGCTTTGAATAGAGTAATAGGTCCACGGTAGACATGAGGACGATATTGCTCTATCGCCCGCAAGTTGTTCTTGAAAACGTCAAAAAGGTGCTGCACCTGAGATGACTCTATATCAGGGGGGACCACCCCCACCTCCTGTGCCTGTTGCACTATATAAGCCAGCTGCTCTTCGGGTACAATCTGTGCCAGGTCCACTAGTTCTAGCTGGACTTGATTCAGCATTCCCCAATCCACAATGAATGCTGCTAAAAGCTCACTGTCATTTTCTGCTGTGATGAGCCTCTGTTCTCCTGGTACATGGGTGTCAATCAAGATCAATCTATCTACCGTCTGGCCCTGTGCCCAAAGTTGCTGAGCCATCTCAAAAGCCACCAGGCCGCCCATCGACCAACCGCCCAGCAGGTAGGGCCCCTGAGCCTGGACGGTGCGGATTGATTCGATGTAGTGGCTGGACATTTCTTCTATGCTACTATGAAGCTCTTGGGAACCATCCAGTCCATGGGCTTGCAGCCCGTAAAATGGCAAGTGAGTTCCCAAGTGACGCGCCAGGTCAACGTAGCAAAAAACATTTCCGCCGACGGGATGCACAAAGAACATAGGCCGTATATTCTCATCACCTTGCTGAATCGGCACCAACGTGTCCACCGCGAGGGCAAGCCCGTCGCCCCGGTGGCGCAGCAATACTGCCAGCCGTTCGACGGTCATATTTTGAAACAGTGCAGCCACAGGCAAGCGTTGCTTCAATTTGTGTTGTATCTGCGCCATCAAGCGAATCGCCAGCAGCGAGTGTCCTCCCAGTTCAAAAAAGTTGTCCATCACTCCAATAGGTTGAACGCCCAATACACTCTCCCAGACTTGAAGCAAATGGAGCTCCATGGCATCCCGTGGGGCAACATAAACCTTTTCCATTGCTGCCCGCGTTCCTGACGGTGCTGGCAACGCCCGCCGATCCAGCTTGCCGTTGGGCATCAGTGGGAAAGCCTCCAATGGGACAATAGTCGAAGGTAACATGTACTCGGGCAGTTTGGTTTTCAAAAACTGATATACCTCACCAGTACTGAAAGCTGACTGCTGGTTGGGAATGATGTAGGCAACCAGGCGTTGGTGATGTAGCTTATCTTCTCTGAGCACGACAACGTTCTCTCGCACAGTTGGGTGCTGGCTTATCACCGCTTCAATCTCGCCCAACTCAATGCGAAAGCCGCGCAGCTTGACTTGCTGGTCTATCCGACCCAGGTACTCCATCGTGCCATCAGGTAGCCAACGGGCAAGGTCGCCGGTCCTGTACATGCGCGCACCGGCAGCGAATGGGTCAGGGATGAACTTGTTTGCCGTCAACTCGGGTTGCCCAAAGTAGCCGATAGATAGACCATCACCGGCAAGGTAAAGTTCGCCGGGCACGCCCGCGGGTTGGGGATTGCCGTGTCGGTCCAAAACATAGCAGCGTGTGTTGGCGATCGGGGGGCCGATGGGAACACTGCCAAGGTCTTGGTACCGCTCGGTATTGGAGCGCTCAATCTCCAGGGTGGTGGCCATGATTGTGGCTTCGGTGGGACCATACATATTATAGATGCGGCAATCTGGGTGAAGCACATCCAGGCTGCGCTCGATTAGGTCAAACGTGAGCTTTTCCGCGCCGATGCAGGTTTGGCGCAGAGTGTCCAGTTTTTGCCCCTGCCCCACCAGATACTGGAATTGCGTCGGGGTGGCATGCAGCACCGTGATGTTGTGGTGGGCAAGAAACTCGAGGGTTTGCTGAGGGTTGAGCACAGTGTCGAGAGGCACCATGTGAAGGCTGGCGCCTGAGGTAAGGGTAATCAATATCTCCCAGACAGACCAATCAAAACAGTAATTCAGAAATTGGATGACGCGATCTTCTGGTGTCAGGCGCAGGTGCTCGTATCCCCAGTGCAGCAGGGGACAGAGGTTGGCATGGCTGATAGGCACCCCCTTGGGCTTGCCGGTTGACCCTGAAGTATAGATGAGGTAAGCCAGGCTGTCTGGGCTGCATGTCTCTAATAGATTGCTTCGGTCTTCCCGAACAATGCTATGCCGGTCGGTATCCAGACAGATCAGGGAGGGAATACACTCGGGCAGTCGGTCGAGGAATGACTGCCCAGTCACCAGGACAAATACCTGGGTGTCTTGCAGCATAAAGGCCATGCGCTCCGAGGGACATTCTGGGTCAATGGGAATGTAGGTTCCGCCCGCCTTGAGCACCCCCAGAATAGCTATGATCATCTCGATGGAGCGGTCCAGACACAGCCCAACAAACTTGCCCGGCTTGACGCCGAGCTTTTGCAGAGAGTGAGCCAGTTGATTAGCGCGGCAATTTAGCTCACGATAGCTCAGATGACCTTGGGCCGAGGCTATCGCCACCGCATCCGGCCTCTGCTCAACCTGCGCTTCAAACAACTCGTGAACGCAGCGCTCACGAGGATAGGGTGCCGCCGTCGCGTTCCACTCAACCAGCACTTGCTCTCGCTCACCCCTCGTCAGCAGCGGCAGCTCGGACAGCCGCGCGTCCGGGTTCGCCACAATGCCCTCTAACATATTCTGCCAGTGCCCTACCATTCGCTC